>CANQRK010000036.1 GCA_947626245.1 uncultured Paenalcaligenes sp. | reverse complement strand
ACCACCTGTAGCAATGGCATATGGCCTTGCTCATCGTAATAAACACCAACGCCTAAATTAATTTTGTTGGGACGGTCATCAGCTTGGAATAGCTCGTTGAGGCCAAGGATAGGGTCACGAGGGACCTGGGGAACATGTGCGAAAAGGGTATTCATAAAGATAACAGAAAATGCGTTAAGAAATAATGAGATAATGAGAGTATCTATCAATCTGGGTGACGTATGCAAACCTTTAAGCCGCAATTCGTTCAATATCCGAATAGTCCATTTCAACTTTATCAGCCCTATCCGCCCGCAGGTGACCAGCCGACGGCGATTGCGGCCTTGAACGAGGCCTTGTCCGATGGCTTAATGTACCAAACGTTATTGGGGGTAACCGGCTCAGGTAAAACCTACACCATGGCGAATGTGATTGCGCGCAGTGGGCGACCGGCGATTATTTTAGCGCCAAATAAAACCTTGGCCGCGCAGTTGTATTCGGAAATGCGCGAGTTTTTTCCTAAAAATGCAGTCGAGTATTTTGTATCGTATTACGATTACTATCAGCCGGAGGCGTATGTGCCTTCGCGCGACTTATTTATAGAAAAAGACTCATCTATTAACGAACATATCGAGCAAATGCGTTTGTCGGCGACTAAAAGTCTGCTTGAGCGTCCCGATACGATTATTGTGGGCTCGGTGTCGTGTATTTACGGTATTGGTAACCCCGCCGATTACCATGCCATGGTACTGACTTTGCGTCAGGGGGATGAAATTGGTCGTCAAGAGCTCTTGGCACGGTTGGTCTCCATGCAGTACGAGCGTAATGACACGGAGTTCGAGCGTGGCATGTTCAGGGCGCGGGGCGAAATTGTCGATATTTTCCCTGCTGAGCATGCCGAATTAGCCTTACGTATCACGTTGTTTGATGACGAGATTGAAAGCTTGGCCTTGTTTGATCCGTTAACGGGCAAGGTGCAACAAGAGGTGGTGCGTTTTACGGTGTATCCTGGTTCGCATTTTGTGACGCCTCGTGAAACCGTGCTGCGCGCTGTTGAAACCATTAAAGCCGAGCTAAAAGAGCGGTTAGCCTATTTCACTGCGCAAGATATGTTGGTCGAAGCCCAGCGGCTAGAACAACGTACGCGTTTTGATTTAGAAATGATGCACGAACTGGGTTTCTGTAAGGGCATTGAAAACTACTCGCGTCATTTGTCCGGTGCCAAAGAGGGTGACCCACCCCCGACCTTAATCGATTATCTGCCTAAAAATTCCATTATGTTCATTGATGAAAGTCATGTCACGATGGGGCAAATTGGGGGCATGTACAAGGGAGACCGTTCTCGCAAGGAAACCTTGGTGCAGTTTGGTTTTAGGCTGCCGTCTGCTCTAGACAACAGACCATTAAAAATGGATGAATTCGAGCAGCGGATGCCGCAAACCATTTTTGTCTCGGCAACGCCTGCCGCCTATGAGCAAGAGCATGCCGATTTAGTGGTCGAGCAGGTGGTACGACCGACAGGTTTAGTGGACCCCTTGGTCGAGGTGCGTCCAGCCAGCACGCAGGTCGACGATGTGCTCGATGAAATTACGCGTCGAGTGGCGGTCCAAGAGCGCGTGTTAATTACGACCTTAACCAAACGAATGTCCGAGGACCTTAGCGAGTTTTTGGCCGAGCACGGCGTTAAGGTTCGTTATTTGCATTCCGATATTGATACGGTAGAGCGCGTCGAAATTATTCGTGATCTGCGCTTGGGGGTATTCGATGTATTGGTCGGTATTAACTTGTTGCGCGAAGGGTTGGATATTCCCGAGGTGTCGTTGGTCGCTATTTTAGATGCGGACAAAGAGGGATTTTTACGCTCGGAGCGTAGTCTAATCCAAACCATCGGGCGTGCGGCGCGTAATCTAAACGGTCATGCCATTTTATATGCAGACCGTATTACGGATTCTATGCGTAAAGCCATGGATGAAACCGAGCGTCGACGGGAAAAGCAGCTTAAATTTAATAGCGACCATGGCATTACCGCCCGGGGCGTTAACAAAGCCGTCCGTGATTTAATTGATGGGGTACTAGCGCCTGCTCAAACCGCCGATCCGGTACTGGAAACTTTTGACTTGAGTGTGCTGCGAGATGAGAAAGTATTGGCGCGTGAGCTAAAACGCTTGGAAAAACAAATGATGGATCAAGCAAAAAACCTAGAGTTCGAGGCGGCAGCTCAGACCCGAGATCAGCTACGTCGCTTAAAAGAACAAGCGCTACTTAGCTAGATAATGAGTGTCATGTTTGGCATATATAAAACAAAATCAGTTAAAAGTCTGTAATCCCTTACTGAAATAGTGGGTATTTGTTATACTGGACTAATTTAGTCGGGTATGACTTTACACTTCACTCTATATAGCCTCTCTCAAGGAATTTAGTATGCGTTTAACCACTAAAGGACGATTTGCAGTGACTGCAATGATAGATTTGGCATTGCGCCAACAGAGTGGGCCAGTTACCTTAGCTAAGATCAGTGAGCGTCAAAGTATCTCCTTGTCTTATCTAGAACAGCTATTCGGTCGCTTGCGCCGCCATGAATTGGTCGATAGTACCCGCGGCCCGGGTGGCGGTTATAGTTTGGCCCGCTTAGCACGTCATATTACGGTTGCTGATATTATTTTTGCCGTAGACGAGCCCTTAGATGCGACCAAATGCGGCGGCAAGGGTGATTGTGAAAAAGATGAGAATGGCAATCGTATTCAGTGCATGACGCACGAGCTCTGGGCAAATCTTAGCCGAAAAATGGTGGATTATCTGGATTCCGTTTCGTTGCAAGATTTGGTCGATCAACAGCGTATGCGTCAGCTCGAAGCCTCGGTACGTCAGCAACAAGACGAGGGCAAGCACACGACCCATCGTATTACCCCCGAACGCGCAGCGTGTTAGATTTTTTACTTGGAGTTGGTTTTGTCTACCACCTATCCTGTTTATTTAGATTATGCGGCAACAACGCCGTTGGACGCGCGTGTCCTAGAACAAATGATGCCCTGGTTAACCACCCATTTCGGTAACCCGGCTTCCAGTAGTCATGTTTATGGTTGGGATGCCGAAGAGGCAGTAGAACGAGCGCGAGCTCAGGTAGCTGCCTTAATTCACGCACAGCCCCGAGAAATTGTTTGGACCTCAGGTGCGACTGAGTCTAACAATTTGGCCATCAAAGGGGCCGCTTATGCGTATGCCGATCAGGGCAAGCATTTAATTACGGTCAATACGGAACACAAAGCCGTATTAGACACCTTTGCTTATTTGGAAACGCAGGGTTTTGAGGTCACCTATTTGCCCGTCAATGCCGAAGGTCTCATTCAGTTAGATCAACTGCAAGCGGCTTTGCGGGCGGATACGATTCTGGTCTCGGTGATGGCGGCGAATAATGAAATTGGTGTTCTCCAAGATATTGCAGCCATCGGTGCGTTATGCGCACAGCATCAGGTGATTTTCCATGTGGATGCTGCTCAGGCAGCAGGTAAAATCCCCTTAGATGTTAATGCATTACAGGTGGATTTAATGTCGCTGTCTGCTCATAAAGTGTATGGCCCCAAGGGCATAGGCGCTTTGTATGTGCGACGCAAGCCACGCGTACGTCTAGAGGCTCAAATTCATGGTGGTGGTCACGAGCGCGGCTTTAGGTCGGGGACGTTGGCAACTCACCAAATTGTGGGTATGGGGGCGGCGTTTGAGCTAGCCCACCAAGAGCTCTCTGCCGAGTCGGCTCGTTTGTTAGCTATGCGTGATGAGCTCTGGCAACAGCTGCAGGCTGAATTGCCTCACATTTATTTAAATGGCTCTCTTTCACAGCGTTTGCCCACGAATTTAAACATGAGTTTTGCGGGCATCGAAGGTGAGGCCTTAATGATGTCTTTGCAAGGCATTGCCGTGTCCAGTGGTTCGGCTTGTACCTCCGCTAGTTTGGCGCCTTCGTATGTATTGACGGCTTTGGGGCTAGAGCCGCAGCTGGCGCATAGCTCGCTACGTATCAGTTTAGGACGACAAACCACTCAGGCAGACGTAGATATTGCATTGGCTGAAATAGTGACGCAAGTACGTCGTTTGCGCGCTTTATCGCCGTTGTGGTCTTCTGAATCGGGTTTGGCTTTGGCTCAATAAAGGACTCCTATGTATTCTGATGCCGTACGTACACGATTTATGCAGCCTCAATTTGCGGGGTCTTTGTCCGGAGAGGCTGTCTTAAGGGTCACAGTAGGTGCCCAAGAACAAGGGGCAGTTATTGCCTTAGATGTGGTGGTGGATGCGATCGAGCCACGTATTACGGCCGCGCGCTTTAAAGCCTATGGCTGCGGCGCTTGTATTGCCACTGCTGACTATTTGTGTGAAAGCTTGATTGGGCTAAGCCAAGATCAACTTGAACACATGGATACACAAAACATCGCCAGTGCTTTAGAGCTAGCCAGTGTTAAGCTACACTGTATCTGGTTGGCTTCCGAAGCAGTGGAACAATTATTGCTTGCTTGGCGTCAGGCCGAGGCAAGCCTAATGCACTAAGAGGTATATATGTCTATTACGCTGACAGCTCAAGCTGCCGAGCACATCACAAAACATTTGGAAAAGCGTGGTTCAGGTCTGGGCCTACGCTTAGGGGTACGTCTGACGGGTTGTTCAGGTATGGCCTACGATGTGGATTATGTGGATGAGGTCGGGGCAGAGGACCATATTTTTGAGGATCAGGGTGTTCGGGTTTATGTGGATCCGCGCAGTCTTCCCTTTGTAGATGGCACTCAAATCGATTTTGAGCGCAAAGGCTTAAGCGCTACGTTTAAATTTCGTAATCCCAACGAAAAAGCCGCATGTGGTTGTGGTGAGTCCTTCACCGTTTAATATCACCCCCGTGTACGAGGGGGAGGCTATTCATTACCTAGGGGAGTGCAGGTATACATGGGTGAACGGTTCAGCGCGGAGCGAGTGAAACGAGCGAGCACTGCTTAGTGAACTCATGTATGCCTGCGCATCCCACAAGGGAATCGGGGGCATAGCCCCCTCGTACACGGTTTGGCTTTTATTCTGCGCGACGTAGGTGCGGGAATAGAATCACATCACGAATGCTGGCGCTGTTAGTTAGCAACATTACCAAACGGTCGATACCAATACCACAACCTCCTGTGGGTGGCATACCGTATTCCAGCGCACGAATATAATCCGCATCAAAATACATGGCTTCTTCGTCGCCAGCGTCTTTGGCTTCGACTTGGGCTAAGAAACGTGCGGCTTGGTCTTCGGGATCATTCAGCTCTGAGAAACCATTGGCAATTTCACGACCTGTAATAAACAACTCAAAACGCTCGGTAATGGCGGGATCGTTGTCTGAGGCACGAGCCAGAGGAGAGACTTCGACTGGGTAGTCCACAATAAAGGTGGGGTGCCACAGTTTGGATTCGGCGGTTTCCTCGAATAAGGCTAATTGCAACGCACCGATGCCAGCATGTAAAAAGGCAGGGGCGTTGATGTCGACTTTTTTTCGAGTGAGTTCGGCACGCACGAAATCGATGTCGTTGAGTTGTTCGGTGCTGTAGTTGGGGAAGTATTTTTGAATGGCTTCCACAATGGTTAAGCGATCGAAGGGCTGGTCTAGACGTAGCTCTTGGTCTTGGTAGTTGAGCTGAGCTGTGCCACAGGCAGCAACGGCAGCAGCACGAATCAAGGCCTCGGTAAAGTCCATCAACCAATGGTGGTTAGTGTATGCCGCATAGAATTCCATCATGGTGAATTCGGGATTGTGGCGTGGACTGACCCCTTCGTTGCGGAAGTTGCGGTTAATTTCAAAAACGCGCTCGAAACCACCCACTACTAACCGTTTTAGGTATAGCTCTGGAGCGATACGTAAGTACATCTCCATATCAAGCGCATTGTGGTGCGTGATAAAGGGCTTGGCTGCTGCGCCACCAGGAATGGGGTGCAACATAGGGGTTTCGACTTCGAGGAAATTGGCATCGGTCATGTACTGACGGATGCTATTGATGGCTTTGCTACGCGCTAAAAAAGTAGTGCGTGTCTCATCGCTCATGATCAAGTCTACGTAACGCTGACGGTAACGTAGTTCTTGGTCAGCCAAACCGTGGAATTTGTCGGGCAAGGGGCGCAGTGATTTCACCAAAAGACGGACTTCGTGGGCTTTGATGGAAAGCTCGCCTTTGTTGGTTTTAAATACCTCGCCTTGCACCGCTAGAATATCGCCAATATCCCAGGTTTTAAATTGCTCGTAAACCTCATCGCTGAGCGTGCTTTTGTCTAGGTAAATTTGAATGCGGCCGCTACTGTCTTGCAGGGTAGCAAAGCTGGCTTTACCCATGACGCGCTTGAGCATCATACGACCCGCTACGCTAACCTGATAGGGGGTAGTCGCAAGGGTTTCTTTGTCTAGTTCACCATACAGTTGGTGCAATTGTTGCGCATGGTGCTCAGGCTGGTAATCATTGGGGTAGGCATTGCCTTGCTCGCGTAAAGCGTGGAGTTTGGCGCGGCGCTCGGCAATAAGATGATTTTCGTCAACGTGAGTTGACTCTGGAGTAGAAGTCATGTGTAAAACAATTAAAAGTAATGGCGAATATCATCGACGGTTTGCGTGCCGAAGGTCTCATTCGCAAGATAACGGGCAATGTGCTCAGCGGTAAATTCGGCTGAGGCAAGTTGTTGGTTTTGGTGCAGATCAATAAAACGCTCTCGATTAGGGAATAAATCGGGAGACGTTTGGCGAATATCGGCTTGCATATCGGTGTCGATGACGCCTGGGGCCAAAGCGACAGCACGTACATGGGTGTGCTCTAGGGCTAGGGTGTGGGTGAAGTGGTCAACGGCGGCTTTGGTGGCCCCGTAAACGCCCCAACCTGGCACTGCCTTGCGACCGGCTCCGGAGGAGATGTTTAAAATGCGTCGGTCCGCATGGCTAGGTGTATGTGCAAGAAAGCTTGCGCTTAGGCTTATTAAACTGCCAAGGTTCAATTGTAGCGCGTGTGACACCAGATAGGGGTCATCCAGTTGATGGGATTGTGCCATGGGCGCGACGGTACCGGCATTGTTAACCAGCCAAAAGGATTGCGCGTGTTGGTGGTTGGCCAGTAGTTGCTGTAGTTGCTGGATAGCATGCATACAGCCCTGAGTTAAAGCCAGATCAGCGTGAATAAACTGGTGACTGGCTTGAACCGCCTGACAATGCGTTGCTAGCTCGTGTGGGTTATTACGCGCTAGGCTGATAATGAGGCGTTGTGGTTGAGCTAATTGCTTGGCCAAGGCCAAGCCCAAGCCACGAGAGGCTCCACTGACGACAATAACATCACGAATTACGGACACATCAGATTCCTTGTTTGAGGCTGGCTTCAATGAATGGGTCTAGATCGCCATCTAGCACGCGTTGCGTGTTAGAAATCTCTACGTTGGTGCGTAGGTCTTTGATGCGGCTTTGGTCGAGTACATAGGAGCGAATTTGATGGCCCCAACCGACATCGCTTTTGGAGTCTTCGAGCTTTTGTTGCTCGGCCATGCGTTGACGCATTTCTAGCTCGAATAAACGAGACTTGAGCATTTGCATGGCTTCAGCGCGGTTACGGTGCTGTGAACGGTCGTTTTGGCACTGCACGGCAATGCCCGTGGGCTCGTGGGTGATACGCACCGCGGAGTCGGTTTTGTTAACGTGCTGACCACCCGCACCACTAGCGCGGTAGGTGTCAATGCGTAAGTCGGCCGGATTGATTTCCACCTCGAAGGAGTCATCGACTTCGGGGTAAACAAAGACGCTGCTAAAAGAGGTATGACGTCCATTGTTGGAGTCGAAGGGGCTTTTACGTACCAAGCGGTGCACACCGGTCTCGGTGCGTAGTAGTCCATACGCGTATTCACCTTCGACTTTGAGGGTGGCGGATTTAATGCCAGCAACCTCGCCATCGGATTGTTCAAGTATTTCTACTTTGAAATCTTTGTGTTCGGCGTAACGTACGTATTGACGCAACAAGATCGAGGCCCAGTCTTGGGCT
The DNA here is from genome assembly GCA_947626245.1 of uncultured Paenalcaligenes sp. Classification (GTDB taxonomy): domain Bacteria; phylum Pseudomonadota; class Gammaproteobacteria; order Burkholderiales; family Burkholderiaceae_B; genus Paenalcaligenes. The sequence goes on along the minus strand of CANQRK010000036.1, from coordinate 8,586 downwards.
TCGGTGCCACCGGCTCCAGCTTGAATATCGAGGAAGCAGTTAAGGCTGTCAGCAGGGTTGGAGAACATGCGACGGAATTCGAATTCTTCGATGCGTTTTCCGACGCTATTGCAATCACTTTCAATGGCTTGGAGGGTGTCTTCGTCATTGTCCAGAGAGGCTAGCTCGAAGAGCTCTTTGGCATCGTTAAGGCTTTGGCTGATTTCATCCAAGCCTTGTACCACGGTTTCTAGACTTTTTTTCTCGCGACCTAGTTCTTGGGCGCGTTCGTGATTATCCCAGATATTGGGGTTTTCAAATTCGGCATTGACTACGTATAAGCGATGGGCTTTTTCATCGTAGTCAAAGATACCTCCGAAGTTCGGAGGTACGCTCTAGGTAATCATCGAGTTGAGCTTCGATTTGATTGATGTGTTCTGATTCCATCTATGAGTCCTGATTAACAATTTAATTAACTGTGTTTTTCTCCTATTTTAGCTAATTTTCAATGATTTGCCGAAATTGCTTTGTGGGGACGGTGTAGTGTTGTTTTAGGAAGCCAAAGGCAGCGTTTTGTGAGGTGATGTTTTGGTATCAGCAAAGTCAAACAACGACACAATATGATTCAAGCCTTGAACTTGTTGCAGCTGAGATTCCGTATAGGTGACGGCACTATCCATGACATGTAGTTTCTGTTCTGTAATGGTGGAAAGGGTCGTCACGGCTAGCTCCATGTCCTCGACTTGTTCTTTTTGGTCTTGGAATGCGGTGGTGACGTGTTCCATAATGTGCCGCACTTTGGCCATGGCGGTTTCAATATGCTGTGTCATTTCATTGGTTTTTTCCGCCGATAAACTACCCAAACGGACTTGTTCCAAGTTGGTCGTAATCAGCTGTTCAATGTCTTGAGAGGCTTGGGCTGAACGCAAGGCCAGTTGGCGGACCTCTGCTGCGACGACAGCAAAACCACGACCTTCACTGCCCGCACGGGCGGCTTCCACGGCAGCATTTAACGCCAAAATATTGGTTTGAAAGGAAATGTTTTGGATTAGCTCGGTGATACTGCTGATTTGTTTCGTGCTTTTTTGAATGGCTTGCATGGCTTGAGCCATGTGTTGTGCAGAGGCGCTGCCTTCACGAGTAAGGGTAGCCGTTTCTTGGCTAAGGCGATTGGCTTGTTGAATGTTTTGGCTCTCATTCAGGATGCTCATGGCCAGATTGGAGCAGTACTGTTGGGTATGCTGTAAATGCTGGTGTTGTTCTTCGCTATAGCGACGTAGGTTGCTATTGCTTTGAGTGAGCTCTTGGGAGGCCACGAAAATATCTTCGCTGCGTTCTTGTACGGCTTTCATGGTACTTTGCAAACCGGTTCCGATGCCATTTAAGGAATCCAGTAACAAACCCAGTTCGTCGCGTCGATTGTGCTCAATGCGGGCATGCAGATTGCCTTGTGCGAGTTGCTCTGCTTGTTGTACCCCTTGGGCAAGTGGGGTGCGTATAGAGCCATACAGTCGCCATAAACCGACGCCACTACCTAAGACCATGACCCCTAGGCTAATCATTGCCATCCAGTAGGCTTTAACGCTATCGGCGGTAGTCTGGGTGATTTCTTCTTGTAGGCGTTGGCTTTGGCTAAGATCAATGTTTTGTAGTAATGCGCCTAGGTCGTTGCCGCTTTGTTGATGAGCTTGATTAAACAGCAGTGCTTGGGCCATCAGTTGATTAGGCAGTGCGATGCGGATTTGACCGTCAGCCTCTTCAAATTCGCCAGCGGCTGTACTGATGGCTTCTTTTTGAGCCGAGCTGAGTTCTAAGGCTAACTGATAGGCGTTAGCAAACCAATCGTGCTCGGTGGCATTTAGCGGGGCGCTATGGATTTGGGCAAGTAGACTGGCCGATTGTTGGGCGGGGGCTAGAAATTGTGCTTGGCTGGACTCGAAGTCCTCTTTGAATTCGGGTTGCTCGCTGGAAACAAAAGCCACGGCATTGTAAGCCATGGCTTCGGTGAGGGCTTGGAACTCATTAATTAGGTGCGAAACCTGATACCTGGAGGCCTCGGCTTGTTGTAACTGCGCAATGGTGCGCGTCAGGTGGTTGAGTGTGCTATACGTTAATAAAGCAAAAACGGCCAATAAAGCAAAGTAAACAACAAAGCTACTTTTGATAGTGAAATGCGTTTTTGACATGAAACATAACCATAATAAAAAAGCCAATAACGATAGATATGGTTACATTTTTATATGACAATAACATGTCACAATTGAAATAAAGCGCTGAGGAGCGCTTGGTTTTAGCGACGACGACGCTGTGTAGTAGCGCCTGTGGGGGCAGCGTTTTGACGTTTGGGGAGGTGACGGAACGTAATGCGGCCTTTGGTTAGGTCATAAGGCGACATTTCGAGAGTGACCTGATCACCAGCCAAAATGCGAATGTGGTGACGACGCATTTTACCGCCAGTATAGGCAATAACAGGGTGGCCGTTTTCTAACACAACGCGGTAACGGGAATCGGGTAAGACTTCGGTAACAGAGCCCTGCATTTCCAGTAGTTCTTCTTTTGACATAATAAAGTCCTTTTTAGTTAAATAGCTAGCCGCTCTAACGAGATATCAGTTCGTTAAAGGAGTTAATTGTGCTGTCGCGGCTATGGCGCGATAAAGAGGCGAGCTTGGGTGGCTCCAGATGCCTGAGCACCGGCGAGAGAGATAGACGTAGGCAGGGTTGCCTAGTTGAAAACAACTTTAATCAATTTCAATTATAGTCCAAAAGTCTTTTTCTGTCAAGGACTTACGCATAAGGTATCTGCATCGTTCTAGGTTTATTGTAAAGCTTTGTCTATAATTTTCAGTTTTATACCTAGGCATAGCGGCTTTAAAGGGAAAACATGAACCAAAAACTTACACCCACAGCGGTGTTGCTCTTAGTGATTCCCACGTTTTTGTGGGCTGGCAATGCGGTGGTGGGGCAAGTCATCAGCGACATGATCCCACCGATTACGTTGAATTTTATTCGCTGGCTTTTGGCATTTTGTATTTTAGCGATGTTTGGGGGCCGCATTTTACGTCCGAGTAGCCCGTTATGGCGTAATTGGCGCCAGTATGCCGTACTCGGATTATTAGGCGTAGGGATGTATAACGCCTTGTTGTACATGGCACTGCATACGTCTTCACCGATTAATGTGACCTTGGTCAATGCCAGTATGCCCATTTGGATGCTGCTTGTCGGGCGTTTGTTTTTTAATTCAGGTATTTCGGGACGACAGTTATGGGGGGCTTTATTGTCGTTGGTGGGTGTGGCGACTATTTTGGTACGTGGTGACTTTGGCCAGTTATTGCAGTTTCGCTTTGTGGTGGGTGATATTTATATGGTGATTGCCACCATTGCTTGGGCTTTTTATAGTTGGTTATTAAGTCAGGATCGTCATGATCCCGAATTAAAACAAAACTGGTCCACCTTATTGTTGGCCCAAGTGACCTTTGGCATTATGTGGTCTAGTCTTTTTACTTTGGGTGAGTGGACTGTCACGGATTGGCATATTGATTGGAGCTGGGGCTTGGTGCTGGCTTTGTTGTTTGTGGCTATTGGGCCCGCTATTATTGCTTTTCGTTGCTGGGGCCTAGGGGTGCAACGCGTGGGGCCGGCGACCGCAGGCTTCTTTGCTAATTTAATGCCATTGTTTGCTGCCTTGTTGTCTTTACTATTTTTGGGGCAATCGCCTGAACTCTATCACGGCATTGCCTTTTTATTGATTGTGGGCGGGATTGTGTATTCGTCTAGGGCGCCTAAAACAGCCTAAACAGAAAAGCGCGCTGTAAAGCGCGCTTTTTCTAATCAGCGTAGTCCACCATCAACTGGACTTGGCTTTGGCCGTTCCAGTGATTGATGTCTAAGCGATAGGCCATGTGAATTTGATCTGGTAGGGGTTCGTTGTGATTGAACCAAATGGCATCAAAAATATGACCGTCTCGTTCCACACGTAATTTTAAATGCTTCTCTTTTAAAACGCGTTGGTGGATGACGTTGAACGCATCAAAAAAGGTGGGAGCAGGAAAGCCTGCGCCCCAGACTTGTTGTGCTAATAAGTCCGCCGTTTCTATGGTCATAAAGGCTGGGGCTAAAGAGCCATCGTGTTCAATGACAGGGTCAAAATGGCTTTTACCAGTAAAAGCGATGACGGCTTGATCAAAGGCTTCTTGGAATTGAGGCAGCGATTGGGCGTGGATGCTTAACCCGGCTGCCATCGAGTGACCGCCAAACTTAAGGATCAATCCGGGGTGGCGTTTAGACACCAAATCCAATACGTCGCGTAAATGCACATCGGGAATAGAGCGGCCTGAGCCTTTGATTTCCCCATGATCGCCAGGAGCGAAGGCAATGGTGGGACGCCAGTAGCGCTCTTTGAGTCTAGAGGCGACTAAACCGACCACGCCTTGATGCCAACCCTCTTGATACACACAGACACTGGCCTTGGGTTCTAGCTGCATCATTTGCTCTACGGACTGTAGTGCTGTTTGATGCATTTGCGTTTCAATTTGACGGCGAGCTTGATTAATGCGGTCTAGCTCTTGAGCTAAGTCCATGGCCTCGATGGGGTCATCGGTGCATAAGCAACGTATTCCAATGCTCATATCCTCTAGGCGGCCAGCCGCGTTAATGCGGGGGCCAATGGCAAACCCAAGATCAAAAGCGTTGGCCTGCTCCGTTTGTCTGCCTGCAATGTGGAATAAGGCTTGAATACCTGGGTGGGCGCGACCTTGACGAATTTGCTTTAGGCCCTGAGCGACGAGCAAACGATTGTTTGAGTCCAGCGGTACGACGTCCGCGACGGTTCCCAACGCTAAAATATCAGCCAGTTGATCTAGACGTGGTCGGTCTTCTAGGTCAAAGGCGCCACGCTCGCGTAGTTCAGCACGTAACGCTAGCATCAAATAAAAAATAACCCCCACGCCGGCAAGGTTTTTAGAAGGGAAGGCACAGTGTGGATGGCTAGGGTTAATAATAGCAGCCGCTGCCGGTAAGGTATCGCCGGGTAAATGGTGATCCGTAATGAGGACCCGAATGCCGTGTTCGTTGGCGAACTGCACCCCGTCTACGCTAGCGATACCGTTGTCTACGGTCACAATCAAATCTGGCTTGCCATTAGGGTGCTGCAGCAAAAGCTCGACCACCTCGGGAGATAAACCATAGCCCGTTTCAAAACGATTGGGGACGAAATAGTCCACATCGGCGCCCATTTCGGTTAAAGCGCGTAAGCCAATAGCACAAGCCGTTGCACCATCGCAGTCGTAATCCGCCACAATCACGATGCGTTCTTGAGCTTCGATGGCATCGGCTAAAAGTTGCGTGCCGGGTTGAATGTCATGTAAGTCATGAGGTGCAAGCAAGCCGTTCCAACGTTGGTTAGTTTGGCTAATATCAGTGACATGGCGTGCGGCAAACAGTTGGGCTAGCAGTGGGTGTAGACCAGCACTGCCAAGTTGTTGTGCTACAGAAGGCTGGGGGGGGCGGGGGCTTAGGACTGGGCGAGCCAATGGGATCTCCAAGTGGGGGTGGGTTGAATAAAACGATGCCAAAAGCGCTGAGGTTTAGGGCCGGCAACCAAAACGTAGTCGGTGTTGCTGAGCACGATAGTGGGTTGTTGAGCCAATAAAGGCGCTAACTCCGTATCAATGTGTTGTAGTTGTTGCAGCCATAGTCCCCAGTCTTGGCTTAAATAGGCGTGGGTGAGCGCGTGAAATGAAACCGTGGGGCGAGGTTGTGGTTGCCAAGCTGCGGGGCTGATGCCTCCCAGAGGCCAGAGGCTATTAATAGGTAGCAGCCCTTGGTCTTGTCGTTGTTGATTAATGGGGTGATTGAAATACAGCATTTGTAACTCATTCACAAAGCGACGCCACGTTTGATTGCGGGGGTCTTGATCCCACCATTCGTTGACGGCACTACGGCTGACTAATTGGGGGCTAGCGAAAATAGGGGCTAGCTCGGTTTGGCTGTGTAGTTGCCAATGCGTGTCAGACCAAGGGCTAAGGGTAAAAGGAGTGCCTTCACAGAGGGCTTGCGCCGAGGCCAGTAGCGCTGCACTTTGCTCGGAGCTGATCGCTAAGTCGTTGGATAAAATGAGAGCGGCTCCATCGCGCGAGGGGGCCATGTGAACCAGCTCGACTAACCAGAAGGCTGAGTTTTGATCAGCGTCACATTTTTTTTCTGATTGAGCTGCTAACAAAAGAGCCAAAGCTGCGTTATGCTTTGCAGTCGATAGGGGAAATTGTGCTTGTTCAACCAACCACGCCTCAAGAGCCGTACACCGAGTTTTTTCTGGGTTTAGGGCCACAAGCTGGGTGTCACACTGATCCAAATAGCCCAGCAAATGCGGGGCGTAGGTGGGTAATTGCTTGAATAGCTCTTTGGCAATGGTGGGTGGCGCAAGAGCCTCGCTGAGTACAATACAGGAATTAGCAGCAGTCATTAACGGTAATTAATCTATGTTTTATGAGTTTTGGATAGGCGCGCGTTATGCGGGCTTAGCAAGAGGTGGTCGCGGTGCCAAGCGTAAAGATCGCTTTGTCTCGTTTATAGCAGCCAGCTCTATGACGGGTATCGCTTTAGGGGTTGCAGCACTGATCGTGGTGTTATCAGTGATGAACGGGTTTCAAACCCAAGTCCGTGATCGTATGCTGTCTGTGTTGCCGCATATTGAATTATATGTGCAAGATCAGTCTCATCAAGAGGTATTGTCCCATTGGCAGTCCTTGGCCGACAAGGCTAAACAAAATAACGAGGTGGTGGGGACGGCTCCTTTTGTGGCGGGGCAAGCCATGCTAGTGCGCGGTGACCGTTTAAATGGTGTGCAAATCCGCGGTATTGACCCTGCGCTTGAGCACGAGGTGTCCGAGTTAGCCGATCAAATGGTGCTAAACCAACTAGATAGTTTACAAGAGGGTGAGTTCGGCTTAATTTTGGGCTTGCAGTTAGCCCAAGCCATGGGGGTGCGCGAAGGAGATGCCGTGATGTTGATGGCCCCTCAGGGCAGTATTTCTCCGGCTGGTTTTTCGCCCCGTATGCGTCAGTTTAAGGTAGTTGGCTTGTATTCTTCTGGCCATTACGAGTACGACTCGACTTTAGCTTTTATCCATTATCAGGATGCCGCTCGGGTATTCAGAGACAGTGGTAATAGCGGTGTGCGTTTACGTATTCAAGACATGCAGCAAGCGCCATCTGTGGCTCAACAATTGCGCTTAGCACTGCCTTGGGGTGTCTATGTTAGCGATTGGACACAAAACAACAGAACGTGGTTTGCGGCGGTGCAAACAGAAAAGCGCATGATGTTTTTAATTTTGACGCTGATTGTGGCGGTGGCCGCTTTTAACTTGTTGTCCTCCTTAGTGATGGCAGTCAAAGACAAGCGCAGTGATATTGCTATTTTGCGTACGTTAGGGGCCACACCGCGTAGTATTGGGTTGATTTTCTTAGTCCAAGGCGCCTTGATTGGTGTGTTGGGTACCCTGATTGGGGTTAGTTTGGGGGCGCTGGTTGCTTATAACATTGATGTGATCGTGCCGTTTATCGAAGGGTTAACAGGGCGTGAGTTTTTGCCGCAGCAAATTTATTTCATTAATCAGTTGCCATCGAATCCATCGGTGAGTGATATGGCTGTGATTGGCGTGACGTCGTTGGTGTTGTCTTTATTGGCAACTTTGTACCCCAGCTGGCGTGCCTCTAAACTTCAACCTGCGCAGGTATTACGACATGATTAAGTCTTCATTGGTGATTCAGGCCGATCATATTCAACGTCATTATATGGATGGCGGGCAGCCGGTTGAGGTGCTGCGCGACGTCAATCTGCATGTTAAGACGGGGGAAATGGTGGCTATTGTCGGGGCGTCTGGGTCCGGTAAAAGTACACTGTTGCACGTATTGGGTTTGTTAGATCAGCCCAGTGCGGGCAGCTTAACGGTGGCGGGGCAGCCTGCCGAGCGGTTGAGCGAAAGTAAGCGCAGCCTAATACGCAATCGTCACCTTGGCTTTGTGTATCAGTTCCATCACTTGCTGCCTGAGTTCACTGCTTTAGATAATGTGGCTATGCCTTTAATTGTGCGAGGTATAGATCGGCCTGCAGCACGACAGCAGGCTGAGCAACTGGTCGAGCAAGTGGGTTTGGCACAGCGTGCGCTGCATTATCCCAGCCAGCTTTCTGGCGGAGAGCGTCAGCGTATTGCCTTAGCACGTGCGTTGGTGACACGACCTGATTGTGTGTTGGCCGATGAGCCCACGGGTAACCTAGACAGGGAGACGGCGCAATCCATGTTTAGTTTATTGCAAACCATGAATCAGGAATTAGGCATTGCGTTTGTTATCGTTACCCATGATCCGGTTTTAGCGGCGCTAGCGCATCGTCAGTTAAATATGGAGCAGGGAATATTGCACGGATGCTAATAGACACGCACTGCCATTTGGATGCGGCCGAGTTTTTAGAACCGGTCACAGCGCTGCTGGATACGGCCGCGGCCAAAGGGGTGCAGTATGTGGTGGTGCCGGCGGTAGCAGCAAGTAATTTTGCTGCGGTGCAGCATTTGGCGAAACAGCATGATTCTGTGGTGTATGCCTTGGGTAT
>CANQRK010000035.1 GCA_947626245.1 uncultured Paenalcaligenes sp. | reverse complement strand
CTTGCTCATTTTGATTGGGTGTCCTCGTTGCGTAACCGTTCTAGCATTTGAATATCACGCCCTAATTCCTCTAGAGTGATAGCAAAAGGCATGGGCTCGTTCGTTAAACGATACACAATTCTATAACCAAACAGTAGTGCTAAAAACCCATACAACAGCATTAAAGCGCCAATGGCCCAATAGCGGTATTCAGTAGGCCAAAACAACAAAGCAACCAACAAACTAAACACAAGAATAGCTAAGGTAGCAAACAGCAAAGCGCCGGCAAATAAGGCCAACAACTTTAACAAACTGGCTTTTTGCTCTCCGGCCTCTAGAGCAAAGATCTCCATGCGAGTTCGTAAAATAGAAAGCGCGGTGCTGCCCAAAGCACCCACACGTTGTCTTAGTGACATGCTCTGCCCTTTTTATTATGAATATAAAAGAGCCCTTTAGATACTAAAGGGCTCTGGGGGTTTTATTTACGACTAACTAACATGCCAAACAACAACCCGACTAAGCCAGCGATACCAATCGCTTGCCACGGATTATCGTGCACATAATGATCTGTGGCTTTAACTGCTTGACGACCGCGCTCTACTAAGGCTTCTTGGGTGTCGTGCAAGGCTTCGCGTGTATGACGCAAAGAGCTTAGTGCCGCTTCGCGCATTTCGTTTGCTTTATCACCCGTCGTTTCTGCTGCATCACGCAACAAACGCTCGGCTTCGTCCAAGCTTTTTTTCACTTCATCGATGAGTTCGTTTTCAACCTGACGTGCGTTTTTTCTTGTGGCCATAATAAAACTCCTTGAGTTAGAAACGGATTGGTATAGCAGTTACTGTAGCACTTGTATCACTATTGCGGCGCACTCTGTATGAAAAAGAGTGTAAACAGCATCTAACGAAAAACTAGGATTCTACTTTTTGGCGCGTACCAAAAATACGATCACCCGCATCGCCTAAACCCGGAATAATATACCCATTTTCGTCTAAATGACTATCTATAGAGGCCGTATAAATATCGACATCTGGGTGGACTTTTTGTACCGCCTCGATCCCCTCGGGAGCCGCCACCAATACCAAAGCACGAATGGTTTTACATCCGGCCTTTTTTAATAGATCGATAGTTGCTACCAACGAACCACCCGTAGCCAACATAGGATCTACAATAAGGGCAAAGCGCTGATCCAATTCACCCACCAAACGCTCTAGGTAAGTTTGTGCTTCGAGCGTTTCCTCGTTGCGCGCAATACCAATAACAGAGACTTTGGCACCAGGCACCAAGCTAAGCACACCGTCTAGCATGCCAATACCGGCACGCAAGATAGGCACTACCGTGATTTTTTTACCTGCAATTTTTTCTACTTGGATCTCACCGCACCACCCATCGATGCCCGTCATTTCCAAAGGTAAATCTTTGGTGGCTTCGTACGTAAGCAGTGCCGCAATTTCTTGTGACATTTCTCTGAAGTTTTTAGTGCTTAGGTCGGCACGACGCATTAAGCCCAATTTATGACGAATCAGAGGATGGTGAATTTCATGTATTGCCATGTTGTATTCTTTCAAAAGATCTTAAGAGCCCAGCTAAGGTGGGCTGACTCGTTTATTTTAAGCTATTCCGCTTGATTTTACTGCTCGGCTAACCATTTTACTAACGCATCATGAAAAGGACGGGCCGCGGCAGTTCCCTCTCCATTGACTAGGCTCACCATAATGTAGCGTTTACCGCTATTGCCCAACACATAGCCCGCTAATGCACGGGAGTCACGCAACGTGCCTGTTTTTAAATGGGCTCGTCCTTGGACTTCTTCATCGCGCATACGTCTACGCACCGTGCCGTCCACCCCTGAGATAGCCAGCGACGACACAAATTCAGGCATATAGTTAGACTGCCAAATCACATCCAGCATTTGCGCCATCCCATTTGCCGTCACACGAGCCTCGCGGGCTAAACCAGAACCGTTAGCAATGCGCCACCCCCCCGTATTGACGCCTTGAGCACGCAAGGTTTGAATCACGGCATTTTCGCTAGAGGCAACGGTGGCACCATCGCCATTGGTCTGATTACCTAAAGCTAATAATAACAATGTCGCCATCACATTATTGCTTTGCTTGTTAATGACACGAATTTGATCTGCTAAAGAACGAGAGTCGTGCCAAACCAAAGCCTGAGCATTGTTAGGAACCTTGCCCGCCGTAATATCGTGTGCCAAGGTGCCGCCCAACTCTTTCCACAGCATTTTTAAAACGCCATCAAAAAAAGTCTGCTGCCCCATGGTTAAACGATACACACTAAACTCACCACACGAACCCGCTGCTGTGCCTGTGGCTTGAATCGCCACCCCTGCCGGTGCTTGTTGAATCTGAGTAGCCACGACCGGAGACCCTGGGCAACGTTGATCACTCCATTGCACCTGATTGTTAATACGCACTCCGGGGATGGGGGGATCGACAAACGCCAACCACTTTTTATTTTTAGGATCCGGTTGGAAAACTAAGCGCGATGCACCAAACCCCACCATCATGGCATCTGGGCTAGCGTTGTACGGTCTATCTCCTGCGCCATCAAAGGCATATGTATCTATACCCACCTGACCAAAAACACTGCGATCCACCACAATTTGACTCAGATTTTTAATGCCTCTGAGGCGCAAATCTCGTAGTAAGTTCCACAGGTCTGGAATAGAGAACATGGGATCACCTGAGGCTTTAATATATAAAGGCCCTTGTAATGTCCCCTGCTCGTCTACTTTGGCATTGGCTTGAGTATAAAAGGTTGTGCGCCACACATGGTCAGGCCCCAAAGCCGCCAAACCGGCCCATGTTGTCACCATCTTCATTACCGAGGCTGGATTACGCGATACCGTCGAGTTGTATTGCATCAACATCGGCCCATCGACCTCTTTAACCACCAAGGACAAGGACTGATCTGGCAGGCGTGTGTTTTTCCAAATCTGCTGCAGCTCTGCTGGTAGCGGCTGAGCCCAAAGCTGAAGACTCACCAGCCCAAGCCCCGCTATCATAGCGGCTTGCTGAAACGCCCTAGCAACTCGACGCATATTCCTTCTCCCCTGTGGTCAATACATAAAAAACACATTCTAGCACCGCTCTAGACTACCGTAAGCGCTCGCCACACCAACAAAACAAAGCCGCTTCATGCCCTAGCACTAGCGAAGCATACATCCTTAAAGATTCTAGTGTGCAAATACGTAGAGTTGCTTAAAATAGAAAACTGCTTGCTTACTTTTGGCTTTTATTTTTATGTCTGACTCTTCTCTTAGTCTTTCAACTTTTAACTACTCTTTACCCGACGAACTCATTGCGCAACAGCCCACCCGTGCTCGCACGAGTAGCCGTTTAATGCACCTTGATCCTCAAGGCCAATATCACGATCGACTTTTTACCGACCTACCTCAACTGTTACGTGCGGGTGACCTTCTGGTGTTCAATAACACGCAGGTCATCAAAGCCAGACTGCAGGGTCAGAAAGAATCAGGTGGCAAGGTCGAGGTACTTATCGAGCGCGTGCTTAACGAACACCAAGCCGTTGCCCATATCCGAGCAAGCAAGTCACCCAAACCCGGTACCCGCTTGGTCTTCTCCGATGGGGCGCTCTACCTTACCGTCACGGGTCGCGACGACGCCTTATTTTTTGTCGAATTCGATCAACCGGCTTTGCCCGCTCTAGAACAATTTGGGGCCTTGCCTTTACCACCTTATATTACGCACGCTGCCGAGCAAACTGACGAAGAGCGCTATCAAACCGTGTATGCACAGCATCCCGGTGCTGTTGCTGCGCCCACCGCAGGCTTACACTTTGACCAAGACCTACTCGATCAACTACACGCTCAAGGTATAGGTACTGCTTTTGTGACCTTGCATGTAGGGGCAGGTACTTTTCAACCCGTGCGTGTAGACAATATTGCCGATCACCAAATGCACGCCGAACGCTACACCGTTCCTGCCGCTACCATCGAGGCCATGAAAGCCACACGTGCTGCAGGCGGTCGTGTTATAGCTGTAGGGACAACTAGCGTGCGCGCCCTCGAGTCTGCAGCCCAACCGGAAAAAACCCAAGGGGTGGTGCTCAGCAATGGCGATATCAGTGGCGACACCCGTATTTTCATTTCGCCTGGTTATACTTTTCATTGGATAGATGCTTTAGTCACTAACTTTCATCTTCCCCAATCCACCCTATTGATGTTAGTGTCTGCCCTAGCAGGCATAAACCCAATCCGGGCAGCCTATAATCATGCAGTACAAATGAAGTATCGCTTTTTTAGTTATGGCGATGCCATGTTTATAGAAAAACCGAATTCATGAGTGGACTAAATTTTCAACTACTAAAAACCGATGGCCAAGCCCGTCGTGGCACGATTACCCTAAATCATGGTCAGGTACAAACGCCGATTTTTATGCCCGTTGGTACCTATGGCAGCGTTAAATCTATGCTGCCCCACGAGCTAAAAGAAATCGGTGCCCAAATTGTATTAGGTAATACTTTTCACCTATGGCTACGTCCCGGTACCGCCACCATGGATATCCATGGTGGCCTGCATCAGTTTATGGGCTGGGACAAACCCATTCTGACCGACTCCGGTGGCTTTCAGGTCTTTAGCCTAAAAGGTATGCGAAAAATTACCGAAGAAGGGGTGACGTTTGCTTCCCCCATTAATGGGGATCGCATGTTTTTAACACCCGAAGAATCCATGCGTATTCAGCGTAGTCTTAACTCTGATATTGCGATGGTGTTCGACGAGTGTACGCCTTATCTTGTTGATGGCCGTCCCGCCACACACGACGAGGCCGCCCAATCCATGCGCATGTCATTACGTTGGGCCAAACGATCTCGCCAAGCCTTCAAAGACGGCGAAAACCCCAATGCTCTATTTGGTATTGTCCAAGGGGGCATGTACGAGGATTTACGCGATGAGTCCTTAGCTGGCTTGACGGATATTGGCTTCGAAGGTTATGCCATTGGCGGCTTGTCTGTGGGAGAGCCCAAAGAAGACATGCTGCGTATTTTAAAGCATACCGCCCCTTCGCTACCTACCCAGGCCCCACGCTACTTAATGGGTGTGGGCACCCCCGAGGATTTAGTGGATGGCGTGGCTCATGGCATCGATATGTTTGATTGTGTCATGCCCACACGTAACGCTCGCAACGGTTGGTTATTTACTCGCTTTGGTGATGTAAAAATCCGCAATGCGCGTTATAAAGACGATACCAAACCGCTTGATCCTAGCTGCAGCTGCCACACGTGTCAGCATTTCAGCCGCTCCTATTTGCATCATTTACAGCGCTCTAATGAAATTACTGGAGCACGCCTCAACACACTACACAATCTGCATTTTTATTTACAAATTATGCAAGAAATGCGTACAGCAATTGAAAAGGGCAACTTTGAAGCCTGGCGTACGCAATTTGCGGTGGATCGTGCCCGAGGCATTGATTAGGCATTACAATAACCCGTTTATTACAACTTCCTGAACAACTTTTTCCCTAACACGGAGCAAATCCTATGTCTTTAACTCAAGTTCTAACCTTGATCCCAGCACAAGCTGCCGATGCCCCTAGCGCACTAACCAGCATGCTGCCCATCATTTTGATGTTTGTGATTTTATACTTTTTGATGATTCGTCCTCAGATGAAACGTCAAAAAGAGCATCGCAACTTGGTTGCTAACTTGGCCAAAGGTGACGAAATCATCACTGGCGGTGGTATTGCTGGAACAGTAACCAAAATCAACGACAACTTCATCACCATCGCTGTCGCTGATATTGCTGACAAACCGGTTGAAATCGTAGTGCAACGCCAAGCCGTTAGCTCCGTATTGCCAAAAGGCACCATCAAATCACTGTAATCGGTGCGTCTTACTCCCTAGCTATGCTTTTACATAGCTAGGGGAAAACGTCCCGCTGCCGCTAAAACTATGAATCGTTATCCCCTTTGGAAATACCTCACCGTATTGGTGGCGCTCGTCATTGGCGTGCTCTACACCATTCCCAACCTTTTTGGTGAGTCCCCTGCCGTACAAGTTGCCAGCGCCAAGTCCGTTGTAAAGGTCGATTTGTCCACCCTTAGTCAGGTTGAGGACATTTTACGCCGCCATCAGATCAATATGGATGGGACCTATTTTGAACAAAATGGACCAGCAGGCACGGTACGCATTCGTTTTGACTCCACAGACACCCAGCTCAAAGCCAAAGACATCCTAGAAAAAGAGCTGATTCCCAACCCCAATGACCCGTCTTATACCGTGGCATTGAACCTGATGTCATCCACCCCTAACTGGCTCACTTCGATTGGTGCTAAACCAATGCACTTGGGTCTGGACTTACGTGGTGGCGTACACTTTTTACTCGAAGTGGACATGCAAGGGGCATTAACGGGTCGCTACGATGCCCTTGCGGCCGAAGTACGCACTGTCTTGCGTGAATCAGATATCCGTGCTCAAAGCATCGAGCGTCAAGGTCTATCTATTGTGATGGCCTTTGGCTCCGACGATGCTCGCAACGAAGCACAAACTCGTTTACGTCGTCAAATTCCTGACCTCCAGTTGTCTCCTGTTGCAGGAGGCTTAGAATTACAAGCCGTGTTGTCTGATGTCTCT
Source organism: uncultured Paenalcaligenes sp. (assembly GCA_947626245.1). Taxonomy (GTDB): domain Bacteria; phylum Pseudomonadota; class Gammaproteobacteria; order Burkholderiales; family Burkholderiaceae_B; genus Paenalcaligenes. The sequence goes on along the minus strand of CANQRK010000035.1, from coordinate 10,227 downwards.
ATTCAACAGGCTCAATCCAATGCGCTGCGCCAAAATATCACCACCTTGCATAATCGTATTAACGAACTGGGTGTGGCCGAGCCTATTATTCAGCAACAAGGGGCGGACCGCATTGTGGTCCAACTACCCGGTGTACAAGACGTAGCCAAAGCCAAAGAAATTCTAGGCCGCACGGCTACTTTAGAAATTCGTCTAGTCGATGACTCACCAACAGCTATGGCAGCTTTAGCGGCTGGCACAGTTCCCTTTGGCCTAGAGCGCTACCAAGACCGCGATGGGCATGCTTTGCTCTTGCGCCGCCAAGTGATCCTGACGGGTGAAAACCTTCAAGACGCTCAGCCTGGTCGCGATCAACAAACACAACAGCCTACGGTTAACCTCACCCTAGACAGCAAGGGTGCTCGTATTTTCCGTGATGTGACCCGCAACAACATCAACAAACGCATGGCGATTGTGTTGTTTGAAAAAGGTCAGGGCGAAGTGGTGACTGCTCCGGTTATTCGCTCCGAAATCCCCGGTGGGCAAGTTCAAATTTCTGGTAGCATGACCGCCCAAGAAGCCGCTGATGTCTCTCTGCTATTGCGTGCTGGTTCATTGGCTGCACCTATGACCATTATCGAAGAGCGCACCATTGGTCCAAGCTTGGGTGCAGAAAACATCAAACAAGGTTTTGACTCTACGTTATATGGTTTCCTAGCTATCGCCATCTTTATTGTGGTGTATTACCACTTGTTTGGTGTGTTCTCTACCTTAGGTCTCACCTTTAACATTCTGCTCTTGCTGGCTATTTTGTCCATGCTTCAGGCCACGCTTACCTTACCGGGTATTGCGGCTCTAGCCCTAACGCTGGGTATGGCCATTGACGCCAACGTGCTCATTAACGAGCGGATTCGCGAGGAGCTTCGCAATGGCCTCAGTCCCCAACAAGCCATTCATGCGGGTTTTGAACGTGCTTGGGCAACTATTTTTGACTCCAATATCACGAGTCTGATTGTAGGGATTGTCTTGTTATCGCTTGGTTCAGGTCCAGTACGTGGTTTTGCCGTAGTCCATACCTTGGGTATTCTCACCTCTATGTTCACCTCTGTGGTGGGCGTGCGGGCCTTGGTTAACCTCTGGTACGGTGGCCGTCGTCGTCTCCAAACCATTGCCATTGGTCAGGTCTGGAAACCCACTGACTCTAACAAGGCGGACTAATCATGGAATTATTTCGTATATCGCGCACCATTCCCTTCATGCGCCACGTCAAGGCGCTGAACGTCATTAGTTTTCTTGCCTTTATCGCTGCTGTCTTCTTTATTGTGATGCGTGGCTTCAATCTATCGATTGAGTTCACAGGCGGCACGGTCATGGAGGTTCATTATGAGCAGTCCGCTCCTATCGAGGACATTCGTCACTCCTTAACCGAGCTGGGCTATAGCGACTTTCAGGTCCAAAGCTTTGGTACCTCTCAAGACGTTTTGATCCGTTTGCCTGCGACTGATACCAATGACACCACGGCTCAAAGCGCTTCGGTGTTGGCGGCGCTACAGGCTCAGCACAGTGATGCCGAACTACGACGTGTCGAATTCGTTGGCCCTCAAATCGGCCAAGAGCTCGTCAACAGTGGCTTATTGGCCTTGCTGTTTGTGGTTATCGGTATCATGGTGTATTTGGCCTTCCGATTCGAGTGGAAGCTGGCCATTGCTTGTGCTGTGGCAAACTTACATGACGTGGTCATTATTTTGGGCTTTTTCGCCCTCTTCCAGTGGGAGTTTTCCTTACCGGTATTAGCCGGTGTGTTAGCCGTTTTAGGCTACTCGGTGAACGAGTCCGTAGTCGTTATGGATCGTATCCGAGAAAACTTCCGTAAACAACGTCGTATGGAAGTACCGGAAATTATCAACCTGTCTATTACACAGAATATTTCCCGTACTATCATCACCCACGGCTCTACTCAGCTGATGGTGTTGTCTATGCTGTTTTTCGGTGGTCCCACTCTGCATTACTTCGCGTTGGCACTAACCATCGGGATCTGGTTTGGTATTTACTCCTCTGTGTTTGTCGCTTCAGGCATTTCCTTAGCCTTAGGCTTAAAACGCGAGGATCTTATCCCTAAACCCGTCAACAAAGACGAAGCGCCTACCGCCGAAGGTCTAGACTAACTCTACACCGCTCAATGGCACTTTCCACAAGGCTGCTCCTCAAGCAGCCTTGTGTGCTTTTTATACCGCACCCCTTAGAATTAACTGCTCTCCTTTTTCAGAGCTAGTTATAATAGTTGGTTTAACTTTTATTTTGCCCACGGGGTCAACACCCGCAACGGCTTCAGACTATGCAAAAAGACACTTCTACTGCCCCTATCGAAACCGCCACTGCTGCTCCACGTAAATTATTCATTCGTACCTTTGGCTGCCAAATGAATGAATACGACTCAGAAAAAATGGCTGATGTATTGAACCAATACGGTCCGGTTGAAATGACAACCAACCCAGACGAAGCCGATATTATCCTGTTCAATACCTGTTCAGTACGCGAAAAAGCCCAAGAAAAAGTTTTTTCTGACTTGGGTCGAGTCCGTCATCTAAAACAACAAAACCCAGAGCTAATTATTGGCGTAGGTGGCTGCGTGGCTAGCCAAGAAGGCAAAACCATTATCGAACGTGCTCCCTATGTAGACGTCGTATTTGGACCTCAAACACTACACCGTTTACCCGAGCTTATCGTTGAACGCAAAAAACGCGGTAAAGCTCAAGTCGATATCAGCTTTCCCGAAATTGAAAAGTTCGACAATCTGCCTCCTGCCCGTATAGACGGCCCTAGCGCCTTTGTTTCTATTATGGAAGGCTGTAGTAAATACTGTAGCTTCTGTGTAGTCCCTTACACACGCGGCGCCGAAATTTCCCGCCCTTTCGAGGACGTGCTCATTGAAGTCGCCGATTTAGCCGACCAAGGCGTCAAAGAAGTGACACTATTGGGCCAAAACGTGAACGCCTACCGTGGCGCGATGCCCGAGGGCGACGAGATTGCCGACTTTGCCATGCTATTGGAATACGTACACGAAATCCCAGGCATTGAGCGCATCCGTTACACCACCTCGCACCCCAAGGAAATGACGAGCCGTCTCATCGAGGCTCATGGAAAACTGCCTAAATTAGTGCCGTTTTTGCATTTACCTGTTCAAGCCGGTAGCGATCGTGTGCTCAGCGCCATGAAGCGTGGTTACACCTCTCTCGAATTCAAATCCATTGCGCGCCGTTTGCGTGCAGTCCGTCCCGAACTCACCTTATCTTCTGATTTTATTGTGGGCTTCCCCGGAGAAACCGAAGAGGATTTTGAAAAAACCATGCAGCTGATTCGTGATGTGGGTTTTGATACCTCTTTCTCTTTTGTTTACTCGCGTCGTCCCGGCACGCCGGCTGCCGACCTCGAAGACGATGTCAGCAAAGAAGAAAAATTTAATCGTTTGCACCGCCTTCAGGCCCTAGTTAACGAGCAAGCTAACGAAATTGCTCGTAATATGGTAGGTACCGAACAAGTGGTTTTAGTTGAACGTTTATCACGTCGAGACGATGCTGAAATTATGGGTCGCACTGAAAACAATCGTATTGTGAACTTCCCCGGCCAAGCTCGCCTCATTGGTCAGCTGGTAAAGGTACGCATCACCGAAGCCCTAACCAACACCTTACGCGGTGAAATTGTGACCACCGACACTGTGAGCGGAGCCTAATGTCCAACCCGAAGCAAACCGTACACCTCGAAGGGGACAATACCCATTTAGCCAATTTCTGTGGCCCCCTAGATGAGAATTTGCGTCAAATTGCTGTTGCCTACGATGTACAACTACGTAGACGCGGCGAGCACATTATCATCGAAGGCAATAACGCCGAATTGGCCGCTGATGCCGTGCGATGGTTTCATGATCGGTCCGTACACAAAGCCCTAAGTTTGGATGATATTCAACTGGGGCTCATCGAGCTACGTTCCACTGAAAAAACCACGCCAAACCCCCTGCAAGATTTCAGCGAGGAATATGTACCGGTTGCTCCGGTGTTAAACGAAGGTGAGCTCAATTTAAAAACGCGTCGGCGTGATCTACGTCCTCGCACGCCACGCCAACGCGAATACTTAGGGCATATTCTTAATCACGACATTACCTTTGGGGTCGGCCCCGCCGGTACAGGCAAGACCTTTTTAGCAGTAGCCTGCGCGATTGATGCCCTAGAGCGCGAAGCCGTAGAACGTATTGTGCTAACTCGTCCTGCGGTAGAGGCCGGCGAACACTTGGGCTTTTTGCCTGGCGACCTCAATCAAAAAGTAGACCCGTATTTACGACCTTTGTACGATGCGTTGTACGACCTCATGGGCTACGAAAAAGTGCAGCGTTTATTTGAAAAGCAGGTTATTGAAATAGCCCCACTTGCTTATATGCGTGGGCGCACCTTAAATCACTCTTTTATTATTCTGGACGAGGCCCAAAACACGACGCCGTCGCAAATGAAGATGTTTTTGACGCGTACTGGCTTTGGTAGCAAAGCCGTGATCACGGGCGATCCCTCTCAGATCGATTTACCCAAAGGGCAATCTAGCGGGCTCATGCACGCAGTCTCTATACTAAAAGGCGTCAAAGGCATTGCCCTTAGCCAATTAACCAGCCAAGACGTAGTGCGTCATCCCTTGGTAGGGCGTATTGTCGAAGCCTATGAATCCCACAGCCAATAACATCATGCTGCCTTTAGAACTTGATATTCAGTTTTCCGCTACCCATCCCGACCTAGAACCCGAACTCATCGAGCTTTGGGTTCAAACAGCAGCCAATACGGTACTTGCTGTTTACGAAGAGCTTGATTTGCTTGCCCCCTTTCAGCAAGCCGCCTTCACCCTGCGCTTTTGTGATGTTGACGAAGGCAAAAGCCTAAACGCTCAGTTCCGCGATAAAGACTATGCCACCAATGTACTGACCTTTGAGTACGGTACAGATCCCGACGGCATCGTTAGCAGCGATATTATTATTTGTATTCCTGTGCTTGAGGCCGAGGCTGAAGAGCAACAAAAACCTTTTTTACACCATGCCGCGCATTTATGCATACATGGTGTTTTACACGCGTTGGGCTACGATCATATAGATGAAGAAGATGCCGAAGAAATGGAAAGTCTAGAAATAGACATTCTGCATCAATTAGCTATAGCTAACCCTTATTCCGATTAATTAAGCATAACAAAAACTCCATTTTAAGTTATGCTAAAGCATTATTAACTCCGTCCCTTAGGGCATGTCAGAAAATACCTCCCCCGAACCCGAGCCGCGTAGTAAAAAACGCTTATCCCCATTAACTCGTTTTTTCCAACGCCGAGCCGAGCCCACTGATCGCGAAGACATCAAAGCCATTCTCGAAGCGGCGCTAGAGCGTGGAGTCATTAACCAAGACTCTTACGCCATGATAGTAGGTGCTCTAGACCTCACTAGCAAAACGGTTTCCGATATTATGGTACCGCGCTCAAAGATTGACCTTCTCGATATTTCTAAACCCGTCTCCGAACTCCTCCCTTTAATTGTAGAAACAGGCCGCTCACGCTTTCCTGTATACGAAGACGACCGTGACAATATCGTCGGCGTTCTACTTGCCAAAGACTTATTGCTCTCTATTGCTAACCCCAACATTGATCTGCGCCCTCTGGTACGACCCGCTGTGTTCGTTCCCGAAACCAAAAAGCTCAATGTATTGCTACACGAATTCCGTAGCAATCGTAATCACTTAGCTATTGTGATCGACGAGCACGGAGGTACAGCTGGCTTAGTCACCATGGAAGACGTTCTCGAAGAAATCGTCGGCGAAATCGAAGACGAGTACGACGAGGACACCGCTCAAACAATATTCCAAGCAGGTAACAACAGCTGGCGTGTCATGGCTCTAACTGAAATCGATGATTTCAACGACGCTTTTCATATCCAACTTCCGAACGACGAGTACGATACCATTGGTGGCTGGCTAGCTGCAGAAATGGGACATATTCCCAAACGTGGCGATATCACTACCATCCAAGGTATCCACATTACTGTCGTCCGCGCCGATGCTAAACGTGCTCTCTGGCTTCATGTCCAGCGTGACACCCCCACTTTGCCTGCGCCTACTGTCGTCGAAGACGAGTCTAACTAAAGTCTGTCTCATGTTCCCACGCTCCAACTCATTTAGAGTGCTCCCACTCATTGTGCTTGGAGCGGTGCAAGCCCTTAGCTTTGCTCCCGCTCCCCTACCTGGCGCACTGCTCCCTTTCCTACAACTGCTCTGCTTTTCTGCCTTTAGCTACTACATGCTAAAAGCCCCTACCAACCGCTCTGCCCTATGGGGTGCGTGGTTATTTGGGGTCACACAGTTTTCTGTTGGTTTGTACTGGTTTTATATCAGCATGCACGACTACGGTGGCATGGCAGCACCTTTGGCAGCGGCAGCGGTGTTCTTATTTGCGGCGTTGATGGCACTGTACTATGTACTTGCCGTTGCTGTAGGTCGCTTTTTTATTCGCCGTAGCCATGGCCTAGACTGGAAAGAACAGCTACTCGCCGCTTTGGTTTGGGCGAGCGCCTGGACCCTATTTGAGTGGTTACGTGGCACCTTGTTTACCGGCTTTCCTTGGCTAAATATTGCCTATGCTCATGTAGAGGGTATGTTTGCTGGCTGGGCAACAGTCATAGGGACGTATGGTGTGAGCTGGGTAGTCGCCTTTGCAGCAGCTACCTTAGCCTTATTTGCCTTAAACACCAGCAGCACAGCGCCAAAAACTCACAACTACCCGGTCGTTATCACTGTGCTCTGTGCAGTGATAGGTATTGTCTTGGGAGGAGTTCAATGGTCTAAGCCCCACGGCGATCCTTTTTTTGTGCGTTTAGCCCAAGGTAATGTAGATCAAGGGCTTAAGTTTGATGCAGAACACTTGCCGCGTGGTGTACAGCTTTACCAAGAGCTCGCCGCCCTACCCGCCAAAACCCCAGAAAGTCGTCCTAGTGTCATTATTCTGCCTGAAACCGTGGTGCCTTTGTTTCAACACCAATGGCCGGCTAGCTTTTGGCAAGAGTGGATTGATATTGCCGCCACGCAACAGGCCACGCTACTCATAGGGGCTCCGTTATATGCAGAACAAGGCGGACAAAGCCTCTATACCAATAGTATTTTTACCATTAATGCAGAATCCAGCCCAAGTGCCATTCAGCAGCTTCAGTTAGAGCAACGCTACGATAAACAACACTTAGTCCCATTTGGAGAGTTTGTACCCACTGGCTTTAGATGGTTTGTTGATGCGCTAGCTATCCCACTGGGTGATTTCAACCGTGGCGCCCCACGTCAACGTAATTTTCAAATAGGGGCCCAATACATAGGCCCGAACATTTGCTATGAAGATTTATTTGGCGAAGAGATTTTGCTCGGAGTACGAGACCACCCCGAACATGGTCCGGGTGCTACTGTACTAGTGAATGTCAGCAACTTAGGGTGGTTTGGCGACTCGTGGGCTTTACGTCAACACTTACAAATAGCACGCATGCGCAGCATAGAGACGGCTAGACCTATGCTACGTGCTACGAATACAGGTATGACTGCCTCTATTTTGGCTAATGGTGAGCTACAAGCCGTGCTGCCAGCCCATAGTGTTAGCGTACTCGATGTAGAGGTTCAGGGTATGACAGGTCATACCCCCTATACCTTAGTGGGCAATGGCCCCGTTGTTATTGGATCGTTGGTTTTGCTTTTACTAGGATTTAGATTACGTTCGCGCAACCAACGATCTAAATCATGAGCCGGCACGGGGCGGCTATATAAATAGCCCTGCCCCAACGTGCAGCCGGCTTCAAGTAACAGGGCTTCTTGTTGAGGCCCTTCGACTCCTTCGGCAATCACCTCTAGACCTAACTTTTTAGCCATCACAATCATGGCCTCACATAAAGCTAAGTCCTCGGAGTCTGGGGCCAAGTTACGCACAAACGACTGGTCAATCTTAATAATATCAATCGGGTAACGCTTTAAATAGGTTAACGATGAAAAACCCGTACCAAAGTCATCTAGGGCAATACGGAAGCCGGCATCACGTAAAGCGGTTAAAATTTTCGTAATAATAGGGTTGTTATCTAAGAGCAAACGCTCGGTGATTTCGATAATGATCAGTTGCGTAGGCACGCCGGCTTCTTTGACCTGTTTAATCCATTCCTCGGCACTAACACCATCGGCATAAAACTGTGCTGGAGATACGTTCAGACTGATGAGTTGCTCGCGCCCTTCGAGAGACCATTGCTTGGCCTGCTTTAAAACAGCGTTAAATACCCAATTGCCTATGCCTACGATTAAACCCGTGTCCTCGGCAAAAGGAATATATTCAGAGGGAGGCACTAAACCCAACTCGGGATGCTCCCAACGAATTAATGCCTCGTACTTGACCACCTGACCTGTACGCATATCAACAATGGGCTGGTAATACAAAACAAACTGATTTTCTTCAATGGCCACCTGTAGGCTTTCCGAGAACCGCATTCGAGCTTGAATGGCCTCGCTCATGGCAGGAATAAAGTAGCAATATTGATTGCGTCCCGAATCCTTGGCTCCGTACATGGCCATATCTGCGTTTTTCAGTAGCTCACCCGCATCTGAGGCATCTTCGGGATACATAGTAATCCCAATACTAACCGAGACCTTCGCCACGTCATCGCCCAAGTAATACGGTTCAGCAATTTTCCTGAGAATATCTTCACAAATACGATTCACTACGCCTTGATTAGACACATAAGTCACAATAACAGTGAACTCGTCGCCGCCAATACGGGCTACCGTATCTTGATCGTTACGCACACAGGCTTGCAAACGCTTGGCGGCCTCACGGAGTAATAAATCGCCTACATCGTGACCAAAGGTATCGTTAACGTCCTTAAATAAATCTAAATCTAAGAAAATTAAAGCGAAAGCTTTACCGCTTTCATCGGACTCTTGCATCGCCTTCTGTAAGCGCTTTTGGAATAACTGTCGATTAGGAAGCTCAGTCAGGTGATCGTAATTGGCCTGACGCCAAATACTTTCTTCACGCTCTTTGTGAGTAGTGACATCAAAGAATAAACCAATACGTCTATAGACACTACCGTCATTGTTATAACTAGTACTAATGTTCAGTCGCTCGGCGTACTCATCGCCATTTTTGCGTTTATTCCATAAATCGCCCTGCCAACGCCCCGTAGTGCGTAGCTGCTGCCACATTTTTCGGTAGAAGGCTTTGTTGTGCCGTCCCGATGACAAGAGATTCATAGAGCGCCCTATAATTTCAGAGAGCTCGTAACCTGTAATTTCCGTAAAAGCGGGATTCACATCAACGATCAAACCATTTTCATCAGTCACAACAATGGCTTCACCCGTATTGGCATACACCAAAGCCGCAATTTGGGCTGAGCGCTCAGCCTGTTTGCGCTGGGACGTATCGAGCACAAACCACACATCTATGTCTGCCTCATCGACTTGGCTACGCATCAAACAGATTTCCACATCGACCTTGCGACCAAAAAAATGCACCAGTTGATCTTCGAACTGAAGTTCTGGTTGCTCCGAGTTTATCTGTGACTGAATCACAGGATAATTGGGAAATATAAGACCTACCTGCTCGACACGTAAGAGCTCTTGACGCTCGTAACCGACCAGCTGAGCAAATTGACGATTCACAAACGTAAAACGATTGTGCTGAACAATTGCGATACCGATCAAACTATTGTTTGCAAGACGTGAAAACAATTGCTGCTGTTTATTTAAACGTGGTTGTTCTTTTGGCTGTGCTGACATGTCATTTCCATGCTGAACTGAACGACTGAGATACAAATTGACACTTCTTCTCGCAGTATAGTCGTAGATGCTTTGCAAAAAGGAAGCGAAATCAGGGCTTAATACATAGTAATCGACCTTAGGTGACTTTTTGTAACAGATCAAAATATAACTGGATTTAAAAATAAATGGTGCTATAATTTCATCTTGTTGGTAATGACGCCTATCAAAGAATCACGATTTACTCGAGATTTTCAGAGAAATCTGCATTTCAACAAAAGTCTTTTTCGTAAAGAAAATAAATTTTCAAAAAAGACTTGCACGAATTAAAAAGTTAGTGCATAATTCTAATTCTTCGGCTGTCATGAATACATGGCAACGAACAGTGGGGGTATAGCTCAGCTGGGAGAGCGCTTGCATGGCATGCAAGAGGTCATCGGTTCGATCCCGTTTACCTCCACCA
>CANQRK010000034.1 GCA_947626245.1 uncultured Paenalcaligenes sp. | reverse complement strand
CACTTAATTACTTTGGCACAGCATGACACCAATGCATTTGGACGTTGGCAAGCCATTCAAGAAGTCGCACACCATACTTTGACGCAGGCCGCGACCCAACCTCAACCGGAACTCGAAGCCGCTCTTAGCCAAATTTGGCAACAGCTACTGAACAGCACAGATCTCTCTAGCGCCTACCTAAGTCGTGCCTTGACCTTGCCTAGCGTACGCCAACTACTGGCTCAAACACGCCCGATGGACCCTCTTGCGCTGCACCGTAGTCACAGTCGTCTACAACAACAGCTAGCACAGCAATTTGCAACAGAATGGGCAGAACTCTATCAACGTCTGCATCAATCCAGTCCCACACACTACAGTCCAGCAGCGCTGGATGCCGGTGACCGAGCCCTCAAAAACCTCGCGTTGCAGCAGCTAATTATTGCCCAACACCCCCAAGCCACCCAATGGGCCCAAGCTCAATATCAATCAGCCCATAATATGACAGATCGCTGGGGTGCATTCAGTGCCTTGGTCCACCATGCTGACGCTAGTCTACGTGACGCTTTACTGAATGACTTTTATCAAACTTGGCAAGACAACGCCTTGGTCATAGATCGCTGGTTTAGCGTTCAAGCCAATGCCCCTTATTTATCTGTCCCTCAAGTCCTGCAGCTCGCGCAGCATCCTGAGTTTAATTTACGCAACCCAAATCGGGCACGCGCATTGATCTTTCAGTTTTGTATGAATAATATGGCACAAGTACACGGCGCTGCCGGTTACGATTTTTGGTGTGATCAGGTCATCGCTTTAGACGCCTTAAATCCGGAAATTGCCGCCCGCTTATGCCGAGTCTTCGATAATTGGTCACAGTACGTCGAGCCTTTGCGCTCTGAACTTAAAACTCGTTTTGAACGCCTACAACAGGCCAAGCTCTCGGCCAATGTCCAAGAAATCGTTCACAAAGCCCTCACTATTGAATAACACTATGTATTTAAAAAAGAATCTTACCCATTATTTGGTTGAACAGCAGCGTGAGCATAACGTTGTTACAGCGGATGTGCGCTTGCTACTAGAAACCGTGGCTCGTGCTTGTAAAGCCATTGGTCATGCCGTCAGCAAAGGTGCTCTGGGGGGCGTTTTAGGCAGCCTAGACAGCGAAAACGTCCAAGGTGAAGTACAAAAAAAACTGGACGTAATTTCTAATGATATTTTGCTAGAAGCCAACGAGTGGGGTGGTAACTTGGCCGCTATGGCCTCTGAGGAAATGGATACGATTCACCGTATCCCTAGCCACTATCCCAAAGGACGCAATTTATTGTTGTTTGATCCTTTAGATGGCTCCTCCAATATTGATGTCAACGTCTCTATTGGTACGATCTTTTCTGTATTGCAGCTGCCCGAAGAAGCCGACAGCCGCACTATCGAAGAAGCCGATTTTTTACAGCCCGGTGTTAAACAAGTGGCCGCTGGCTATGCCGTCTATGGCCCACAAACCATGCTGATCCTAACGGTAGGCTCCGGTGTAGTGGGCTTTACCCTAGACCGTGAAACCGGTTCGTGGGTACTGACTCACCCGTCCATTCAAATCCCCGAGGACACCGCCGAGTTTGCCATTAACATGTCCAACCAACGTCACTGGGAAGCCCCCATTAGTCGTTATATAGACGAGTGTTTACAGGGCAAAGACGGTCCTTTGGAAAAAAACTACAACATGCGTTGGATTGCCTCCATGGTGGCAGACGTGCATCGCATTTTGACTCGTGGTGGTATTTTTATGTACCCACGCGATCACCGTGAATCCGTCCGTCATGGCAAGCTACGCCTTATGTACGAAGCCAACCCCATGAGCTTTTTAGTCGAGCAAGCTGGTGGCCGTGCGGTAGATGGCGCCCATCGTATCCTAGACATTCAACCCGACCACCTGCATCAGCGTGTGGGCGTGATTTTAGGGTCCAAAAACGAAGTTGAGCGCGTTCAACGTTATCACCAAGACGCCGAGTAATCATAAAAGCCCACCCGCTCAGTCTGTTTCAGCTGGCGAGTGGGCCCTTTAAGAGTGGGCTCTTTAATTAAAGCGTTAAAATGGTTGATCCTTTGGTTTGACCTGTCGCTAATGCTTGCTGAGCCATGGCCACGTCTTTTAAAGGCACTCGTTGGCCAATTTGAATCTTAATTTGTCCGGCTTCGACCAAATCAAATAGCTCTTGGGCGGCCGCCTGCATGGCTTCTTGGGTTTGCACAAAATGCGCCAAAATAGGTCGTGTCACGTACAAAGAACCTTTTTGTGCCAAGATGCCTAAATTGACCCCAGTCACTGGCCCCGATGCATTACCAAAGCTCACCATCAACCCACGCGGTTGCAAACAATCTAAAGAACGCTCCCACATAGCTGCGCCTACACTGTCATACACGACGGGGACCTTCGCGCCCTGTGTTAATTCGTGTACGCGTGCGGCGACATCTTCGGTTCGGTGATTAATCATCGCCCACGCCCCGTGCTGTAAGGCTAGCTCCATTTTCTCTAGCGACGACGTCGTACCAATCAAATTGACCCCTAGGGCTTTGGCCCATTGGCATGCAATCAGGCCCACCCCACCTGCCGCGGCATGAAACACAATGGTTTGCCCCGGCTCCAAGCGATAAACCTGTCTGAATAAATACTGCACCGTTAAGCCCTTGAGCATCATCGCCGCGGCCTCATCAAACCCAATCCCATCAGGCAGTTTCACTACACGATCTGCGGGTAAGCAATGCAGTTCTGCATAAGCACCTAAAGGTCCTTGACCATAAGCCACTCGATCGCCCACCTGCACATGGCTAACCTCGGCACCAACAGCCTCGACCACACCAGCCCCCTCAAAACCCAAGCCATGAGGGAGCTCAGCGTTATACAAACCATCCCGATAATAAATATCAATAAAGTTCAAACCCACAGCGTGGTTACGTACCACTACCTCGTTCGCCTGAGGCGTGGATACTGCCACATCACGCCATTGCAGAACCTCGGGGCCACCATTTTTTTCAATGTGTATTGCTTTCATCATCGTTGACATCCATCGCCTCCAGAATACAGAAAAAACACCTAAATCTAATACATACGTTGACGTTGCACTAAACCCGTAATGGGCTGACCAGCTAAAAACGCGACAGCTTTTTCATGAATATGCTTGGCAGTAGGCCAGCGTAACGACACCCCTGAAATATGAGGCGTCACCAAGATAGAAGGATGCTGCCAAAAAGGATGCGTAGCATCAAGAGGCTCTTGGTGGAACACATCAAGCAACGCCCCACTCAGATGCCCCTGATCCATCACGTCTATCAAGTCCTGATCCACCACATGAGGCCCGCGTGCCATATTAATCAGGTACGACTGAGCCTGTAACTTGACTAAATTGTCTTTATTCAAAATGCCACGCGTTTCTGGTGTTAATGGCAACACATTAATTAAAATACGAGTGGCGTGTAAAAAATCATCTAATTGATCTGGGCCGGCGTAGAGCTTGACTCCATCTGTACTAGGGCGTGCCGTACGCACCCAGGCAGAGACCGGATAACCTAACGCGGTTAGGCTTTGAGCAACACGCTGACCAATTTGGCCATAGCCCATAATGCCAACAGGCCATTGCTCACGCTGAACCGGTCTGAGCACCTGCCACTGACTTTGTTTTTGTAACTCCAGATAGGGAGCAAAACGCTGCGTGGCCTGTAGAACACCATATATTGCGTACTCGGCCATTTGTACTGCCATGCCACCATCTTCGACCCGATACACGGGAATAGACTCAGGAATATGCTCAAACTGAATGGCATCGACCCCAGCGCCCATATTAAAAACCGCTTTCAGCTGAGGCTGCTCGATAAACAACTGAGCATCGGGACGCCAAACAATCGCTATTTCAGCTTTTTCAGCCAAACCTGCTGACCACTCCAAGACATTCCAATCAGGCTGTAATTCCTTGAAGATACGTACCCATTCTTGGGCTGACTTTGGCTTATCTACTGCAATTAACACGGTGGTCATTCTTGATTAACCCTTTGTGACTTTGTACTTAAACACGTGCCTTATTTGTTTAATCTGATCGACACGCCCTGCCTAATTATTACGTCTATTGCTACACTAGAGCTTAGATCTTTGCAACGACACACCAAATCTCTGCTGTATCAGAGACTTTTCATTGTAAAATGGTAGATCCACCTTGATTGTATAGCTCTCGTTATACAATACAGACACAAACAAAAAATAGATACACTGCCTCAGTGTTGATCACGCCAAGTGCAATCTTAAAAACACTGGCTAAGTTCTTCACCTTTCTATTCACTTTTTCTTTTGGTATAGGTTATGGCTGGTCACAGTAAATGGGCTAACATCCAACATCGCAAAGGGCGTCAAGATGCAAAACGCTCCAAAGTTTGGACAAAAATTATTCGCGAAATTACCGTAGCGGCACGCGAGGCAGGCCCTGACCCCGACTCCAATCCGCGTTTACGCTTGGCCATGGACAAAGCCACTGCTTCGAACATGCCCAAAGACACTGTCAACCGTGCTGTACAGCGTGGTGCGGGTGGTGCCGACGATGGTAACTACGAAGAAGTTCGCTACGAAGGCTACGGTATAGGCGGTGCGGCTGTTATCGTCGATTGCTTAACCGATAACCGCAATCGTACCGCCCCCGAGGTTCGCCACGCTTTCAGTAAATACGGTGGCAACTTGGGTGTAGACGGCTCCGTCGTATTCCAGTTCACACACTGTGGGCAATTTATTTTTGCTCCTGGAACCAGTGAAGACGCTGTTATGGAAGCGGCCCTCGAAGCCGGCGCCGAAGACGTCATTACCGACGAAGAAGGCCTCATCGAAGTCCTCTGCGAACCCTCCAGTTTTACCGCGGTTAAACAAGCTTTCGACGACGCCGGCCTCACTCCCGAAGTGGCCGAGGTCACCATGAAAGCCGAAAGCGAAACCGAGCTCGAGGGCGAGGACGCAATCACCATGCAAAAACTCCTAGACGCTCTGGAGTCCCTAGACGATGTCCAAGAGGTCTACACCACGGCCGTTATGGACGAAACAGAATAATTAACCCACTTTTAAGGTACTCCTGAACCCACTCCATTATGAAGCTACTAGTTATCGGCGGTGGCGGCCGTGAACATGCTCTTGCATGGCGCCTCACTCAATCACAGCGTGTTGAAATGGTCTACGTTGCCCCAGGCAATGGCGGCACAGCAACTGGCGAACGTATGCAAAACGTTCCTATTACAGATGTCGCTGCACTCGTTCAGTTTGCCCAAGACAACCAAATCGCGTTTGCTGTGGTGGGGCCCGAAGCGCCTCTAGCCGCAGGTGTGGTGGATGCCTTTCGTGCAGCGGGCTTAAAAATCTTTGGTGCAACCAAAGCCGCAGCACAACTAGAAAGCTCCAAGGAATACGCCAAAGACTTTATGGCACGCCATCACATTCCTACCGCTAGTTACGCTTCCTTTACGGACATCGAGGCCGCTAAAGACTACATTCGCACACACGGTGCTCCTATTGTGGTCAAAGCCGATGGCTTAGCCGCAGGCAAAGGCGTTATTGTGGCCATGACCGAAGACGAAGCCCTTGCTGCAGTAGACGACATGTTGGGCGGCGGTCTGTTTGGTCAAGCCGGAGCCCGCGTGGTCATCGAGGAGTTCCTCACAGGCGAAGAAGCCAGCTTTATTGTGATGTGTGATGGCAAAAATGTGTTACCTATGGCCACTAGCCAAGACCACAAACGCCTAAAAGACAACGATCAGGGCCCTAACACTGGTGGTATGGGTGCGTACTCTCCCGCTCCTATTGTTAGCCCTACCTTGCACAATCGCATTATGCGCGAGGTCATTAATCCTACGCTCCAAGGTATGGCCAAAGAAGGCATTCCTTACACTGGCTTTTTGTATGCGGGTCTTATGATTGGCGATGGCCCTGATGCCACCCGTCCACTCAAGGTATTAGAATACAACTGCCGTTTAGGCGACCCTGAAACGCAACCCATTATGATGCGTATCAAAAACGACCTGACCGAGGTCTTCGAGTTAGCCTTTATCAGCAAACTAGACGAAGCCAATATCGACTGGGATCGCCGCACGGCTATTGGTGTCGTCATGGCATCAGCCAATTACCCCGAAGACCCACGTCTGGGCGACGTCATTCAATCTCTACCTGCTAATACCGACAAATGCATGATTTTTCATGCGGGTACTAAGCTTGAAGACAGCCAACTCAAAACCTCTGGTGGTCGCGTCCTATGTGTGACCGCTTTGGGTGATTCCATTCGCCGTGCCCAAGAAACCGCGTATGCATCTGTGACGCATGTGGATTTCGATGGTAAACAATTCCGTAGCGATATTGGTTGGCGTGCTTTACCTAGTTCCGAGTCCTAATGAAGCCTACTACTCAACCTGTTCAAGACTATCTGCTTGGCTTACAACAACACATTGTTAGCCAGCTCGAAGCCATTGATGGCACCGCCTTTGAAACAGACCGTTGGGAACGGGCTGAAGGGGGCGGCGGCATTTCCCGTTACCTAGAAAACAGCACCGTGTTCGAACGAGCTGCTGTGCTCTTTAGTCACGTCAAAGGGTCGCAGCTACCGCCGTCAGCTAGCGCGCATCGCCCCGAACTCGCTGGACGCCCATGGGAAGCCATGGGGGTATCGCTGGTCATTCACCCGCGCAACCCCTATGTGCCAACCTCGCACATGAATGTGCGCATGTTTATGGCCCACCCTACCCAAGACGACCACGAACCGGTGTTTTGGTTTGGGGGTGGCCTAGACCTGACTCCGTACTATCCCTTCGAAGAGGACGCCGTCCACTTCCATCAAATGTGCGCCGATGCTTTGGCTCCATTTGGCCCAGATAAATACCCCGCCTATAAAAAATGGTGTGATGATTACTTTTATCTTAAACACCGTGGCGAAACCCGAGGCATAGGGGGTATTTTCTTTGACGATGTCAACGAAGCCGGCTTTGAACAAAGCTTTGCCCTGATTCGCTCTGTAGGCGATCACTTCAGCAAGGCCTACATGCCCATCGTCAAAGCGCGTTACCAGATGGACTACGCTACACGTGAACGCGACTTCCAAGCCTATCGCCGAGGCCGTTATGTGGAATTTAATCTGGTTCTAGACCGAGGCACATTGTTTGGTCTGCAATCGGGCGGTCGTACCGAGTCCATTTTGCTATCCATGCCCCCTATGGCCCAATGGCGCTATTGTTGGGAGCCTGAACCCAATAGCCCCGAGGCCAAACTTTATGAATACCTCCAACCCAGAGAATGGTTAAAGCACGCATAGGGCTACTGGGCGGCAGCTTCGACCCAGTACACATGGCGCATATAGCCCTGGCCAATGCAGCACTGCACAGCCTGCAACTGCATCAAGTGCAGCTAATTCCTGCAGCGCAGCCTTGGCAAAAAGGGCAACTAGGCGCGACAACCGAGCAACGCATAGCCATGCTCCAACTCGCTTGCGCGCCCTATCAAAACTTGATCGTTAACCCCATCGAAATTGAACGGGGTGGTACTACCTATACCTATGATACGGTCAGCCAGTTACCATCAGACAATGACTATTTTTGGATTTTGGGCTCCGACCAAATTCAAAATTTTCATCGTTGGCATAATTGGCAAGGTATTTTGAATCACGTAAATTTAGCGGTGGCCCAACGTCCTGGCTCAGCCATTACGCCACCACCCGAGCTAGATCAGTATTTACGCTTACATCGTAAAGTCTTACATCAAATAGACTTTGCGCCGACTGCTATTTCCGCTACGCTGATACGTGAACGGCTACAACAGCATCAGTCCGTAGCTTCGATGGTGCCTCAACCTGTTGTGCACTACATTGAACAACATCATCTTTATCAGCCATGAAAAATTTTATGAATATCGAAGACCAACTACAACTTGTCGTTGACGCCCTCGAAGACGTCCGCGCCATAGATATCAAAGCCTTCAACACCAGCAAAATCACGGGCTTGTTTGACCGTGTGGTCATTACCAGTGGTAACGCTCGCCAAACCAAAGCCATCGCAGACAACGTCGTTGACGCCGCCAAAAAAGCCGGCTTAAACGTATTAGCCTACGAAGGCGCCGAAACCGGTGAATGGGTACTAGTGGATTTAGGCGACATCGTCATTCACGCCATGCAACCTGCTATTCGTGACTACTACAACCTTGAGGAAATTTGGGGCGAATACCCCATCGAGCTTGATCTCAAAGTTGACCAAATGCCCTCTTTATCTGACGACTAAAACAACGCCCTTTTTGGGCGTTGCGCTTTATGAAAATACATATTATTGCCGTTGGGCAACGTATGCCCGACTGGGTCTTAACCGCTTGGCAAGACTACAGTCAACGCCTACCCGCAGACCACAGTTTAGAGCTTAAAGAAATCAAACCCGAGGCGCGTACCACCGGTAAAACCGTCGCACAAATGATGGCAGCCGAAGCCAAGCGTATCGAAGCCGCTATCCCTTCGCAAGCGCATGTGGTCGCCCTCGACGAACGGGGTCGCAACCTCAGCACCATGCAGTTGGCCGAACAGCTACAACACTGGCGCGAGCACCATCAAGACATCGCCATTATCATCGGCGGCCCCGATGGTTTAGATGCCGATTTCAAACAGCGTTGCCCACAAAAAATTCGCCTTTCAGACCTGACCTTGCCTCACCCCATGGTGCGTGTTTTGCTCGCCGAGCAACTCTATCGAGCTTGGTCTATTAATCACAATCACCCTTATCATCGGAGCTAGCACCCATGACACCGAGAAGAACCAAAATTGTTGCTACCCTAGGTCCAGCGACCGACAGTGCCGTCGCCATTGAAAAAATGATCCTCGCCGGTATGGACGTAGCACGCCTCAACTTCTCGCATGGTGATGCCGATAGCCATCGGACCAAGGCCCAATTAATACGGCAGATCGCAGCACAACACGGTCGCAGCGTCGCTATTATGGGTGATTTACAAGGCCCTAAAATACGAATTGCACGCTTTGTCGAGGGCTGCGTTCAACTACAAACAGGACAGCGCTTTACCTTATCCACCTCTCACCCAGCCGAAGCAGGTACGGTGGACATTGTAGCCGTCGAATACCCGCCTTTAATTCAAGCCTGCCAACCCGGCGATGAACTGTTGCTAGACGATGGCAAAATTGTGCTACAGGTACAACACGTCACCAACGACCAAGTCGAAACCCGTGTTCTCAATGCCGGCGAGCTCTCGAACAACAAAGGCATTAACCGCCGTGGCGGTGGAATCTCTGCGCCCAGTCTTACCGACAAAGACAAACAAGACATTATCTTGGCAGCCGAACTACAGCTCGATTATGTGGCTGTATCCTTTCCCCGTTATGGCAAAGACATCCAGCACGCACGAGATCTGCTACAAGCCGCCGGCTCCAACGCATGGCTTATTGCTAAAATAGAACGCGCTGAAGCCGTTGCCGATGACAACGCGCTAGATGATATTGTGTCTGCTAGTGACGGCGTCATGGTCGCTCGCGGTGACCTAGGGGTAGAAATTGGTGACGCCCGTTTGGTGGGTATTCAAAAACGCATCATTGCCCATGCCCGCACGCTAAACAAACTGGTCATTACCGCCACACAAATGATGGAATCCATGACCCATAGCCCCGTGCCTACGCGCGCCGAAGTCTCTGATGTGGCCAATGCGGTCTTAGACCACACCGATGCGGTCATGCTTTCCGGTGAAAGTGCCACGGGTCGCTATCCTGTCGAGGCCGTCCAAGCCATGGCTCGTATTTGTTTGGGTGCCGAAGCCGAACCCACCAGCGGTATTTCCAAGCACCGTTTAGGCGAGGTCTTTCAGCGTTGTGATGACACCATCGCACTGTCAGCGATGTATGCAGCTAATCACTTTCCTGGCATTAAAGCCATTATCAGCCTAAGCGAAAGTGGCCGTACCCCGCTGATCATGTCACGTATTAAGTCAACCGTACCCATCTTTTGCTTTACTCGGCATGCCGCTACTTTTCAGCGTAGCGCTTTATTTAGAGGGGTGTATGGGGTGAACTTTGATGCTAGTGCCTATAGTCCAGAACACGTAGCGCCTGCAGCCTTACAGTTTTTAACTAAGCAAAACCAGCTACAAGTGGGCGATTGGGTTGTTCTAACCCAAGGAACACACAATGAGCTCAGCGGCACCAATTCGCTTCAAATTCTGCAAGTTGTTTAGTTTTTCAGGGCAAGATGCATATGACATTCATTTATTTGGCTTCGGCTAGCCCACGCCGCCATGAACTATTACAACAAATCCACATACAGCACGAAGTCTTACGGGTGCCTGCACCTGCTGGTGAGGATGAGCCCATTTTACCCTCTGAAAGCGCCGTACACTACGTACAACGCACGGCATTAGACAAACTCAAGCAGGCAACGGCCTGGCGTAAAACCCAGCCTCAGTTGCACCAAAACTGGCCTCTGCTGTGCGCTGACACCACCGTAGAACTCAATGGGGATATTATAGGAAAGCCTCTGGACTTGGCCGATGCAACTCTTATTTTGCAACGTCTGTCTGGGCAAAGTCATCAGGTGCACAGCGCCTGCTGCCTAAGCTACCAAGGTGAAATCTATCAGGCCTTATCCAGCAGCACTATTTGGTTTAAACCATTACGTGCCGCTGAAATTAGTGCCTACTGCCAAAGCAAAGAACCCTTAGGCAAAGCGGGTGCCTATGGCATTCAAGGCGCAGCCGCCGCCTTCATTACCCGCCTAGAAGGCAGCTACAGCAGTGTAATGGGCCTGGATGTTTACCAGACCCATCAGTTGCTCATTCAAGCTGGCTTAAAATAAACCGCTCATTTGCAACGCAATAAACAGCTGCACTAGCTCTTGCTCGGTGATAGGTTTGTTATTTAATAACAGCGTATTTTGGGCTGCATCAAACTGGAACAATAAACGAACTTGGGTGCCATCATACGTCACCAAGCCCATTTCAGTGCCCGCCTCGACCGAGCTATCAAACATCATGTCAAACATGGATGCCATCAAGCCGTCTTCACCCACCATTTTTTGTAGCATAGGACGCGACAAACTAATGTCTACATCTAAGACATTATAAATTTGCCCAAGCTCTTCGCTTAGCTCTACGTCATTTTTAAAATACTCAACCAAGGCAGGAGAAGGACTCATGCGTGTGTTGAATAAACTGGAGCCACTGTCATTGGCCCAAACCAACTTAGCTTGTTCGATTTCAGGCTCATAAGACAAAAAGTCACCCACTAAGCGACGTAATTTAAGCTCATCTTCGGGCTCTTCTGACTCTACCACCTTGCTCATTTCGTTAATGAGGCCTTGGTTGATATTTTTTAGTGCTAGGTCAAAATCTAAACGCCCCCAGTTTTTGCCCTCGGCCCAGATTTCTTGCATCCCATAATGGGCTGTGCCATGCATAAGGTCATTGCTGCTTTGAGAAACTCCAGAAATATGTACCCCTTTAAGCCCCAAGGAACCCATATCCGCAGAGCTAAACGTCATCATTTCCAAGTCAGCGGTGGTTTCTGAAACCTCTTGATCAGCCCCTTGATTGAGCACCATATACACATCAAGACCATTTAAAACCACATTCAACTGACTTTCGTCTTGCAACATGAGTTTTGGGGCATGGAGGTGCAAATCTAGCTTAACGTCACCTGATTTTTGCTGGTAGTCATAGGACAGCTGCACAGGCTCGGTCTGAATTTGAGCCTGACTATCGGAATCCACATAACGAAGGGCTGCAAAATCAGCATTCCCTGTCACCTTGCCCCCAAAACCAAATACGGCCTTACCTAGGTAGGGCTCTTTATTTTGAGCCGCCTCAAACCAAGGTTTAACTTGATCAGTTTCCAATATACGGCCTTCTGCTACTGCCAACGCCGGCATCAGATGCCCCGCTGCAATAGGCCAAGGACCGTGATAAATTTTATCCTCAAACTTCACGCCAAACTCGTTATCTTGGTCCGCTAGTTCTACCTCATACTGAACAGTAGACGAAAACAGACCACGCTCATAATGAGTAATAGTCAAACTACGCTTTTTATCAAACAAGGCGACTGACGAGTTGGTATCTAAAAAGTCCTGCGCTATCGCCACTTGTTTGTGAAGCTCATCTTGCACTCGACCACCCACATACCAAGAAGCACCCACGTACACCCCTACAACTACCGCGGCCCCTAGCACTAGCTTTACTGATTTACTCATAAGTTAACCTTTTAGAGTTCAAATAATATGCGACACGTCGGACTTGCTTACGCATTGACGCTGCACGAGCTGATAAATTTATTATGGTGCGACTAACAGGCATCGCCATGCCTTACATTTAAGCCAGCCTGCCATCGCAGGTAGTTTTTTAACACAACCTACCCGAGTGTCGTAGGCTGTTCTAGCAAAATTTAACATATACACTGCAATTAAACGTAAATCTAAAACAAAAGCGCGCTGTACGCGCGCTGATTTCAGTCTTCGTAATAATTAAAAATCTGCCTTGTCCGTTTCAGTCATTTTACGAGACAACTCGCGAGGCAAAGGAAAAGAAATGGTTTCCTCTACGCCCTCTAGGGTACGGACTGAGAGCACACCTAGATCGCGGATACGCGTAATGACTTGCTGCACCAGCTCTTCGGGAGCCGAAGCCCCTGCTGTAATCCCTACCCGTTTCGCATTTTCAAACCAAGACTCTTGAACCATCGCAGGATCATCAAGCAAATAAGCCGGTGTACCAATTCGCTCGGCCACTTCACGCAAACGATTGGAGTTCGAGCTGTTCACACTACCTACCACCAATACCACATCACACTGCGGCGCCATAAACTTCACGGCGTCTTGACGGTTTTGAGTGGCGTAACAAATATCGCTTTTTTTAGGTTCTTGGATATTAGGGAATCGCTTGCGCAAAGCCTGAGCGACTTCTTCGGCATCATCCACCGACAAAGTGGTTTGCGTTACAAAGGCCAAATTATCTGGATCGGCAACTTGTAAGTTATTGACGTCCTCGACCGTTTCCACCAAATACATGCCTGCTTGGGCTTGGCCTAGCGTTCCCTCGACCTCGGGGTGCCCCTTGTGCCCAATCATGATGATCTCGCGACCCTCGGTGCGCATTTTGGACACCTCTCGGTGCACCTTGGTGACCAAAGGACAGGTCGCATCAAATATTGTTAAGCCTCGCTTTTCCGCCTCGTCACGTACTGCTAAAGACACACCGTGGGCTGAAAACACCACGATAGAGCCTGCTGGCGCCTCGTCTAGTTCTTTGATGAAAATAGCGCCCTTAGCACGCAGCCCTTCGACCACATAGCGATTGTGCACAATTTCGTGGCGCACATAAATAGGTTTGCCATGCAACTCTAAAGCGCGCTCTACAATATCTATCGCACGGTCTACCCCTGCACAAAAACCGCGCGGCTGCGCCAAAACGACCTGTAGGTCATCTAAAGATTCAACTTGAGCCTTCATAGTATTCCCAATATATGTACATCTAAACGGATCTGCGCCCCCGCAAGCGGGTGATTAAAATCAAATAAGGCAGAATCGTTTTCCCATTGTTTTAGGACCCCAGCATACCGAATACCCGTAGGCGCAGCAAACTCCACCATATCGCCGGGTTCGTAGTTTTCTTCGGGGTTGTCTAAATCTGTCATGAGCTCGCGCGCCACCCACTGCACCAACACAGGATTGCGCTCGCCGTAGGCTTGCTCGGGTTCCAATGTACACCCAAACACATCGCCTTCTTTGCGACCTAATAATGCAGCCTCTAGGCCTGGAGACCATTGACCCATGCCCAACTGCAACGTGGCTGGCCTGCCATCAAACGTATTAGCAAACACAGTACCCCCTGCAGGACCTGACAAAATCTGGATGCAGTAATGCAAGGTTAAGTAAGAGTCCGCATGGACAATTGGACGATCATCGTGGTTTTCTGCGCTCAAGGTCTGTCACCCTATCAGTCTAAATCTTGATTATTCATTCTTCTATTTTAATGCCTACAATGACTTCTGACAGCAAAACCCTAAATAATGTGCGCCCACGCGAACGTTTGCTCCAGTCAGGGCCAGAGTCCCTGAGCGACACCGAGCTACTGGCGATCATCCTGCGCACTGGCTCGGCTCAACAACCCGTACTGCAACTAGCTCAAAACCTACTAAACCAACTCGGTGGTTTACGTGGTCTTTTAGCCACTGAAATAGAACAACTGCAACAACAAAAAGGCATTGGTTTAGCCAAAGCGTGTGAAATAGTCGCCATCAGCGAGATTAATAAACGCGCTTTACAACAGTGCCTACAGCTGGGTCCCGTCATGAACCAGCCGCAATTAGTCAAAGACTACTGCATCGCTCGCCTAGGCCATTTGCGCATTGAGCACTGCATGGCGTTGTATTTAGATAACCAGCTTCATCTGATTAGTTCAGAGGAAGTTTCTAGGGGAACACTGACTCAAGCCTCGGTGTACCCAAGAGAACTTGTAAAAGCTGCCCTAAAAAATCATGCTGCGGCTATAATACTTGCACATAACCATCCATCAGGCGTGCGCCAGCCTAGCGAAGCCGACCTGCACCTAACCCATCAGTTGCAACGCGCTTTGGCCCTGGTAGATGTTCGTTTAATTGACCATTTAATCGTCACTGCAGGTTATGCCACCTCTCTAGCTGAAATAGGAAAAATGTAGCATCGCTTTTATGCAACATTTCCATCAGCGTTTACTGAGGCCGTGTCATTTTCTTTGCAAACACACGCTTAAATGATAGAATCTTTGGTTTTACAGGATACGTGGCAGATTGTTGTTAATCCATCTGTTGGCGGTCCGACTTAGACAACAGGATAACATCATGAAAGTAGGCATCCACCCCGAATACCGCGAAGTGGTGTTCTTGGATCAACAAACCGGCAACACTTTTATTACACGTTCTACTCTTCACACTCGTGACAATATCGAGCTAGATGGTAAAACATACCCACTATTTAAGTGTGACGTGACTTCCGAGTCCCACCCCTTCTACACCGGTGCACAAACTCGCATCGTTGAAACTGGTCGCGTTGAAAAATTCCGCGCCCGTTTCGCTCGCACTGCTGGCGCAATCAAAAAATAAGCCTAC
Organism: uncultured Paenalcaligenes sp.; assembly: GCA_947626245.1. Classification (GTDB taxonomy): domain Bacteria; phylum Pseudomonadota; class Gammaproteobacteria; order Burkholderiales; family Burkholderiaceae_B; genus Paenalcaligenes. The sequence continues at coordinate 2,158 of CANQRK010000034.1, read as the reverse complement.
CAGTACGACTCAAAAAAGCAGCCCTTGGGCTGCTTTTTTGTTTGCCCCAAGACAAGTCTCCCCCAAGCAGCTAATATGAATTAAGATATCTCTCTTATTTTGTCTTTACATCTATTGCTGTGTCTATCATCACCCCCCATTCCACTCCTGCGCGTTTAACCAATTCCGCCGCTAGCAAACTACCTCGGGCAGCACTGTGGGTCGTCGGCTTAATCTATATCTTCGCAGGCTTATTTCTACGCGACCCATGGAAAACCGATGATGTGATTGGGCTCGCTGCCATGCTCAGTGCCGTGCAATACGAGGGCTGGCAAGCATTTATCACGCCACAAATTGGTGACCTGGCCTATGCCGAGGTCGGCCCACTGCACGTATGGATTGGCGCACTAAGCATTTTGCTATTCAGCCCTGTGTTCCAGCTGTTCACTAGCCCTTTAGACGCTGCCATTTTGGCATCCCGCCTACCTAATTTATTATATTTTCTTATTTTAATCAGCACCTTATGGCAGGGTGTATTTAGATTAGCCAGTCGCAAAGCCGCCCAACCCTTACCGTTACCCTTTGGGGGTGAACCTTCCACCATTGACTATGGTCGCATGTTAGCGGATGCCGCTTTGTTATTATGCGTAGCCACCATTGGTATTATTTGGCGCTTGCACGAGACCTCATCCGTTTCCTTAAGTCTGGCCCTGTACTCCACCGCTTTTTACGCCCTAAGTCTAACCTATACCAAACCCCTACGCGCTGGCGCACTACTGGGGCTTGCCATCGGCTTAAGCTTTTTAAACCAAGGCCTATGGGTGGCTCTTAGCCTGTGCCTTAGTGCGGCGATGGCTTATGTACTCTGCTATTCGTTAAGACAGCAGCTTCAGACTCTGGCCATTGCCTTCATTACCGCCATTATCCTAGCCGCCCTCTGGGTAGCGGCTGCTGTGCAATACCCCTACTGGTGGCAACAATGGCAGCTCTGGCACACCGCTCAGCTCAGCTGGCCTAGCCCATCCAACCTATTACATAGCGGTCGTGACCTACTGTGGTTTTTATGGCCTACTTGGCCTTTAGTGATTATTGCCCTGTGGCAATGGCGTGCGTGGTTACGTTCCGCCCATATTGCTATCCCTTGCAGTCTTTTACTGGGCCCGTTGATACTAATCGCTTTTAATCACGACGCCTTTGAACCCGAATTTGCTTTACTAGTGGTTCCTGCAGCCGCTTTGGCCGCTTTTGCCTTACCCACTCTAAGACGCGGCGCTATCAACAGTTTTGACTGGTTTGCCGTAATGTGTTTTTCTTTGGTAGCTGCCGCCGTTTGGCTAGGCTGGGTTGCACAACAAAGCGGTTGGCCTCCCAAAATAGCACAAAGCATTCATCGCCAAACCCAAGGCTTCGACACGAGCATTTCTTGGATTATGGTACTGATCGCTGGCGTAGGAACCTTAGCGTGGATAGCCTTAGTTAGCTGGCGCTTGCGTACACACCCACCCGCCCTTTGGCGTGGAACCGTATTATCTGCCGGAGGTCTAATCACAACGTGGTTACTGCTAGTGACGCTGTGGCTGCCCGCGTTGGACTACGCCCGTAGCTATCGTGATGTTTCCGCTGAGCTGACTGCCCAACTGCAACAGCTGCCCCCTGACGCCTGCGTAAAAACCACAGGGCTCGGCTTAGGTCAGCGCGCCTCTTTTTATGCTTTTAATAGCTTGAACTTTAGCTTTGAGTCCCAGTGTGATTATCTTTTGCAGCAGACCTCCCCTAAGCTAAGCACAGAACAACAAAACCAGTTTGTTGCTCCATCTACTGAAATTTGGCAAGGTCGACGAGGCGGCGATCGCAATGAAATGTTCCGCCTCTTGCAACGCACCCCTTAGTCGTACATATACTGGCGACGCCACGGATAACTCAGATCGGTCGGGTAATCTAACTCATCCGATCTCGCTCCATGCGTCGCCTGTGCTAGCACCTGATGCAAAGAAATCCACCCTTGTTCAAAGCCCATCGCGCACCCAGCCAAATACACACGATAAGCGCGTAATGACCGCTGCCCCTCTTCGGTATTTAAAATCCGGTTAGCCTCGGGCAGCCGTTGTTCTAGCGCATCGCTCCAGGCCCACAACGTACGCGCATAATGCGGCCGTAGGTTTTCCACATCAACCGCCTC
>CANQRK010000033.1 GCA_947626245.1 uncultured Paenalcaligenes sp. | reverse complement strand
TAGAGGACTCTGCTGGGCGCTATATCGAGTTTTGTAAGAGCACCTTTCCCAATGAACTGGATCTATCCGGATTAAAACTGGTGATCGATGCTGCGCATGGGGCGGCCTATCATATTGCTCCACATGTGTTTCGCGAGTTAGGTGCCGAGGTATATGCGATTGGTTGTGAGCCCAATGGCTTTAACATCAATGATGGCGTAGGGGCGTTACATACGGATCATTTATTGCAAGTGGTGCGCGAGCGTGGGGCAGACATAGGTATTGCTCTAGACGGCGATGCCGACCGTTTGCAAATGGTTGGCAGTGATGGTCGGTTGTATAATGGTGACGAGTTACTGTACATGATTGTGCGTGACCGTATGCTGACTCAACAAGTACCCGGGGTGGTGGGTACGCTCATGACCAATTTGGGTTTGGAAAATAAACTCAAAGAGTTAGGTTTAGAGTTTATTCGTGCTAATGTAGGGGACAGGTACGTTCTCGAACAGCTCTTAGAAAAAGGGTGGTTGTTCGGAGGTGAAAGTTCAGGCCATTTACTTTGTCTGGATTATCACACCACCGGAGATGGTATTATTGCAGCCTTGCAAATCCTTACTGCAATGCGCCATCATGGTAGTTTGTTACGTGATCTTGTTGAAGATCTAAAAATGTACCCGCAAAAAATGGTTAATGTGGCTTGGGAACAGGGTCGTGATTGGACTGAGTGCCAAGAACTGGTCCAAGCCAAGCTCGACCTAGAGGCTGACTTAGGGCAAAAGGGGCGTGTGCTCATACGTCCATCTGGAACAGAGCCCAAGTTACGCTTAATGGTCGAGGCAGAAAGCTTGCCGTTGGTCGAGCAGGGGATTGAGCGTTTACTATCTGTCAATTTGAACTAGCCTAGTTCATGCAGGCACTTGCTGCATTAAAACTAGTGCAACAAAGCTTTGGCATGATAGCTATACCCTTTTAGGAGCCGAACGATTTATGCAGCAAATCTCTCATGTTTCGCCTTTGCTTGCCAAGCAAATTTGGCATAGCCCCGAAAGCGATGGCTTGCAGTTACGCTTGGCACAAACGGCCAACGAGCTAAAGGCCGTTCAGCGTTTGCGTTTTACTATTTTTACCGATGAAATGCAGGCAGTATTGCCTAATGCTCATACCGGTTTGGATATAGATGAGTACGATGCATGGTGCGAGCATTTTATGGTTACCGATGGCTCTAACCAAAAGGTGGTGGGGACGTATCGTATTTTGCTCCCCGAGCAGGCCAAGCGTTTAGGGCACTACTACTCTGAGTCCGAGTTTGATATTGGGCCACTGGATGCATTGCGTCCACAGATGGCCGAATTAGGGCGTTCTTGTATTGACCGCGATTACCGCAATGGCAGTGCGATTATGCTGTTGTGGACGGGTATAGCTAGCATGATGCGTTTAGGTGGTTATCGCTACCTATTAGGTTGTGCTAGTGTTAGTTTGCGTGACGATGGTGCGATGGCTGCCGAGGTTTGGCGCGAGGCGCAAAAATCGATGCTGGCAAACCCAAGTGTGCCTTGTCTGACGCCACATCATCATTATCCGGTAGAAAAGCTCACCAGCACTTTACCTGCACGTATACCGCCGCTTATCAAAGGGTATTTGAATTTAGGGGCAGTATTATGCGGTAAACCTGCGTGGGATCCTGATTTCAACACCGCAGACTTTCCTGTATTGCTCGATCTGCATCAACTTCCCGAGCGTTACAAGCGTCACCTGGGTTTTCTCTAATTAGCCCCTCTGTACAAGAGGCCATGTCTCCGTATCGGAGGCATGGCCTCTTTGCCGTTTCCCGTTTGCGTCCTCACTAAGCAGTGCTCACTCGCGTTGCTCGCTCCGCGCTGAACTGTTCGGTCGTAAGCGGTGCGCGTCACTGCAGTAAAACTGCGCGTGAGAGATACGTTTCCTGTACGAGGAGGCCATTACAGGTGATTGGTGTAGACGAGACGAATTCTGAAGTCGGCTTTGGCCCATTCGCTTTGTTCAGTGCGTAGAGAAAACTCGGATAAAGGACGAGTGGTGATCCAGTTTTTGTCAGCGTAGATGGTTGCGCCACGTGGGCTAACGGCGATGCGTAATGGTAGGGTGTCTAGGTCTTCGCGACGACGCATCAGCATGGTGCTTAGGCGCAGGCACAGCAAAGTTAGCCATTCAGAGCGTTGTACTTGTGGGTGCTTGAGCTTGTCTAGTTTGCCCTGTTGACCTAAGGTTAAAAAAGATAATAAAGCTTGGTCATCTTTGGAAAAACCAGGCATGTCGGCATGACCGAGCACGTAAGCGGTGTGTTTGTGATAGTCGCTGTGAGCAATAGATAGCCCGACTTCGTGTAGTTCGGCAGCCCAGCCTAGGGCTTGTTCTAGTTCTTGAGTTTTTGGGGACGTCTTTAACTCTAGCTGTTGAAATAGGGAAAGAGCTGCATGTTTGACGCGGGCTGCTTGAGCTAGATCCAGATGATAGCGTTTGCTGAGCTGCACGACGGTTTCTGTGCGTTTGTCGCGGTTAGAGTCACGACCCAGCAGATCGTATAGCACCCCCATACGTAAAGCGCCTTCGCCTCGTTGCATAGAGCTGATTTTGAGTTCTTCGAACACGGCAATCATAATGGCCAAACCGGCAGCCAATACGGGCGCACGGTGAGGTTTAATGCCAGGAAGTTCGGAGGGAACCACTTTTTTATCGCGCACTAGCTTTTTACGAAGTAGGTTCATGCCCTCTAGGGTAAGATCACGTTCAGACAAGCCCATCTCAGATAAAATGGCTGCAATCCCTTTGGCGGTGCCAGATGACCCATACGCCTGTTGCCAACCTGATTTGCGATATTGATGGCCGATGACCTCTAGTTCGCGTCTGGCAGCCAAAATGGCTTGGTTCATGCGGTTTTCTGTAATGAGGCCGCTTTTAAAAAAGCGATCGGTATAGCTGACGCAACCCATGGGTAGTGACGATAACAGCAACGGTTGAGTGTTGCGACCGATGATAACCTCGGTGGAACCACCCCCTATGTCTACCATTAAACGTTTGTCGGAAGAGGGAGGGAGTTCGTTGTTAATGCCTGCATAAATAAGGCGGGCTTCTTCGTAGCCAGAGATGACCTCGATCGGAAAGCCTAATGCGGCCTCGACGATGGGGAGGATTTCCTCGCGGTTAGAGGCGACACGAAAGGTGTTGGTAGCAACAGCCCGAACCCGATTGGGGTGAAAACCGTTTATGCGCTCACTGAAACGCTGCAAGATAGTGATAGCTCGCTTGACCGCATCGGGGTGAATGGCTTTGTCGGGTCCCATGTCGGCGGCAAGACGCACGGACTCATTAAGACGATCAATGGCGTAAATTTGTGCGTGGCCATTGTGCTGCTCCACCCGCCCAATGGATAAACGAAAGCTGTTTGAGCCTAAGTCAACGGCGGCAAGTAAATGTTGGTCCATGGTGGCACTGACTGTAATCAATTGTGCTGCGATTATACGGTTAAGCGAATAAAAACACAGCGATAATTTAGGAGGGTGAACTTAGAGCATAATAGAATTTTCACTTAACTGTAAAATTTCTCATGTATAAGGGTTGCCATGTCTATGATAACTACCGATCAGAACGCTATGATTCCAGACCCTTCTGTGCTGCTCATCAATCGTGAGCTGTCTTTGTTGAAGTTTAATGAGCGCGTCATGGCGATGGCGGAAAACCACAAAATGCCGCTACTAGAGCGTTTGCGCTATTTATGTATAGTTAGTTCGAATTTGGATGAGTTCTTTGAGATACGAGTTTCTAGTCTTAAAGAAAAAATAGCGCAAGCCCCTCATCATGTACACGCCGATGGGTTTTCTCCTGTAGAGGCTTTTGCGCGTATCCAAAAAGCCACGCACGACTTAGTGGACAAGCAGAATAATTTATTGCTTGAGCAGGTCATGCCGGACTTACAGGCCGAGGGTATTGGGTTGCTCAGGCCGACGCAATGGACGGACGAGCAGTTGGCGTGGGCGCAGCAGACCTTTCAGCGTGAGGTTATGCCACTGCTCACCCCTATCGGTTTAGATCCAGCGCATCCTTTCCCTCGGGTTTATAACAAAAGCCTCAATTTTATTATTTCGTTATCTGGTGAGGACGCCTTTGGGCGCACGGGGTCCATTGCCATCGTGCAAGCGCCTCGCGCTTTACCGCGTTTACTGAAAATGCCGCACCACATTGCTGGTATTCCGCATGGTTATGTGTTGCTGACGGCCTTAATTAGTACCTTTGTAGAAGAGCTGTTTCCGGGGATGGACGTCAAGGGGTGCTATCAGTGGCGTGTCACGCGTAATAGTGACTTGTTTGTGGATGAGGAAGAGGTCACTAATCTACGCCAAGCCTTGCAGGGCGAGCTGTCGCAACGTAATTTTGGGGCGGCAGTGCGTTTGGAGATTGATTTATCCATGCCCGAAAAACTGGCGTCATTTTTGCAGCGTGAGTTTTCCTTAGAAGAGTGTGATACCTATCGGGTATTAGGACCGGTCAATCTATCGCGTTTGTCTGAGCTCTGCGATGTACCGGATAGACCTGATTTATTGTTTACTCCCTATCAGGCGCCTATTCCCGCTCCGTTTGATGATATTGATACGCCACATGACTTTTTTAAAGCCATGGCACGTAAAGACCATTTGCTTCATCACCCTTATCAGTCGTTTCAGCCTGTATTAAATTTTTTGCGTGCAGCCGCTTTAGATCCCCATGTGGTGGCTATTAAGCAAACTATCTATAGAACTGGGGCAGACTCAGAGTTGATGCAGGTTTTATTGCAAGCAGCTAAAGCAGGCAAAGAGGTCACGGTAGTGGTCGAGCTGATGGCGCGTTTTGATGAGCAAACCAATATTAATTGGGCCGCCCGTCTTGAAGAGGTGGGGGCGCATGTCAGCTATGGAGTGGTGGGTTATAAAACCCATGCCAAAATGGCACTGGTATTTCGACGAGAAAAAGGGGAAATACGCCGCTATGGCCATATTGGTACAGGCAATTATCATCCGCGTACCGCACGGCTTTATACCGACTTTGGTTTGCTCACGGCTAACGAGGCCATGTGTTCAGATATGGAGCAAGTGTTTAGTCAGTTAACAGGGCTAGGTACACGGCGTAGCCTACAGGTGTTGTTGCAGTCTCCCTTTAATATGCATGACACCATGATGGCTCATATCGTCAATGAGACTCAACAGGCCAAAGAGGGTAAAAAATCTCGGATTCTGGCCAAAATGAATTCGTTGCTCGAGCCTAAAATTATCGAGGCGTTGTACGAGGCCAGTCAGGCAGGGGTACAGATTGATCTCATTGTGCGCGGGGTGTGCGCCTTACGTGCTGGTGTGCCAGGTTTATCTGAAAAAATTAAGGTACGTTCCATCGTAGGGCGCTTTTTAGAACATTCCCGTGTGTTTTATTTTTATAATCAAGGCAAAGAGGATTTGTATATTTCTTCGGCAGATTGGATGGATAGAAATTTTTTCCGTCGTGTCGAACTGGCTGTGCCGATTTTGGATAAGCGTTTAAAGCGTCGTGTCATGACAGAGGCTTTTCGGTATGCCTTGCGGGACAACGAGTTAGCGTGGCGGGCACAACCTTCGGGTAATTATGTGCGTGTACGGGGTCGTGGTGCCAATAGCTTTAATTTGCACAAATACCTCATGCATGAGTTAGGGCAAAATGATTGAGGTGTAGTAATTCAATCATTGTCATAGACATGTCATATTTTGGTCTTACACTGGCAAGAGTTGCAGTTCAGTCTGTTTATTACAAATCACCAAGAGGGTGCTTAGATGTTGAAACGTGCTATTACTCAAATTTCTGTAGGTTTGGCTTTCGGTGCTTTTGCACTGTCTGCTCAAGCCGTGAACGTAACAGGTGCGGGTGCGTCTTTTCCGTATCCCATTTATGCAAAGTGGGCAGCTGCTTACCATAAAGAAACAGGTAAACAAGTTAACTACCAGTCTATTGGTTCCGGTGGTGGTCAACAGCAAATTATTGCTAAAACCGTAGACTTCGGTGCGTCTGATGACCCCATGAGCGCTGACGCTTTGGATAAAGACAACTTGTTGCAGTTCCCCGCCATTATTGGTGGTACTGTGCCTGTAGTGAACATCGACGGCATCAAACCGGGTGAACTACGCTTGTCTGGCGAGGTATTGGCTGACATTTACTTGGGTAAAATCACCAAGTGGGATGACGAAGCCATCAAAGCCTTGAACCCAGAGCTTAGCTTGCCTAACAACTCCATCGTAGTGGTGCACCGTTCCGATGGTTCGGGTACGACATTTGGTTGGACTAACTACCTATCCAAAGTTTCCGACGATTGGAAAAACAATGTAGGCGAAGGCAAAGCCGTTAAATGGCCTACAGGTCAAGGTGGTAAAGGTAACGAGGGTGTAGCCGCTTACGTACGTCAGCTGAAAGATTCTGTTGGTTACGTTGAGTACGCTTACGCTAAGCAAAACAAACTGTCCTGGACTCAGTTGCAAAACAAAGACGGTAACTTTGTACAGCCTTCCCAAGAAAGCTTTGCCGCTGCTGCTGCTCATGCTGACTGGCAAGGTACCCCAGGTATGGGCGTAGTGCTAACGAACGAAGTTGGTTCCGACTCCTGGCCTGTTACTGCAGCCAGTTTTATCTTGGTTCACAAATCCCAAGATAAACCTGAAAATGGTAAAGCTGTGCTAACCTTCTTTGACTGGGCTTTCAAAAATGGTCAGGACATGGCAGCCGAGCTAGACTACGTGCCTTTGCCTACCGAAGTGACAGATCAAATTGAGCAGCTTTGGACTAACGAAATCAAAGCCGCTGATGGCAGCGCTGTCTGGGCTAAGTAATCTGCCCCATAAAACCCACTGAAAATGTTGGGAATACACAAGACGGTACTACCTTTTGTTGGTAGTCCCGTCTTGTTGTGTGACAATATGGCTTTTGTAAAATCACCAACTCATTAAAACCTCTGTCATGAAATCAAATCAGAATGGGTTTTTAGACATATTGTTTAAAAACGTAACGAGAAGTTTCGCGTTCTTCGTCTTTATTTTATTGGCTGGCATCATGGCCTCCCTCATCTGGGGGAGCAGCGAGTCAATATCTACTCATGGCATTGCGTTTTTATGGACCAATGAATGGGATCCCGTTAATAATAAATACGGGGCATTGGTACCTATCGTTGGTACCTTGTTAACGTCTGCGATTGCATTGATTATTGCTGTACCGGTGTCATTCGGTATTGCTATGTTCTTAACCGAACTAGCACCTACGTGGTTACGTCGACCACTAGGAACAGCCATTGAAATGTTGGCCGCCATTCCTTCTATTATTTATGGGATGTGGGGTCTTTTTGTTTTTGTGCCGATATTTCAGCGCTATATTCAGCCTAACGTGATTTCCTTCTTTGATGGGGTTCCCGTGTTAGGTGCTATCTTTGCGGGCCCTCCCTTTGGGATCGGGGTGTTTACTGCAGGTCTCATTTTATCCATCATGGTTATGCCGTTTATTACGGCCGTAATGCGTGATGTGTTCGAGGTTGTGCCTCCGATGCTCAAAGAGTCTGCGTATGGCTTGGGCAGCACCACATGGGAAGTCATGTGGAAAGTGGTTTTACCCTTTACTAAAAATGGGGTGATCGGCGGTGTTATGTTGGGCTTAGGGCGTGCCTTGGGAGAAACCATGGCGGTCACCTTTGTGATTGGTAATGCCTTTAATTTACCCAACTCTATTTTTGCTCCGTCCAACTCCATTGCATCAGCGTTAGCAAACGAGTTTAACGAGGCAGGGGGTCTACAAAAAGCCGCCTTGCTTGAGCTTGGATTAATTCTATTCTTAATCACCACCTTAGTTTTAGCTGTGTCTAAAGTGTTATTGGCTCGCTTGGCTCGCAACGAAGGCGCTAAATCCTAAGCGACGACTACTATGCAAACAATATCCTCTTCTGTTCTAACACCTGATAATCCCATATATCGTCGACGCAATCGTTTTAATCGATTCATGCTGCTCCTATCGGGGGCTGCATTGGTTTTCGGTTTGTTCTGGTTGTTCTGGATTATTTTAACGTTGCTCGTCAAAGGGGCTCCGGCGTTATCCTTTACCTTGTTTACCGAGGCAACACCCCCTCCCGGTGCGGATGGCGGTCTGCTCAATGCTATTATTGGTAGCTTTATGATGGCCGGGGTAGGGACGATAATTGGTACCCCTATTGGTGTGCTAGCCGGTACCTATTTGGCTGAGTTTGGCCGTCGTGGTTGGTTAGCGCCTGCAACACGCTTTTTAAATGATGTGTTGCTATCGGCACCGTCCATTGTGATTGGTTTATTTATCTATGCCGTTTATGTGGCGCAGGTAGGTCATTACTCCGGTTGGGCTGGGGCATTGGCATTGGCCATTTTAGTGATTCCTGTGGTGGTTCGCTCTACTGACAATATGTTGCAGCTCGTGCCAAATAGTTTGCGTGAGGCGGCAGCAGCACTAGGTTGCCCGCAATGGCGTGTGGTGGTGTTTATTAGCTACCGTGCGGCTCGTGCTGGTATTGTGACCGGTGTGTTGTTGGCGGTGGCCCGTATCTCCGGTGAAACAGCTCCCTTATTATTTACCGCCCTCAATAATCAGTTTATGTCTTGGGACATGAACGGACCCATGGCTAACTTGCCTGTGGTCATCTTCCAATATGCCGCTAGCCCCTTCGAGGACTGGAACCGTTTAGCGTGGGCCGGAGCGGTGTTAATTACCTTGTTTGTATTGGGTATTAATATTTTGGCTCGCACTTTATTCCGCAATAAATAACGCCACGCTTTTACGAATTAAATCATGACTATGCAAAGTACTCTTACTACTGAAGACCGCATCAAGCTAGAAGTAAAAAACTTGAATTTTTACTATGGCGACTTTCATGCGATTAAAGACGTCAACATGACCATTAAAGAGAACAAGGTGACGGCGTTTATCGGCCCCTCGGGGTGTGGTAAATCGACCTTGCTACGTGCTTTTAATCGCATGTTTGAGCTTTACCCTGGCCAGCGTGCCGAAGGTGAAATTCTCTTAGATGGTGAAAACGTATTAACCTCTAATGTAGATATCTCTTTATTGCGCGCCAAGGTGGGGATGGTGTTCCAAAAACCCACTCCTTTTCCTATGAGCATTTATGACAATATTGCTTTTGGTGTGCGTTTGTTTGAAAAGCTCAGCACAGGTGAAATGGATGAACGTGTCGAATGGGCATTAACCCAAGCGGCCTTGTGGGACGAGGTTAAAGACAAGCTACGTCAAAGTGGTAATGGTTTGTCTGGTGGTCAGCAGCAGCGTTTATGTATTGCGCGTGGTGTGGCGATTAAGCCCGAGGTGTTGTTATTAGACGAGCCTACCTCAGCATTGGATCCGATCTCTACTGCCAAAATCGAAGAGCTTATTTCTGAGCTTAAAAAGGACTATACCGTGCTGATCGTAACGCACAACATGCAGCAAGCCGCACGTTGTTCTGATTACACCGCGTATATGTACTTGGGCGAATTGATGGAGTTTGGTGAAACAGACCAGATCTTCGTTAAGCCAACTCGAAAAGAAACGGAAGACTACATTACGGGTCGTTTCGGCTAAGATCAGAAAAGGGGCATTAAGCCCCTTTTTTGTGAGTGCCAGATTAGGCGTTGTGTCGTGAATCGACTTGCTTGAGGCAAATCGAATCGAATAGACAAGAAAAAAGGCTTATGCAGTTGCATAAGCCTTTTTAGAATTGGTCGGGGCGATAGGATTCGAACCTACGACCCTCTGGTCCCAAACCAGATGCGCTACCAGGCTGCGCTACGCCCCGAAAGATTTAACTATAGCACGGATCTTTTTTAAAAAGCAACCCCTTTGTTAAAAACTTAGGGAATTAAAGCGAGACCAATGCGAAATTGGGATTGGCTATGCTTTGAGTAGTGCAGTAGCGTTTCCCCATAGCCATTGAAATACTGGGCATACAAGTAACCATTTAGGTTTAGCGGTGTGCGCTTTAATGGCCAGGCAATATCAACCTGATGAGTTTGGCGGCCGTGTTTGCCATGCTGGTAGCTGCCCATAATGCTCAGGCCATTGGCTTGTTGCCAACGTAAACGCCAATTAATTGTGCCCATGTAGTCGCGGTAGTCAGCATTGTCATCGCTTACGCCTATGTATTGCTTAATACGAGGCATGAACTTTAAGTGACTGCCGTTGTTAAAGGTATAGTTAAACTCGGGCTGTAAATAGATGTCGTTTAAAGACCTAGAATCCTCGCCGCTTTTACCGTTGGATTTATGTTCTATACCAGCGTTTAGTCCCATATAAAAAGGTTGCTGTGCTGTCTCCCAAAGCTTTTCTTTGTACCAGAACACGCTGGGGTTGTAGGTGGTATCAATAAAGGGAATGGAGTCGCTGCTTAAATCCCAAAGCGAGCGCTGGGTGTAGCCCAAATAAAAATGGTGATAAAAGCGACTTTCCTCTAAAGAGGGGGGGTTTGCTAAGCGATATTTAAAACTTAGCTGAAATCGGGCATTGGTTTCTGGGCGGTTACCTACTACAAAATAAATGGGCTCATAGGATGAGATGGCATTACGTATTTGCTCAAACGCGGTAGGAGGGCTATAGGCCAGTCCTGGTTGGGCGATCGCGTCCGTAGGGGTAGTGTCAGGTGGCGTGGCGTCGATAAGGGCTTGGCTGTGCTGTGGGGCAATATCTAAGGCCAATAATTGACTACTGCCCTCTAAGGCAAGGGTTTGGATGCCGGTGCTCAGCTCTGGTACTGTGCTATGCCAGTGACTAATAACAAACCCATTGACCGCGACGGTACGGATGGGTTCAGCATGAGCCATCTGAGCAGTCGTTTGCAGGGGTTGATTGGTTTGGGAGTGCCAGTGTAAAACAAGCTCGGTGGGAGGCACCCATTCGGCCACTTCACCCGTTGTATTGACATAAACAGCTTGAATGGTAATGGTTTGGCCGGGTTGGGCTTGAGCCGGTTCGATGCTAAAGTTAACGGTGGCCGAGGCTACTGTCGGAAGCAAAGCGCATCCAACCATAAGCGGGAGAGGGGACAAAACGCGAGGAATGAAACGCATAATGAAAAGACAGTGAGTTTCTTTGTAAAATAAGTTAATTTAGCACTTTGGCGCACCTTTATTAGGATGCTGAACAATTGCTTACTATCTAAATGGTTTTTTAAGGTCAGAGTATGATTCCCATTTTGATGTACCACCAAATTGCAGTGCCTCCCCCTAAAGGGACGCGTTTGCGTGGTAGTACCGTACATCCCAAACGCTTTGCGCAGCAAATGCGATGGCTAAAGCGTTTAGGCTATACCGGGCTGTCTCTGCAAGAATTAGTTCCCTACTTGGCTGGAGAGAAAACAGGTAAAGTGGTAGGAGTGACTTTTGATGATGGCTATCAAAACGTGTATGACAATGCCTTGCCCGTTTTAACCGAATTGGGCTTTAGTTCCACCAATTTTATTGTGTCGGGCGAATTAGACGGAGAAAACACGTGGGCGCAGCACACCGGTAGTCCTAAAGCCAAGCTTATGTGTGCAGATGGTCTTCGTCATTGGGTGCAGTCAGGGCAGGAAATTGGGTCGCATACCGTCAGTCATGTGCGTTTGGCACAAGTCGATCCCGAACAGGCGCGTCTACAAATTCAGCAGTCCAAGCAAGATTTAGAGCAGCTGTTGCAACAAGAGATCACCTCCTTTGCTTATCCCTATGGTAGCTATAACTCGCAAGCGCAGGCTTTGGTGGCAGCAGCGGGGTATAGGCAGGCGGTCACCACAGAACGTGGGTTAGCTCAGGCCAACGACTCTGTGCATGCTTTGCCTCGTGTCACCATTTTGCGTTCTACGCACCTTATTCATTTTTTGCGTAAAGTCTTAACCGGTTACGAAAATACAAAACGGGCTGGCAAAGCGTAGCAGATCAGGTATAATCACTTTTTTTACGCGCCTGTAGCTCAGTTGGATAGAGCACCCGCCTTCTAAGCGGGTGGTCACAGGTTCGAATCCTGTCAGGCGCGCCATTGTTGTACCCATCTACCCGCATTCCTATTTGGTTAGCGGGTTTTTTGTTGTTTGTTGCACGGCAAAGGGCCGTTTGGGTAACGGACTAAGAGGCTTGTTCTAGCGTGTCTAATGCCATTTTGCTTAATCCGCCAAAACGCTCATAAAAATAACTGTCAGCCTCGGGAGCGTTGTCGTCCTCTAGGCGTAATGTTGCTAAGATATGGCTTTGCGAATCGCGCAATAAAAGCTGGTAAATTTGATGGCAAATTTCGTAGGCTTGCTTGCCACTCCAGTTTTTGGGTAAAAGCTCTAGCGGTAGTTGCGGGTCGTGTAGTTGGGCGCGACGGTACTCGTGAATGAGCAGGGTGCGCACGACAAAGGCTTGTTCCTCGGGTAAATGAGGTTGCTGCTGCAAATAGGTTAAGACTGGAGCAAAGTGCTCGATGAAGCGGCTGTAGCGTTGGCTGACTTCGTCCAGTTGCCAGCATTCTTCGATGAGGTCGGCTAATGGCTTAGCGTGTGTAATGGCGGTATTGCTTTGTTGGACCACGTAGACCGCTTGGCTGCAATGACTGTCTGCAATTAAAGTGTTCAGGGCGCTTAGGTCGGGGTTGGGGTGAATAAAAGCAAAGGGTGATAGCGCACCAAAGCCTTCCCAAAGTAACGCTTTGCGTAGGTCGGCGCGTTGTTTGGTGCTGATGTTGCCAGATAAGAAAAAAACTTGAGTCCACTCACCATTCCAGGCTAAGTCGCTAGGGGTGTAGATGCGTTGATGTGCTTTTTGAAAACGTTGTGAGGCTTGAGGGCGTAGTGTGTAAAGACTACGTCGACCTTCGCGTTGTGCGCTTAGCCAGCCTTCTTCGGCTAAACGATAGACGCTAGTACGCACCAATCGGTCATTAATACCGAATGGGGCGAGTAGTCGAATTAAACTGCCTAGCCAGAGCGCACCCCCATGAGGGCGTATGACATCACCAAATAGCGTCATGACGAGCGACTTGGTGCGTGGGGGTTGCTCGGTTAAGTAATGGTGGCTCCAGGAGGTTAAAAAGCTATCTGACATGGTTATTTTCTCATCATTGTTATTTGCCCAATATACTACACAATTTTGAGGTCGCTAGGTAATTATGTATCGTTTTCACCTAGAGATAAGGGCTTGCTAACCAGATAAGACGGTTTAAGAGGCGCTTTTTAAACGGAAAAGCCTGAAGTTCATTTAGGGTTAAAGCATCGGCGTTTTCAATTTCTTTGTCTATAGAGCTACTAATTTTTTCAGCGGTGGTGCGGCAGTAGATCTCCACGTCTAGTTCAAAGTTCAGACGTAGGCTGCGTGGGTCCATATTGGAAGAGCCGACGTAGCTCCATTGGTTATCAATGGTCAGCAATTTAGAATGATTAAAACTGCCGGTAGCTAGCCAAACGTTGGCGCCTGATTCAACTGCAAGGTCGATTTGAGCCAGCATGGCACGACTAACCAGTTGAAGATTGTTTTGTTTTGGGATGACGATGTCGACACGAACGCCGCGTCGGGCTGCCGTACTCAAGGCCCCGAGTAGTACCTGATCAGGTAAAAAGTAGGGGGACTGGATGCGAATGTGGTGTTGGGCAATGGCTAGTGCGCCTAGCAGCATAGAGTGCGTGCTAGCTAAAAAGCTGTCTGGGCCAGAGCGAATGCAACGGGCTGGCACATGAGGTTGAGGGGCGTCGTCGTAGTCTTGGCGCCAGAATTCGTTGCCTAGGATTTCTTTGGTGGTGAATTGCCAATCGTGGGCAAAGGTGGTCATCAGTTGCGCTGCAATGGGGCCTCGCAAGCAGAAGTGTGTGTCTTGGGCTGGCTGGGGGTGGTATTTGCTATAAAAGCCTTCGCGAATATTCATGCCGCCGGTAAATGCAATCAGGCCATCTACAATCAATAGTTTTCGGTGGCTGCGTAGATTGGCGTAGGGGCGTTGAAGAAAGCTAAGAGGGAGCAGTGATATAGGCATAAAAAGGGCGCAGCATATGCCCTTTTTGCGTAGTACGTGATGAATAGGTTTGCGTGAGTATTGCACACCGATGGCATCAATGAGTACGCGAATTTTGACCCCTCGTGCCTGAGCGCGAACTAGTGCATCAACAAACTCTAGGCCCAAGCGGTCATTATCAAAAATATAACTTTGTAGCGCGATGGACTGGGTTGCACTTTCAATGGCTGCTAGCATAGCAGGGTAGGTTTCATCTCCCCCTTGTAGTAGCTGTACGTGGTTGCCGCCACGTAATTGAAAATGACTGATGTTGTCGCCTAAGGTTTTTAGGGATTGGAACTGGGGTTCAAAATCGGGATCAAGCGCGGTAATGGGGCAGGCGTTATAACGGATTTGTTCTTTGGCGTCATTCGCGCGTAAATTAGCAATTTGGCTTTTGCGTACCCGATTGATGCCAGCAATTAAATACAACGCAGAGCCAGCGAACGGAGAGAGTAAAATAACACCTACCCAACCAATAGCCGCCCGGACTTCAGATTTGTTCATGGCTGCGTGAATGGCAGTAGGGATGCTGATGGTTAAACTAAGCACCAGCGCTATATGTGGCCAGTATTCGGTCCAAATGCTATATATCTGCTGTGATAAATGAGCCATGTGTTTATTGATTATGAAATAGAAGAAGGACGGGCTTGTAGACTGTGCAGCCAATCTGGATTGGAGTTGCCATGACAAGCAAAACGTTGATGTCTGGAGTTTGAGCGCCAAACTCCGCCGCCAATGCTGGGTTCGGGAAGCACGCTGTACCAGTACCAATCGCCGTCTTGGTCTTGGGCACACCAGAGAAACTCAGAAGGAGCATCAGCCCAGTTTGGGCCGGAAGGGCAAAGCGTAGTCATTACGTGATGAGATAAAGTAAATAAACACTACTATACGTGTAAATGACAGCAAATGAAAAAGCCCGCATAATATTGAAATTATGCGGGCTTGAATCTGGGGTGACCGACGGGGCTCGAACCCGCGACAACCGGAATCACAATCCGGGACTCTACCAACTGAGCTACGGTCACCATTGTTTTTTAGTTGCTGCGCTAATGCGCTGCTGCCAAAAACATAATTATAGCACCTAAAATAAAAAAGTAAACCTATTTTGAATTTTGCTAAGCTTATGATTGGTGCAGGTGTTTATTTTGAGCATACCGCCAAGCTGTCGTGGGACACTGGGTTCCACACCGGTTGTTTTTATTGAACCAGAAAAAGGAAATACTATGGCTCAACTTTTTGAAGTTCATCCGCAGAATCCACAACCTCGCCTGTTAGCGCAGGCGGCAGACATTCTAGCTAAAGGGGGGCTGGTTGCTGTGCCTACCGACTCAAGCTATGCGGTTGTGGCACAACTAGATGATCGTTCGGCAGCAGAGGCTTTGCGCCGACTACGAGGTTTAGACGAGCGCCATAACCTGACTTTGCTTTGTCGTGACTTAGCTGAAATCAGTACGTTTGCGCGGGTGGACAACAGTCAGTATCGCCTGTTAAAACTAGCTACGCCGGGTCCTTGGACGTTTATTTTAGAGGCGACCAAAGAAGTCCCCCGCCGTGTTTCGCACCCTTCACGTAAAACCATTGGAATTCGTGTGCCACAAAATCAAGTGTTGTTGGACTTGATTGATTTGGTTGGGGCACCGTTGCTTTCCACCACCTTAATTCCCGAAGGAGAAACCGAGGCACTTAACGAGGCACATGATATTTTAGAGCGTTACAAATACGATCTAGAGGCCGTGATTGATGGGGGGCCGTGTCCTGCTGATTTTACTACAGTCATTGATATGACAGGTGCTAAGCCCGAAGTTGTACGTCGTGGATTAGGTGACCCACAAAAACTCGGCATAGAGTAAACTGCCACATGCGAATAACGGATTGAAATAGAGATTCAATGATGGAAAGTTTGATTCAAACGATTGCAGTCTATGCAATACCTGTTCTTTTTGGGATTACCTTACACGAGGCTGCGCATGGTTATGTCGCTCGGTTTTTTGGCGACCCTACCGCTGAGCAGGCGGGACGTATTAGTTTGAATCCAATTAAACACATTGATCCGGTGGGCACGATTGCCGTGCCCTTGTTTCTATTGCTTACCACCAAGCTCTTAGGTGGAGCGGGACTGCTGTTTGGTTGGGCTAAGCCAGTTCCTGTGAATTGGGCTCGCTTACGCAATCCCAAAAAAGATATTTTATGGGTAGCGTTGGCAGGTCCCGCTTCTAATTTATTAATGGGGGTGATGTGGGCTCTTACGTTGCGTTTTCAAGTCTCGTTGGGCTTTGACTTACACGATTTTTGGGGACGTATGGCCATTGCAGGGGTGCAGGTCAATTTGGTGCTAATGGCACTTAACCTAGTCCCTTTACCTCCCTTAGATGGGGGGCGCATTGTGTACAGTTTGCTGCCCCAAAAATATGCCGATCAGTACGCTCGTATTGAGCCTTACGGCATGGTGATTTTGATTGTATTAATGTTTACCGGTGTGCTCTGGGTCATTTTGCAACCCTTTTTAAGCTTTGGACAAATGATTATTCGTTTGTTTTTATGAGTTTTGACTTGAATCCGGTAAACTTAGAAGATAAATTGTTGGTTATTTTTAGCTTTGGCTCGTCTTATCCAGGAGACTTTTTCTATTATGGCTAGTTCGGATACTGCAACCCCCATTTTTCAAGGCAGCATGGTTGCCCTTGTTACGCCTATGTTTCCTGATGGAAGCCTGGATTTGGATGCTTACCGAAAACTGATTGACTGGCATGTGACCGAGGGTACAGATGCGCTAGTAGTGGTTGGCACAACGGGCGAATCCCCCACCGTAGATATGACAGAGCATGCCGAGCTGATTCAAATCGCTGTCGAGCACGCTGCAGGGCGTATTCCAGTGATTGCCGGGGTAGGAGGGAACTCCACTGCCGAGGCAATCGAGCTTGCCACGCATGCTTACGAGGTCGGTGCTCAAGCGGGTTTATCGGTGGTGCCTTACTACAACAAGCCCACCCAAGAAGGTCTCTATCAGCATTTTAAAAAAATCGCAGAAACGATAGACCTACCTACTTTCCTGTACAACGTACCCGGCCGCAGTGTTGCCGATATGACTAACGAAACGGTATTACGTTTAGCTCAAATACCTAATATCATTGGTACTAAAGACGCGACAGGCGATATTGGCCGTTTGGGTCAGCTGTTGCGCGACAAACCCGAAGACTTCATCGTGCTTAGTGGCGATGATGCCACCGCCGCAGCGCTTATTTTGTTAGGCGGCAAGGGAAATATTTCT
>CANQRK010000032.1 GCA_947626245.1 uncultured Paenalcaligenes sp. | reverse complement strand
ATGGGGAGCCATAGAGCTCTTTATTGTAGATAAAACCTTACGGCCTCGTTTGGTGGGTGGTCCCGTTAAATTGCCATTCTTGCCTACCTTTTTTGGTTTGGTTGGTGGTGTGCAAACCATGGGGATGGTGGGCTTGTTTTTGGGCCCGGTACTCATGGCGCTCTTAGTCGCCATTTGGCGAGAGTGGGTATACAGTGGCCGTGCTCAAAAAGCGGTCAACGAATCTTAATAGAAATTGGGCTACACTGGGCGCACTTGATTTACTAAGGAAACGGAAGATGATTAGTGATAGCACTACACGTTACGGTTCAGTCACCCGTATTTTTCACTGGCTGATGGCCTTGGGTTTGGCTTGGATGTTATTAACGGCAGTCGCGCGTTTTATTAACGAGGATGCCGCTTTTACTGAGGCTGTTTTTGCCTATCATAGTCAGGTAGGCTTTACGATTTTATGGTTGGCAGTATTGCGAGTTATTTGGGCTTTGGTACAAAGTGCGAATCGACCCAAGAGCGATTTTGCCGTTAAGATCGGTCATTTCTGTTTGTACGCATTGATGATCGCTGTGCCGCTGTTAGCTTTATTGCGCAGTATTGGCTCGGGTCGTGGTTTTACCTATTGGGGCGTCTGGCCTATTTTTGAGCGCACTGGGGAAAAGATCGAGTGGATGACAGCGTTGGGTAATGCCTTACATGGCAATTTGGGCTGGTTGTTATTTGCTATTATTATTGGTCATATTTTCTTTGCCATTAAGCATAGCCTAGCACCTAGTGACGAAAAGGTCTTGTCTCGTATGTGGTAAATACCTACAGCTGCGATACAAAAGCCTCTGTTCCTAATTGAACAGAGGCTTTTTGATTTTAAGGTGCAGCGAAAGAGGGAGTTATGACTGGTTTGAGGATCCACGTTGGTGCTTGTGTTTGCCTCTTTTTTTAGATTTCATTTCGCTTTCACTGACTGCGCTAGTTTTAGGGTCTACACGCAATAGCACGCGTTTTTGATCTTGATTGATGGCTTTGGCTACATAACCATCTCGAGACATATGAATACCATGTAGGTCGGTATGGCCAGCTTTTTCTAAGGCGGTTAATGCGTCTTGTAGGCTAATCCAGTCTGAGCGATCAGGTCGTTGGCGAGGGGTGTTTTCTGCTTTGGTGTCTGTTTTTGTTTCGGTTGTGACAGTCTGATTGCTAGCGATTAAAATAGGCTCGAGAAGAGGAGTGTTGGGTTGAGCCTGCACAGGGGAAAATATCAGTGCAGCGCAGGTGGCCAAAGCGCCTAAAGGAAGAAATTGTCGTGTCATCATAAAGCTCCAAATAAAGGGGTATGGAAGCAGTATGGCAGGACGCAGATGAACTGAGAGTGAGTAGCGTGTTCATCATGTGTTCATGTGGTTTTTTTTAAGCTACTTATTTTAGGGTGCAATCAACAGCATATGCGACGGGCTCTACCTTTACTCTTTATGTTTTGCTTGATGGGGCCTCTGGCGCCTATTCACGCAGAAACTCCGTTGTCCGTCGAGCAAATGCGAGAGGCCAGACAGCGGGGCGAGGTGCGGTCGTTACGTTGGGTTTTACATCAGCTGCAGCCTATGTATCCTGGGCGGCTCTTAGATGTCGAGCTAGTGCATAAAAAAGGGCGCTATTTGTATCGTATTAAACTGATACAGGCCGATGGCTACATCAGTCGGCTAGTGGTCGATGCTTATACTGCCCAAGTACTGCGTGCGCGTTCACGCCCTCTAGAAAAAAGGAAATCTTAATGCGTGTTTTGGTGGTCGAAGACGATCAACAGTTATTACAGCAAGTGGCCGAGGCCCTAACCAACCAAGGCTACGTGACAGATACGGCTAGCGATGGCGAGCAAGCGCATTATTTAGCCACCGTAGAAAGCTACGATTTGGTGGTGCTAGATTTGGGTTTACCGCACATAGATGGCTTAACCTTGTTACGACGATGGCGTGACGAAGGCCTAAGCTTTCCCGTGCTTATTTTAACCGCACGTGGCACGTGGCATGAAAAAGTCAGTGGGATGGATGCTGGCGCCGACGATTATGTGACTAAACCTTTTCATATCCAAGAGCTCTTAGCCCGAGTGCGAGCCTTACTACGGCGAGCCTCTGGTCATAGTTCGTCGTTATTCAGTTGTGGAGATCTGGTTTTAGACACCAGACAGTCGCAGTTCTTTTATCAAGAGCAGGCGTTAGCCCTAACTAGCCACGAGTTTAGGTTGTTGGCCTATTTAATCCATCATGTGGATCAGGTCATTTCCCGTACGCAGTTAACCGAGCATATTTACGCCCAAGACCAAGAGCGTGATTCCAATACCATTGATGTGTTTATTGGGCGCTTACGCAAAAAAATACCCAGCGCTTATATTCAGACAGTGCGTGGTTTGGGTTACAAGCTAACGCAGCCTCATGCCTAACTCTAATTGGTCTCGCTTTTCTTTATCCCAGCGCCTGTTGTTGGGGGCGCTATTGTGGGTGCTGTGCAGCTTAGTGGCCACCGCTTTGTTGCTGACCCAGTTATTTAAGCAACATATAGAGCAGCAGCTTTATAAAGAGCTCAATGTACACATGTTGCAGCTGGTTTCACAAATGGAGCAAGAGGCAGGTGAACCATTACGATTGGCGACGATGCTTAGCGATCCACGTTTTGAGCAGCCGCTCAGTGGTTTGTATTGGTTGATTCAGACAGAGGGGCAAACGCGTACCTTAGCTTATTCTCGGTCATTGTGGGATGAGAGCCTTAGCCTGTTGCCTGTATTATCTGAAACAGAGGTTCGTACGCAAATACACGATCCGGTATTAGGGCCGTTGTATGTGGTAGGGCGCGACGTGGCGTTTGTAGAGGGGGATGTCGAGGAGCATTATCAGGTATGGGTGGCAGCACAAAGCGAGGTGGTGCTTGAGCCATTGCAGCGTTTTACTCAGATGCTGGTGTTATCTTTGATGCTATTAGGTAGTGTATTGGTGCTCGGTGTGTGGTGGCAATTGGGGTTGGGGTTAAAGCCACTGCATCATTTACGTGTGCAGTTGGCCTTAGTTCACGACGGCAAAACCGAAACCCTTGCCGGACAGTATCCACAGGAGATTCAGCCGTTGGTGTCCGAGTTTAACCGGGTGTTGCATAGCAATGCCGAGGTGATTCAACGGGCTCGCACACAGGCGGGTAATTTAGCGCATGCAATTAAAACGCCGTTGGCAGTACTAGCCAACGCATCTAAAAATCCACCGGATAACTTTGCGCAATTGGTGCAGCAGCAGGTAGAGGCAGCTCAGCAGCAAGTCGATTACCATTTGTCGCGGGCCAGAGTTGCTGCCGCTGTTAAAACGGTAGGACGTAGAACTCGTGTCGAACCGGCAGTAGCAAGCTTATTACAGGTGTTGAAACAGGCTTACAGCAGTAAAACCTTACAGGTCCAAGTCCAGTTTGAACAACCGGATTTGTCTTTCAAAGGTGAGGATCAAGACCTACATGAAATGCTAGGCAATGTGTTGGATAACGCATTTAAGTGGGCGCGGAGTCAGTTACGAGTACGAGCACGTCGCTTGGATCCCGCCGAAGGGCGTTTAGGCTTAGAGTTGATGATTGAGGACGACGGCCCCGGCCTGAGTGCTGAGCAATGTGTCGTTGTGTTTAAGCGAGGAGTGCGGGCGGATGAAATTGCCCCCGGGTCGGGATTGGGTTTAGCCATTGTGGCTGATTTAGTGCAGCTGTATGGCGGTCAAGTCAACGCCACACGTTCCGATTTAGGCGGTTTACGTGTGACGTTATGGTTGCCTTAGGCCATTTTAGGCTGACGCCATTTTTCGCAGTACAAAGCGTTGTAGCTTGCCAGTTTCTGTGCGGGGTAGTTTGTCTACAAACTCGATAGCCCGGGGGTATTTGTAAGGGGCTGCCGTTTGTTTTACAAAGTCTTGTAGCTCTTTGATTAAGGTATCCGAAGGCATGTAGCCATCGCGCACAATAATAAAGGCTTTCAGGATTTGACCACGTAGCTCGTCGGGCACACCGACTACGCCGCATTCGGCGACGGCGGGGTGTTTGAGTAGGCAGTCTTCTACCTCGGGGCCAGCAATGTTATAGCCCGATGAAATAATCATGTCATCGTTACGCGCTTGGTAAAAAAAATAGCCCTCATCATCCATGACAAAGGTATCACCCGGCAGGTTCCAACCTTGCTGTACAAACTCTTGTTGGCGTGCATCGTTCAGATAGCGACAACCGGTAGGACCACGAATCGCTAAGCGACCGACGGTGCCATTGGGGACGGGGTTGAGTTCGTCATCTACCACTTGTGCTTGAAATCCTGGCACCACTTTACCAATAGCGCCTGCTTTGACGTGCTCGGGAGGGCTAGACACATAGACGTGGATCATTTCTGTGCCACCAATGCCATCAATCATTTCAATGCCAGTCGCTTGTTTCCAGAGTTCGCGAGTGGCTTGCGGCAGTGCTTCGCCAGCAGAGACCGTTTTTTTGAGGCTAGCGAGGGAAAACTGAGGGACAAGTGCTGCCATTTGACGGTAAAACGTTGGTGCCGTAAACGTCATGCTAATGCCAAAGCGATCTACGTATTCCAGCAGCAGCTTGGGCGTGAGGCTTTCGGCGAGTACCGAGCTAGCCCCAACGCGCAGAGGAAAACACAGTAGCCCGCCTAATCCGAAGGT
The DNA here is from genome assembly GCA_947626245.1 of uncultured Paenalcaligenes sp. Lineage (GTDB taxonomy): Bacteria > Pseudomonadota > Gammaproteobacteria > Burkholderiales > Burkholderiaceae_B > Paenalcaligenes. Next base: position 12,955 of record CANQRK010000032.1, on the reverse strand, counting down.
AAAGGCTAAAGGGGGTGTGCCGCAGACTTTGTCTTGTGGCGTTAGCTGCAAAATATGCTTGGCAAAGGTATCGCACATAATCAGAATGTCGCGATGAAAATGCACGCAGCCTTTGGGTTTGCCGGTCGTACCACTGGTAAAAGCGATCAAGCAGACATCATCGGCCGCACTATCGCAGGGTGTAAAGTGGGTGGGTTTAGCGCGCCGTTTTTCATCTAAGCTGTTGGCATCGCTAGAGTTAAAGCACAGTATTTTTTGTAGAAAAGCACTGTGGTGCTCGTGCTCTGGGTCTAAACAGTGTTGCAATTCGGTAGACAGGCGCTCGTCACAGACCGCGGCTTGAATTTCAGCTTTGTCTAAAATGGTTTTGAGCTCTACCGAACGTAACAAGGGCATAGTGGGTACGGTGACCAGACCGACTTTTAGCGCCGCTAGCCAACTGGCCGCCATCATTAAATTATTGGGACCACGCAATAAAATACGATTGCCACTGACTAAGCCCATGTCATCAACAAAAACATGAGCAATTTGATTACTTAATTGCTCAAGCTGGGTATAGGTGATCTGTTTTTCTTGGTTATTTTCTAGCCACTGCAAGGCAATGTGGTCACCCATTCCTTGATCTATTTGACGCTGCAGTAGCTCGGTGGCGGCATTAAGACGAGGAGCATAGGCAACGTCTTTGTTATTTTCTAGAAGTAAGACGGGCCATTGATCTTGAGATGGTAAATGTTGACGAGCAAAGTGGTCGATATAGCCAGTTGCTTCCATGGTTGTCTCCCTGTTTTAGTTTACTTATTAATTATATCGACCTAAACTAAAAGGGTAGTGTTTATTTGTTCAGGGATTTCCCCCACAGCAGAGTTTGATCGCGTTTTTCTAGAGGGTAGGGGGTTATGGCAGATGTTGGCAGGCGTTCACCAATACCACACTGGCGGCCAGCACACAGACCAAGGCAAAGCCCATTTGAATATAGCGAGGGGCAATGTGGGGTGAAGCCCAGCGTCCTAGCACCATGCCCATGATAACCAAGGCGATAAAAACCCACACGACAGTAGACAGCTGGGTGAGCGAGCTGAAGGCCTGACTAATAGTCAGCGCTGAGACTAATGCGATGACCAGCAAAGAGGTAGCGACAATACTGTGGATTTTGAGATTGGTGAACCGTTTTAGTAGCGGCACAATTACAAAGCCACCCCCTACACCGAGCAGACCGGTTAATAAGCCCGCAACTGCACCAATGCCGATCATGGTACTGAGACTGCGTCTTGTCCAAATAAATTTACCGGTGTGTTCGGAAATACGGCAGGGCTTAGGGATTTCGGTATCGATGCTGCCCAAGACCTGCTGGGCTCGAGCCTGTTGGAACATACGATACGCCACCACACACATGACAAGGCTAAAGCTAACCATCAGCCAAAACTCGGGTAAAGCGTGGGCTAAGCCTAATCCTAGGGGGGATACTAGGCCACCAGCCGTTGCCATGACGAAAGCGGCTTTATAGCGCACCATATGATGACGTAAGCCATCGATGGCGCCAGTCAGGGCGGCTAAGCCCACCGCAATGAGAGCGATGGGGGCGGCGTGCGTCATGCTAAGCCCTACGCCAATGACCAGCGCGGGTACAGCGAGAATACCGCCACCAGCGCCGGTGAGACCCAGCGTCATACCAACGAGTAAACCCAAAATGCTACTTGTGAACATGGTTTAAGCAGATAAAGATGGCAAAATATCAATATAGCATAATAGTATATGCTTATATCCAAATCTGCTAAAGGGGGCTTTGTAGTGAAGGTTTAGGTATTATCGGCAGATGCGATGTGTTCAAACCACTGGTGCAAGGCCGTTGAGTCAGGGGCGATTTCTGTGGCTAGACCACCGCTAAACTCGCGCCACATGGGTAGAAAACGCTCGGCGACCACGGTTAATAGGGGGAGTCCCTCGCTCATTATTTCTAGCATCTCATCGGCAAAGCCAGTGCCTTCGGCCTCGAGCTTGCCAAAACGATTCACAATAATGAGATCAGGATTTTGCATGCGAGCAGATTGTAAAATACGGCTAGAGTTACTAATGGCTTCAGCATCAATACAGCAGCTGGTGTTATGCTTACCCAAGTCTTGGGCTATAGAAATATAGGCACCGGAGCTTAGGTCAATGATGCCCATTTGGCTGCCGTAGGCAAAGCTGACTTCAGGGTGGGCTTGTATCACCCCTAAAATCGTTTTTTCTTGAGATTGTAGGTCTTGAATAAAGGCGTACAGAAACTCATCAGCGTATTCAGCGCTTTCATGAACCAAAGCCGCAATAGGCAAGGGACGATTTGTAGACTCCATCGGTATTCCAAGTAGGGTAATGTGTAAACGTCAAAAGTAGACGACTATGAAAAAAATAGGGATAGGGGTGTTGGCCTTGAGCCTAGCCGGTTTGGCCCAAGCCGGCCAACTAAGCGTAGCACCAAAAGCAGGGCAGTGGCAGATTAATACCCAAAACTACATCGAGGGTCAAGACATAGCCCCACGGCTAGAGGGCATTAAGCGACAGGCCGCCGCTTTTTTAGACCCCAAATACGTGGCTAAGTTAGACCAGTTTGATTTGGCTGAGTTCACGCAATGCGTGTCGCCCCAACAGGCCACGTTGTTGCAAGACCCAGAGCAAGGATTACGTGTGGTGGAGCAGGCTTTGGGACAGTGCCAATTACAGCTAGATTCTCAGACCTCGACTAGCTTTGATTTTAGTGGTCAATGCGAGCTGTCCAAACAAGGTATTGCAGGTCGGGTAGCGGGTCAAATACGCTACCTAAGCCCAACGACGGCCGAAGGCTATGTCGATGGGGTGGGTCGTTTTCCAACCCATTTGCAGTTATTGCTTTTGGGGCGTCTGCAGTCCGAGCTAAATTTACGTCACCAGTTTACTGCACAGTGGCAGCAGACGCAGTGTACGAGCAAATAGTGTTGCGCATGCAGCTCCAAAAAACCATTAGCCAAAACGCATAAACCATAATGCCGCTGTTATGGGCCAAAAAGGTCTGTGATAGTCCAAAGTCTATGTAGGCAATGGGTAAAATTAACCCGGCTGTTGCCAAGGCACGGGTGGCTAAATCGGGATGCGACAGATAGGGGGTAAATAGGCGGATTGGTATCAAATATAAAATTACCAAGGCCAGTATCCCCACCAGACCGCGTTTAGCTAAGGTATCCAGTATTTCATTATGGGCGTGATTAAATTCACCAATGACTGGATCCACAAGGCCTTGCTGGGCTAGCCCTTGCATGGCGGTACGCATTTGATCGTGTCCTATGCCTAGCAAGGGGTTCTCTTTGGCTAATACCAGTGCTGCTTGCCACATTTCAAAGCGTGCCCCTAATGAGGTGTTGCTGTTGCCTTGTTGGTGCTGCTGAATATCGTGTAGTGCAGAGTGAATACGTGGCTGGATATTAAGGCTGGGTGTTTGATACAACCCAATCGCCAACAAGACGGCAATTACACACGCGCCGATTTTAATGCGTAGCGAAAAAAAGGAATGATAGGCTTTGGCTAAAATAAGCAGGACAAAAGGCACGCCTATCCAACCGCCACGACTCCCCGACAGCAGTGAACCCAATAGCCCCAGTGCCGCTCCCAGGATTAAAAAACAAAACCAACGCTGGCGCGCAGTACGGGTCTGCAATTGAGCCGCCCACCCTAAACCAGCCAAGCAGAAAAAAGCGCTGAGCATGGATAAATTACCAAACTGGATGGGGTGCGTATGCCCTTCAGCCCGAGCATAGCCTTGCTCCCATACTTGCCAACCGGCTAATAAAAATGTCCCTATGGCTCCTAAAACTAACCCCGCCCATAACCAAGAGAGACGAGGTGGGTATTTGCGTAGGGCAAAATACACCGGAATAGCCAAAATAAAGCGTAGGGCTTTGTCGTAGCTGCTGCCACTGGCTTGATGATAAAACGCATCGAAAAGCCCATTGATCCCAAAAAAAGCTAAGGCCGCGAAAATCCAGACATCTTGAGTCGAGAGCAAGGGCTTGAAGTAATTGGGTTGGCGCAAGCTATATAACCCGATTAATAACAAGAAAGCAGCCCCAATCGAATAGCCGCTAGGTAGGGTTAAATGACACAAGCCAAGCAAAAACAGAGCAAGGCTAGTATAGAGGGAGGGAGAGGGAGGGGAATAAGCCGTCATAATGCGTCAAATAGGGTCGAAACGACCTTATTTTAGGTGATAACGATAAAGGGGGAAGGTAAATATTAGAAACGGCTAAAGAGCATGAGAAAGAGAGGCGTTTGTAATAAACCAAAAAAAGAGGGGGGCTGCCCCCTCTTTGAGTGAGTGTTATCGTTGTTTAATCAATGGCATAACCTAAGTATTCGGGTAACCAAAGTGCAATACCGGGAAAGACCATGACCAATAACAAAGCACTAAACATGGTGACCACAAATAATATAGCCCAACCAAAAGTGTGCTCTAGGCGGATATTAGCCACTTTAGTGGTGACCAATAGATTCACGGCTACGGGGGGAGTAAATTGCCCAATGGCAATATTCATTGCCAGTAAGATCCCAAACCAGACGGGATTCCATTCAAAGTGATTAATCAATGGTATCAGTACCGGTGTCAAAATCAGATAGATGGAAATTGCATCCAAAAACATGCCAGCAATGAGCACCAGTAGCATCACTAAAAGTAACAAGACCCATGAGTTATCTGAGATGGATAACAAGAAGCTTGCCAGTGTAGTAAAGGTACCCAAGGTAGTACCAGCCCATGCAAAAATCCCGGCTAGGGAAATAATAAGCAGCACTACACCAGATATTTTGACGGCCTCGTTGAAAATATCCCACATGTCAGCCCAAGTGAGCTGACGGTAAATAAATGCTCCGATAAGTAACCCGTAGGTGACTGCGACTACGGCGGCTTCGGTAGGAGTAAATAACCCTGAGCGTAATCCACCTAAAATAATAACGGGAGCAAACAGAGCGGGAATTGCTTTGATGAAGCTTTGTTTGAAAGGAGGGCGTTCCATTTTGTGCTTGCTTTCCCACCCATAGCGTTTGACTAAAAAGTAGGAGGGGACTAGCAGAGAGCAGCCTGCCAAAATACCGGGAAAAAGACCTGCCGCAAACAAGGCGCGTAAGTCTAAGCCAGGTAGCATGACGGAATACAAAATAAGAGCAATAGAAGGCGGAATCAAAATAGCTGTTGATGCGGAGGCCGCAATTAAGGTAGCCGAGAAGGCTTTTGGATAGCCTGCTTTGGTCATACTGGGCAGCATCACCATTGCGACCGCTGCGGCATCAGCCGGTCCCGAGCCGCTCATCCCACCCATAATAATACAAACTAGCACAGCGACTAAGGCGAGTCCGCCATTACGCGGACCAATAATCGATTGCGCAAAATTGACTAAACTGACGGCTACACCAGCGCGCTCAAAAATTAAGCCGGTCAAAATAAAGAGCGGAATGGCAATAAGGGGGTATTTAGCTACACTGTTGTAGGTATTGGTGCCCAAGGTGGCTAGCATTTCGGGGGATAAGCCCATCACAATACCAAAAGCGCCCCCTAAACCTAGGGCAAAGGCCACAGGCATTCCAATCAATAGACAGAGCCCGAAACCAATTAACATCCAAATATCGGGACTCATTGCAAGGTCTCCTCAGTATCTAGACGGAGACGGTCTAGCCAGTTTTGTGTGATACGCCACGCTACACACAACGAGAGCAGTGGTAGCCAAATTAAATAAATCCAGTTGGGTAGCCCCAAGCTAGAAGACAAGGATTCCCAAATGAACTCCTCGTAAGTCAACAGACTGCCATACCAGACGATTAGGCCCAGAACCACTAAGCTGCCTAGCCATTGCAAGGTATATAAAATGTGGCGCCCAGTGCGTTTAAGCTTGTATTCTAAAAAGGAAATGCGAATGTGTTCGTTGTTGCGCGCCGCCATGGCACCACCAGCAAAGGTAAGCACCACCATTAAAAAGACGGAGAATTCTTCGGTAAAAGCAAAGGAGGCATTGGTGGTGTAACGCACCAGTACGTTGGCCAAACTAATAATACAAATCATGGCCAAAGCGAATACCCCTATCAGGGATTCGAGACGAGTTTTGGGTTTAGACATGGTTAATACAGAACAAAAATGGCGCAGGAAACCTGCGCCTGAAAGACTCGGCCTTAGCGGTTAGCGATGGCTTCTTGAGCGGTTTTGACTAGTTCTTCACCAATGCGTGGCGTCCATTTTTCGTACACGTTTTGGGTGGCATCGACAAAGGCTTGGTGTTGCTCGGGAGTGAGCTCGGTGATTTCAACGCCTCGTTCGCGGATACGTACTAAGGTGTCATTGAGATCAGCACGGGATTTCTCAATTTCCCATTTGCCTGCATCAATAGCAGCGTCTTTGAGTAGGGTTTGATCCTCGGGAGATAAGGTATTCCATACACGTTGGCTAACCCCAAAAATGAGGGGGTCGTTCATGTAGTGCCAGAGAGTGAGGTACTTTTGGTTAGCACGGTCTGCGCGTGCTACATCGTAAACGGCCAAGGGGTTTTCCTGCCCATCGACTGCACCTGTAGTCAGTGCGGGTAGTGCATCGGCCCAGCTCATTTGGGTGGGGTTTGCTCCCAGTGCACTAAAGGTATCTAAAAAAAGTGGGGAGCCGACGACTCGTACTTTTAAGCCTTTAAGGTCATCGGGCTCAACCAAGGCTTTGCTGGAGTTGGAAATTTCACGGAAACCATTTTCACCCCAAGCCAATGGCACCACACCACGTTTTTCGATGGCATCGAAGACCATTTGACCGGCTTCGCCTTGTGTGATGGCATCGACAGCAGCGTCATCAGGCATGAGGAAGGGGAGTGAGAATAGATTGGCTTCGGGTACCTGAGGTGACCAGTTAATCGTGGATCCTACAGCCATATCAATTAGGCCACTGCGCATGGCGGAAAACTCGCGTGTTTGGTCGCCCGAGACCAACTGAGAGTTAGGGTAGATTTTTAGTGTGATACGACCGTCTGAACGCTCTTTGACTAGCTCGGCCCATTTTTCAGCGGCTTGGCCCCAAGGGAAGGCTTCAGATAAAACGGTGGATACTGAGAATTCGCGTGTTTCTTGGGCCAGAGCGGCCGTAGTGCTAAACGCAAAACAAGCGGCACTGATGGCAAGCCACTGCTTAATTTTCATTTGTCTCTCCTTTTGTTATTCGATAAGAGTTTTGATAGTAGCAGAAATGGACTGAAAAAAAGAAGGTGCAAAGAAAGAATGAGACAGGGAAAACCATAATAAGAATGGAATCTCTGATATTTAATTGTTAAATGTATATAACCAAATAGCCCCTTGGTTATGGAACTTAATGTGCTAGCATTTATATCAATCGTACTTATTTACGTTTTCAAAAGGGGACAGTTATGTCGTTGCGTATTAATGATGTTGCACCAAACTTCACTGCAGACACTACCGCAGGTGAAATTAATTTCCACGAGTGGATTGGCGAAAACTACGCCATTATCTTTTCTCACCCCAAAGATTTCACACCTGTGTGTACCACTGAGTTTGGCGCTGTGTCTAGCTTGGTCCCCGAGTTCAAAAAACGAAATACCAAGGTAATTGGTGTGTCCGTGGATAACGTGCAGGATCACGAAAAATGGAAGCGCGATATCGAAGCGTTCTCCGGTTCTCCTGCCGATTTCCCCATTATTGATGACACCTCTTTGCAGGTTTCCAAGCTCTACAATATGTTGCCTGCCGAGGCGTACTTGCCCGATGGCCGCACTCCTGCTGATAGCGCCACAGTACGTACTGTATTTGTGATTGGACCAGACAAAAAAATTCGTCTAACTTTGTCTTACCCTATGTCGGTAGGTCGTAACTTCGCCGAAATCATTCGTGTATTGGATGCGATTCAATTAACAGACGGTCAGCCTTTGGCAACACCGGCCGATTGGACTCCAGGTCAAGACGTGATCGTGGCGTTGTCCCTGAATGACGAGCAAGCCAAAGAAAAATACGGCGAGATCGATGTAAAGTTGCCTTACTTACGTTTTGCTAACGTATCTAAGTAACTCACACGCTACTGATGCTGTTACAGCGGCTTGGGTTTTCCCAAGCCGTTTTTTTATGGATGGCAGGGTGCTAAGATAGCGTCACGATATTTCAATGTGATAGTTATGAATTCAACGTCCATGTCCAAACGTCGGGTGGTTAAAACCAAGCCGGCGCAACCCAAAGTCCCTTCTCGTTTAATCGCTTTTAATAAACCGTATGACGTATTGACCCAGTTTACGGACGAGCAAGGGCGTCAAACTTTAAAAGATTTTATTTCGATACCGGGTGTTTATGCCGCTGGGCGCTTAGATCGTAATAGCGAAGGGCTGTTGTTGCTGACGAATGACGGTGCTTTACAAGCCCGTATTGCCGAGCCTAAATATGGAGTGCGTAAAACCTATTGGGCCCAAGTCGAGGGAGAGGTCAGTGCCGAGCAAATTCATCAGTTACAACGCGGCGTATTGCTAAAAGACGGTTTAACGCAGCCAGCTGAAGCCAAGGTCATACCGTCGCCTGCCGTGTGGGAGCGCCAACCACCTATTCGATATCGGGCTCAAATTCCCACCACATGGATAGAACTCACCATTAGCGAAGGCAAAAACCGCCAAGTACGTCGTATGACGGCAGCGGTGGGTTTACCGACGTTACGATTGATTCGAGTGCAGATTGGGCAGTGGCAATTAGACGATCTACAACCCGGTGAATGGCGTGATATTTCTGTATAGAGGGATTGATTCGTTAACGCATGACCAAACCGCCATTCACAAACAGGTTTTGACCGGTCATGAAAGCGCTGTGTTCGGAGGCGAGAAATAAAATCGGGCCGGTGACGTCTTGAGGGGTAGCAATACGACGTAAGGGCGTTTGGGCAATAATTTGATCGCGCACCGTAGCGCGGGTGTGCCGGCTAGAGTCCGTAGGCCAAATTAAACCTGGAGCCACACTATTTACCCGTATGCCATACGGCCCTAGGTCCGTTGCCATTTGGCGAGTTAGGCCGAGTAGGGCAGCTTTGGCCGTTGCATAGTCCGCATAGGGCACAATGGATTCTTCGCTGAGGTCACTATTAATATGAATAATGCTGCCCTGACTGGCTTGCTGCATGCTAGGGATGACCGCTTGGCTGACTAACCACGTGCTTTTAACTGAGCCGTCAAGTTGTTGGGCACACTGCTCCCAACTAAGTTCGTGAAAGCGTTGGCGCTCGTCGGGATTAAAGGTATAGGGGGCAAAGGCATTGTTCACCAGCACATCAATGCGACCGGTTTCACTTAGGATCTCGGCTACCATGGATTGCACGGCGTGTTCATCGCGTACATCGGCAGCAATAGGCCATGCCTGACCACCCAAGGCCTCGCACTCGGCGGCAACAGCATTAGCTGCTTCGTGGTTGCGACGATAATTAATAATAACTAGTGCACCCTGTTGCGCAAAGGCTTTGGCGGTTGCCGCGCCTAGACCTCGGCTAGCGCCCGTAATTAAAACGGTTTGACCTGTAAAGTTGACCATTATTCAGATAGGAGCTCGGTGTAAGTGTATTGGCTAAGGTCTAATGGGTTTTGAATTAGACCCAGTTCATAATAGGTGTCGGCTGCTTTTTGTAAAGAGGCGATATCCAAGGTGCCTAGACCATGTTGTTGCGTTAGCTCAGAGACACTAGAGCGATTGCGTGCTTCAATAATTTGTTGGTTTAGCTGTTTGTCTTGGCCATCGAGGGCGTAGGTAACAGCTAACTGAGCGGCTTGCTCTGGGTGCTCTATCATCCATTGAGTGCTGTTTTGATATGCGAGTAAAAACTGCTGAATGACGTCTTTTTTAGTCTCGAAGTCGCTGGCCCGCACCACAAATAAATCACTAGAGTAGTTTAAGTAGTCTTTGATCTCGATCACTTTTGGATCGTGTAGGCCACGGTATTTTGCTACGAGTAGCCCGGTGTCAGTGGCGGCGGTGGCATCGACTCGGGATTGCATCAACGGCGCAAAGTTAAGCAAACCCGTTACGATGATTTCTACATCGTCTTCGTTTAAACCCACTTGGTTAAGTAGGATCTGCAGATTTTGACGCGTTCCACTGGCGAGGCTGTAGACCCCAATTTTTTTTCCTTTTAGGTCTGCAGCACTGTGAATGGGGCTATTGGCAAGTGTGACGACATTAAAGACATTTTGAGGGTAAATATCGTAGACTGCGATCAGATCTGCACCTTGATCTAGCGCTGCAAAAAAAGAGCCGGGATCCGTAAAAGCGATATCAGCTTGACCGCTTAATAGATTGCGCAGAGCATCCCCACCACCCGTTCCGGGTAAATAGTTCAGTTCTAAGCCTTTTTCTTGAAAGTGCTTTAACTCAGGTTCGGCTAACACCTGTGTGATTTCACTAATAGGCTTGCTCCAGCCTGCTAGGGTAAAGGGCTGGGTATTGGGCTGAGCCCATGCGGAGCTTAGAGCTAGACTGAGGGTAGCGCCCACCAACCACGTGAAGCACTGGCGTAGAAACGGAGGTTTAGAGATCATGAGACACCACCGATGAAGAAAAAGGAGAGTAAAAACGTAGCACTAGGCATTGTAAGGCGAGCATTAAATAATACAAGCCGAGTCCTAATAGGGTAATCAGGATGAGCACGGCAAACATTAGTGCCGTATCCATCGTGCCTTGAGCTGCAATAATCAACGCGCCTAAACCTTGGTTTGCACCAATAAATTCACCCACAATAGCACCCACTAAGGCTAGCACGGCCGCCACACGCAAACCGGACAGCGTATAGGGCAGCCCTATGGGTAGTTTGAGTCGCCATAAGGTTTGCCAACGACTAGCTCCTAGCATTTGAAAGAGCTCTAGTCGAGCTTTATCGGTTTGTTGTAAGCCAGTAAAGGTATTTTCTAAAACGGGGAAAAAGCAAACTAAGGCGGTAATCACCACCATGGGTAAAAAGCCAAAGCCTAGCCATAGTGTTAGTAACGGAGCCAAGGCGAGTTTGGGAACGACTTGGCTAGTTAGCACATAGGGCATTAAAACAGCATTCCAAAAGGGTGACTGACCCAACAACACACCCAAGGCAAATCCCAAACTGCCACCCAGAATTAAGCCACCCAGCACCTCATAGGTGGTTTGCAGCAAATGAGGCCAGAAGTAGCCAGATAGCACGCCATTCATAAAGGTTTGGGCAACTCGACTGGGGGCGGGTAAGACCAATGGGGACCAGTTGAACGCATGAACGGACCACTCCCAACCAGCGATGAGGCCAAGAAACAGCAGCAGGGAAAGACAGCGCGTCCAACCTGAAATTCGGGGTGTTTTCATAGCAGTTGTTTAATCAGAGCGCGTAAAGAATGAGCCAAGTGCATAAAGTCGGCAGAGGTGCGCAGCGCATCGTAACGAGGCTTGGGCAAGGCAATGTGTTGCTGATGCACAATTTGACCTTGTTCGAGCACGCTGAGTGAATCCGCCAGATACATGGCCTCATACACATCATGCGTTACAAACAGCACAGTACTTTGGTGTTGGGCGCCTATTTCAAGGAGCTTATCTTGTAGCTGTTCTCGGGTTAGAGCGTCTAGGGCAGCAAAAGGCTCATCCATGAATAAGAGCGGTGGTTGCAGTAGTAAAGCGCGGGCAATGGCGACACGACTTTGTTGTCCACCGGAAAGCTGACTGGGGTAGTGTTGGCTTAGGGATTCGATACCCAGTTCGTGTAGTAGTCGCTGTGCTTGAGTCAGCCTGCTAGGGCTAGGTTTGCCGTGCAAGCTAGCGGGCAGCAACACATTATCCCAAACGGTCAGCCAGTCTAACAGCGTAGGGTTTTGAAAAACAAAGCCAATATGTTGGGCGGGCTGGCGCATGGGTTTGCCCTGTAACAGCACTTGACCCGTGTGAGGTGTCAGTAAGCCCGCCGCCAGTTTTAATAAGGTAGATTTACCGCAGCCACTGCGACCTAATAAACAATGAAATTCACCTTGGTCTAGACTCAGGTTTATGTGTTGTAGGCCGTGTGTTTGATTGGGATGGCAGTGACTTAGGTGAGTCAGCTCTAAAAATGACATAGGTGGATTAGTCTCGGTACCAGGCAAAGTCTTGAGCCAAGGTTTCGGCAGAGGCTTCTATATCCACCATACGCACAAGGTCTAATAGGCTAAAACGGCCATCGTGGTGCCAGCCTGGCTGAGGGCGTGCTGTGGCCCCTAGCGCACAGACTCGATTTACCCCGATCGCACCCAATTGGGCTGCGGTAGTAAAAAGTTGCTCGGGGCTAGTGGCTATTGCCATGGTTTGTAGATGTTTTCTATAGGGGGCGAGCAGCTGCACCATGTGATCCACGTTATCTACTGCCAAAACACTGACACAGCGTTGAGTAGGACTGGGTTCGGGGTGTAGAGCTTGGTCTACATACGCCACGGCCCAATCGGCTTGAGCGGGACCGATTAATTCGACGGCTTGTCCCTGCATCCACGCTAGGCTAAAGCGTTGGCGCCATTGGGCGATGGCTTGTTTGATTGCCAAGGGAGGTGTGGCTCTGGGATAGCGCTGGGCTAGCGCTTTAAGTTCGCCTGCTACCAGTAATGCAAAGGCTTTAGGGTTAATGGCCGCTCCGCGTTCTACGAAAATAGTTTGTGGTGCGTAGCAGGCTTGTTGATCCCATTGGCTGATATCCCACGCAACGGCACGCGCACAGAGTTCAGCTTGGCGCGTGTCTAGTGCTGCGTGGCCGACAAAGGCTGCACTGAACTTATGCCCATGAGGTAAAAATCGTATCGAAGGCGGCAGTTGTTGTTGCCATGCTTGTAGCGTGGTATCGCCCCCATACACCATCATCACATCCACCTCTTGAGTGACAGCATGTTCGGCTGCTTGATCGCCCCCGGGCCACCACAGTACGGCGCAGGTCTGGGCTAATTCGGGATCAGTCTGTGCTAAACACTGTGCAAACCAA
>CANQRK010000031.1 GCA_947626245.1 uncultured Paenalcaligenes sp. | reverse complement strand
GGGTGCCGTTTGGCCATTGGGGTGCTGTGGATTGTGTTGGTACCGTGTGAAATGCTGGGCGTAGACGCGGGGCTAGGCTATTTGGTGTTAGATACGCGCGATCGCATGGCGTATTCCGAATTAATGGCCACCATTTTAAGCATTGGCTTTTTGGGTTATTTGCTGGATAGCAGCTGCCGCTTTTTAAGCAAAAAAGCACGTGCTAACTAGTTTTAATTATGATTAGCAAACAACGCCCGCTATAGCGGGCGTTTTGCATTCCACGGGCTAAAGTCTAGTTGGGTAACACGTGCAGTCCCGTACGGCGCACAAACTCCGCATAACTAATGGGTGATTTGGCTTTGGACTCGGCCTTATTTTCGTACCAATGCACCCATGATTTGCCGGTACTCTCGTCATACACCACTTTGTATAAATGACTAGGCACTGCGACTTTGCCGGAGCCAATGGCACTGGACTGCGGGTTGTTATAAAAACTGCCGGTAAACACATACACATCACCTTGGGCGCGGTTGACGTATTTACGGGTGTCTTGCTCCATTTTGTTCCAAGGGCCACGGTTCAAACTGGGGTCCTGCGGCACCATGTTGGCCAAACTAAAGCTTTGCGCCATCCCTTCTGCCGTATTCATGTCCCCCGCTGGCGCCATATGGCCTCTATCCCATCCCGAACCTCTGTAATCCGCCAAGGTCGCGCGCTCTGCTTTAGGTAAACGAGCTTCCTCATAAAACTTATCGGTACGTGCTACGTTTTGGGTGTTGCTTAAGCGTTGTCTATTCAAACGCTGCGCCACAAAGACGGGCGTTTTGGTTTGACCACTGTGTAAAATCGCAAATGAACTAAAACACAGTTCCCGTAATTGAGCGCTGGTGGGCACAATGGGGCCTTGGCGCTGCGGAAAAAACTGCTTGCAGTGATTAAATTGCGTTTGTACATGGCCTTGCTGGGCATCAAAGCTGACCAGCTGACTCTCTGAGTCAGAATCAAGCAGCGAGGTCAGGGACCCCAACAAGGCTGTGATGTCTATCCCACTTAATTCTTGTCCTAAACTGGCTAACCACTCTTGTTCTTGCAGCTTAGTCAGGTTTTTTTCTAACGCGGGAGGTAAATAGTCTTTAAGGGCTTGGGTGGCCGTGGGGTTCAGCAGTACGCTAAACAATCCGAAAGATGCCACTGTGGACCACACTACAGTGCGCTTAAAGCCACTACTTTTCTTGGTCTTTTTTGAGCTTTTGGTCGCAGAGCCTAAAAGCCCTCGTTTTAATTGAGAAAACAGTTTTTGAAAAATCATAGCGCGTATTATATACGGCCCATCACGCGCTAACTACGTCGTAACATTTCTTTAGATTTGCCAACTACTGGTCACACGCCTACCTTTTGCTCACAGAACGGGGTATGCTCAGTAGAGTTATTTTTTCTATAGCGTGCCTATGTCTACTTCCTCCCCCATTCAATTTTATTTACGCCACCTCATTTGTTTAATTTATTTTGTGGGTGGTTTTATTGGCTTGTATTATTTGCTGCCTCAGCTTGGCTTATTTACAGACAGTTGGCTGGCCCTGACGCTCTTTAGCTTAATGATTTTACAAAACCTAGTTGCCATTGGTGGCTCGGCGCTATTTTGGAAAAACAACAACAGAGGGGCAGAGTGGTTGTATTGGTTATCATGGACTAGCGTCCCTGTTTTCAGCTCTACGCTGTTGTCCTATCACAGCATTATTGGTTTAGGCATTGTGCCCCTAATTCGCCTAGAACCCGGCCAATATGGTGCCGAGCTGCTGTGGCGCTGGGGCTATGCTGGCGCCTTTAAATGGTTCCCCACCTTTGATGTATACCAGTTGGGATTCAACCTAGTCCCCCTTGTTTTCATTGCTGTTTTGCGCCAGTACTTGCCCTCTCAGCAGTCTTAGAAACTGTGTACTACATGAATATCGGCGGCTTTAAACCACTGCTCTAGCTGTGCTTTTTGGTTGGCATTACGCGAGTGCACCACCAAAGACCAATGCCCCTGCTTTTGCGCCTGTTTAACGCCGTCGATAACGATCAAATGATCGGGCCTTAGGGTAAAAAACCCACCCAATAATAAACCTGCTGATACACCCACAAATAAAAAGGGAACCAAGCTGAGCACAGGCGATGCCACAATGAACTCGACCTCAGAGGCAAACATACTGACCCACAGCACTATACCCACCAACAGGCCTAAGCCACCAAATAACACATGGGAACGCACCGCTGTGCGCGCTACTCCTTTAGTTTCAGGCTCTAGCTTGCGACTGTATTGTTTCTCGTCAGGCGCAATGATTGCCAATTGATTTGGGTCATAGCCTTCTTGTTCTAAAGCAGCACGACAATGCTCTAGTTCGGCCTGTGTTTCGAAAACGGCTAAAAACTTCGTATTGGACTGCTCACCAGATAGTAAACTTGTACTCATAGCTTTCTCCAAAATTTAAAAATAAGATGCTGCTTTTTACGCTATACCCGTTAAGAGACTGCTGTCTATGCTTAAAACCACTAGACTCACCTAGCCAATTAAGCTCGCAATCTGTCCAAAATCCGTTACATTTGGATGACATTTTAGCGGCAAGAAGTGTCAAATGCGGTTGCTTTTAAGCACTCAGCCATTAGAAAATGAACTGTATTACTTTACATAAGGACTGCTCATGAAACGCAAACTTGCCTTTTTAACCGCAGCCATTGCCACCCTTGGCCTTGCTGCCTGCTCTGCTCCGTCTACCACTGTTATGACAGACTCCGGGAAAAAAGTCAGCCTGAGTCCAGCCCAAACCCTACAAGCCTATCACTGGAATTTGGTTAATGTAGTACAGCCGGATGGTACCAGTAATCACACAGGCCTATCTGCCGAACGCCCCCTTAATCTACGCTTTTTAGATGATGTTGTTGCCTTGCAAAATTTATGTAACAACATGAATGCAAGCTACAAATTATCCGACAACTCGATCACTTTCTCGCAGGTCGTGGGAACACTAATGATGTGTAACGACCCCGAGCTAATGGACTATGAGCGTCAAGTTGCAACTCAACTGCCCACCGCCACCGGTTGGTCCCTAGCCTCTACCGATCAAACGCAGACCAATGCTCCGGCCCCTGTGTTTAGCCTACATTTTGAAAATGGTGACACATGGCGCTTTGCTGGCCAACAAACCAATGAAACCAAATACGGCTCAGAAGCAGAAATTACATTTTTAGAAATAGCCCCTCAGCCCGAAAACTGTCCCAATAGTGGCAATACCTGCTTAAAAGTTCGCCCTATCTTTTATGATTCAAATGGCATCAGCACGGGTGCCGGCGATTGGGTTTTCTTTCAACCCAACGCCATTGAAGGCTACGAGCACCTGATTGGTGTAGGAACCATTCTACGTACCAAACGCTATCAGATAACTCAGCCCTCTACAGACAGCACAGGTTATGCCTATGTGTTAGATATGGTAGTGCAATCAAACACTGCTCCATAAACTCTCACCAACCGGTCCCAAAGTCACATCACGTTTTGGGACCGGTTGGCTCATACATAAGAACGCCAAACTCTGGGCAAAATACCACCATGCCTCCAGTACTCCACATCCTCTAGCGTGTCTAAACGAGCCACCACTGGCACAGAGTCCGCTTCTCCATCCAGGCGATGAATACGCAGTATTAACTGTGTCTGTACGCCTAAATCTTGATTCAAGCCCAATACATCAAAGCGTTCTGTACCCTCTAGCCCTAACTGATCTAAGGTCACATTGGCCCCAAACTGCAAAGGCAACACCCCCATGCCTACCAAGTTTGTGCGGTGAATCCGTTCAAAACTCTCTGCTACGACGACCTTGACACCTAGCATGGCTACGCCTTTAGCAGCAGAGTCCCTAGAAGAGCCACAGCCATAGTTTTTACCCGCCAAAATAATTAACTCTTGGCCGCGCTCCAAATAGACTTGAGCCGCATCAAACACCCGCATCACTTGCCCCTCGGGCATCAGCTTTGTCACCCCGCCCTCTTGGTTGGGCGTCATTTTGTTGCGCAAACGAATATTGGCAAACGTAGCGCGCTGCACTAACTCATGATTGGCTCGTCGGGTGGTGTAGTTGTTAAACTCTGCTTGGGGAACACCTCGTTCTAATAGATAATCAGCGGCTGGTGTGCCCAAGCTAATCGCCCCTGATGGGGAAATATGATCAGTCGTAATAGAGTCCCCTAAAATGACCAGTGGCCGTAGTTGGATAAAATCCTCAACCAGCGCGGGCTCCACCGTCAGCGCCTCGAAATACGGCGGTTTTTTAATGTAATGACTTTGAGGGTTCCAACTGAAGGTCGCACCGGGCTCAGAAGCTAAACGCTGCCACTGCGGCCCGCCTTCGTACAGCTCACTATAGCGTTTGATAAACAAGTCACGGTCATAAGCCCGAGCGACCACCTCTGCAATTTCTGCTGCGCTAGGCCAAATATCATGTAAATACACCGGCTGACCCGTCGAGTCTTTACCCAACACATCATGCACCACATCAATATTCATAGAACCCGCAATCGCATAGGCTACCACCAAAGCGGGCGAGGCCAGGTAATTGGCGCGCACACTAGGATGAATTCGACCATCAAAGTTTCGATTACCTGATAACACCGCTGCGGTGACCACGTTATGCTCGGCTATCGTCTGCGCAATCGCCGGCAGCAAAGGCCCAGACCCACCATTACACGTCGTACACCCAAAGCCCGCCACATGAAAGCCCAGTTGATCCAACGCGTCTTGAAGCTGAGCTTTTTGTAAAATATCCGCCGTCACCTGACTGCCTGGCACCAACGAAGTTTTAACCCACGGTTTGGTAAACAATCCTTTGGCCACGGCTTTTTTAGCCACCAAACCTGCAGCCATCATATTGACGGGGTTAGCCGTATTGGTACAGGACGTAATTGCCGCAATCACTACATCGCCATCACGCAAATCAAACTCCTCGCCGTTAACGGGATGAATACGTTCTAGATCTACAGGTCTACCGGCAATATGCTGATGATGCAGCTCAAACTCCATGACGGCATGGTCCAAATCAAAGCGTTCCTCAGGTTGGCTAGGCCCAGACAAACTAGGAGAAATGGTATTCAAGTCGATGGTTAACACCTCATCAAAAACAGGATCAGGAGTTAGGGCATCACGCCATAGCTGCTGTGCTTGGCAATAGTGTTTAATTAACTGGATTTGCTCTGCACTGTGGCCGGTGATGTGCATGTAATCAAGGGTCTGCTGATCCGTCGGGAAAAACACCACCGTTGCTCCATACTCGGGGGCCATATTCGCAATCATGCCCCTATCTCCAATAGATAATTGATCGAGCCCAGGTCCAAAAAATTCAACAAATTTATCAACTACGCCCACATAACGCAGCTTTTCTGTGATGCTCAACACCAAATCGGTGGGCAACACCCCATCCCGTAACTGCCCCTTGAGCTGCACCCCCACTACCTCTGGTAGTGGCATACTAACCGGCAATCCCACCATCACCGCCTCAGCCTCGATGCCGCCCACTCCCCACGCCAAAATCCCAATTCCATTCACCATAGGCGTATGGCTATCTGTCCCCACACAACTGTCTGGATACACCCATGACGGTTGGTCTGCTGTCTGCTCGGTCCAGACCACTTGGCCTAAATGCTCTAGATGCAGCTGATGCATAATCCCTTTGCCTGGCGGAATCACACTGACGCCATCAAAATTAGCTCCACACCAACGCAAAAACTCAAACCGCTCGGCATTACGCTCGTATTCTTTTTGTAGATTGATCTCGGCGGCTAAAGGGTTGGCCCAACTATCGACCTGTAAAGAGTGGTCAATGACCACATCAGTACGTACCTTAGGGCGCACTTGACTGGCTTGTCCCCCGGCCTGATGCACGGCCTCTCGCATAGCCACCAGATCTAGCAACATGACCAAACCTAAAATATCGTGACCAAAGACACGAGCCGGATAAAAACTGATCCCCGCATTGACCTGCCGCTGCGCTATGGCCCGTATTGCCTCGGAAGGATCCTGCCCGGAGCGCAATGCATGACGCACCACGTTTTCAAGCACAATACGTAAGGAAAAAGGCAAACCATGAAGCGAGTCAATGGAATGAATGGGCGCATAGCAATAGGTTTTACCATTGATAACCAACTGCGGATACGTGGATTGTGGCTGCATGACGTACGCTCTCTTTAATTGATGTAAGCTCTGACTAAACAACAACACGACAACTACTTACCCACACTTTAGCAAAGGAGTGAGCCATGTCCCAAATTTCTATAAAGGCGGTGTTCATGCGCGGTGGCACGAGCAAAGCGCTGATGGTACAACCCCATCACCTACCTAGCAATACGGCCCAACGTGACGCTTTATTTTGTGCAGCCATGGGCACACCCGACCCATACGGTCGTCAGTTAAACGGTATGGGTGGGGGGGTATCCTCGTTATCTAAAGTCTGTATTGTAGGGCCATCTTCTCATCCTGAGGCCGATGTGGACTATACCTTTGGGCAAGTTGCGATCAAAGAGCGCAAAGTCAGTTATCAGGGAAACTGCGGTAACATGAGCGCTGCCATCGGTCCCTTTGCCGTGGATCAGGGCTTGGTCCAACCACAGTCCCCTACCACCACGGTGCGTATCTATAACACCAATACAAAAAAAATCATCCACAGCACCTTTGCTACGCCCAATGGGCAAACCCAGTATTCAGGAGACTTGGCCATTCCCGGTGTAGGCGGCACGGGATCTCCCATTAAGCTAGAGTTTATTGAACCGGGTGGCGCCACCACCGGACACCTACTGCCAACCCAACACGTCAAACAAACGCTAATAATTCCCGAACTGGGCGCTCTTGAAGTTTCTATGGTGGATGCCGCCAATGCCGCCGTCTTTGTACGTGCTAGCGACCTCGGTTTAACGGGTCTAGAACTGCCCGATTACCTTGAAAGCCATCCTGACATACTGGCTAAATTGGAATTGATTCGAATTCATGCCTCAGTAGCCATGGGCATTACCCAAACCCTAGAACAAGCACGCACAGTCAGTTTGGTACCCTTTGTGGCCTTTGTCAGTCCAGCGCAAGCTAACCCCACTCTTTCTGGAGAGATCATCCCCGCTGCGAACATGGATATCATCGCCCGCGTTATTTCTAGCGGTCAACCGCACCGCGCCTTACCTTTAACCGTTTCCTTGTGTACGGCGGTAGCCGCTCGTATTGATGGCACTATAGTTGCAGAGCTATTACCCGCCCACTATCAACCCGATCAGGCCTTACGCTTGGGCATGCCCTCGGGGGTATTAACGCTAGATGCGCACGTGAGTCAAAATCAGGCTGGCAATTGGCAGGCTCACTCCGGCTCGTTCTACCGCACAGCCAATCGACTTTTTGACGGTCGTGTTTGGGTTAACTCCGAGGATCTACACCCATGCCTCTAACACTAAACAAACTGCTGTCCTTTGATCACATCCCCGATGCCGTGGGCTATCTTAATCGCCTTAAACAGGTGGAAGCGCTACAAACGATAGCAGACTTAGAAACAGCCACCCTAGTTCGACTACTGCAAAACCCTGAACTTAAACACGGCGTGGCCTTAGCCGCGATGCTAACGACCACAGGCAAAATCGATGTCTTAGAGCAGTTGCCCAAAGACCGTCTTGCCGATCTCATCACCGAATTGTCTCCCGAAACACAACAGCAAGCTCTTGCCCTACTTAGCACCGAATCCAAAACCATTATTTTAAATTTAATGAGCTACCCCCCCGATACAGCGGGTAGTATGATGACCACCGAATTTATCCAAGTCCCCAACACATGGACGGTGGCTCAAACCCTGCAACACATTCGTGACGTAGAAAGCACACGGGAAACCGTCTATGCCATTTATGTCGTTGATCACGAACACTGTTTGCAATTTGTTTTACCGTTACGCCGCTTGGTCATTGCCGAGGCCGAGCAGGCTCTAACAGAACTGTGGGCAGGCCAAACCCCTATTCGCATCACCCCAGAGACAGACCGCGAGGACGTGGCTCACCTTATCCGACGCTACGATTTCTTAGCCTTACCCGTCGTCAATGAAGCCCAACAGATAGTGGGCATTGTCACCGTAGATGATGTTATCGATGCGCTCATCGACGAAGCCGCCGAAGACATAGGCCGCTTTGGGGGTGGTGAACACATCACCAAACCGTATTTAGAGGTTGGCTTTGGCACCATGTTACGCAAACGAGGCGGTTGGCTAGCCATCTTGTTTTTAGGGGAGTTGTTAACGGCTAGCGTTATGCAACACTATGAAATGGCACTAGCGCAAGCCGTTGTACTCGCTATGTTCATTCCTTTAATTATGAGCTCTGGCGGCAACTCTGGCTCACAAGCGACTTCTTTATTAATTCGTGGGTTGGCCTTGGGCGATGTCGCTCTAAGCGACTGGTGGCGTGTCTTGTTACGTGAACTACCCACTGGACTCATGTTAGGCATAGGCTTGGGAGCACTGGGCTTTATACGTATTATCGCTTGGCAATACCTCGGCTTTTACGACTATGGCCCCCATTATTTTTTACTTGGATTAACCATTTGGGCTTCTTTAGTAGGCATTGTCTGCTTTGGTTCTAGTGTCGGCGCTATGCTACCGTTTATGCTGCAACGTGCTGGGCTAGACCCCGCTAGCGCCTCGGCCCCCTTAGTCGCGACCTTAGTCGACGTTTTGGGCTTGATCATTTACTTTTCCATTGCGGCCTTGATTTTAACTGGAACCATTTTGTAATTCGCTATGAATCTACGCCACCTTACCCCCTCAATGGCTTTATTAGTCGCCTTTGAGTCAGCCGCCAAGCACCAAAGCTATACCTTAGCCGCTCAAGAGCTTTTTCTTACTCAAAGCGCAGTCAGTAAGCAGATTCAAGCCTTAGAAAAGCGCTTGGGCGTACATTTATTCACCCGTGTAGGCCGCAACGTAGAACTCACCGCCACAGGACGCCAGTATTACGCAGAAATCAAAGAAGCCCTCGCGATGATTCGTCAAGCCAGTTTGCAAGCCATCACCTACGAAGCCAGTGACAACACGCTACGACTGGCTACCCTGCCCACCTTTGGCTCTAAATGGCTACTACCCAAACTACACGACTTTTATGCTAAACATCATAAAATCACTCTACATATTCACTCTAGAATTGGGGCTTTGGATTTTAGCGATAGGGAAATTGATGCGGCGATTACGGTTGGTGAAGGCAACTGGCCCCATTGGATTGCACACCCTATTCAGAACGAACACTTAATTGTGATTGCTAGCCCACAACAAGCCCAACGCCATGCGCTTAGCCCCGAATGGGTCGCTCAACAAACACTACTCACGGTGGCTAGCAATCCCGAGGCATGGGACAGTTGGTTTATACAAAACCAACTTGATCCAAGTGGTATGAAAAAAGGGCCTTCTTTTGAGTTAACGTCGCACTTAGCCCAAGCCGTTCATTCAGGTTTAGGCGTCGGTCTCATTCCGCATATTTTTGTCAAAGAAGAAATTGCACGAGGCGAATTATTAAGCCTAGGCGAGCCCATACAAAGCGACCGTAATTATTATTTAGTCTATCCCAGCCAACACGCAAATCTACCCGCCTTAGTCGCTTTTAAAGAGTGGCTACTTAGCCAAGCCCACCTTTGCCCGCCTAACTAAAAACAAAAAAGCACCGTGATAACGGTGCTTTGACCTAAGCGCGATACGAGTTAAGCCGTCACGTGGACACGTGTGCCAACACTACCTGACTGCGCCAATGGCTGTGGACCAGTAGGCGGAGTCACCGCTGCTGCATCTAAAAGGCTCATGATACTTTGCTTTTGATTTTCCAAGACCTTGTTCAAAAGCAAGTTGTTTTTTTCCTGAGCCAGCGTATACCCCTGCATAGCGACAGAAGCGCTTACCACGGATTCAACTGAACCTGACATCGGGAGCTCCTTTTAAAGAAAATCTATTTTCATTATAACGCATACGCTGCAAGACATAGCGACATAACCTAATGCCATTTTTTTCTACCCCATAATACAAAATGGTCGCCAACACCAAAGAGGTCGCTACCGCCCACAACAACCCCGCTACCCCATCTAAACCTAGGCTCCACTCATATTTTCTGATGAGCTTAATCATAATCATATGGCCTAAATACAGCGAAAAAGAAATATTTCCCAAAAAGTACAATACCGGTAGATCCGGTAAACCATTGAGACGCTCATACTGCAGCCCTGCTAATAACAGCACCCACGCCACCAAGCCCCATTGCAAGGGGCCATGCCCGGTAAAACCAGAGGTAAACAAAGCAACTACCGCGAGCCCAAACACCACTACACTTACTATAATTAACCCACGCTGCGTAGACGATGACCCCGTGGGCAATATCCTAAACAACTGATACAACACAATGCCATAGGCAAACTCTAGCAACATGGGCGACGACAACAAAGCCAAAACCGGCTGAGCAACGAGGTTCGATCCATAATCAAACTGCGTCTGCGCCGATAAAGTAATGCTTTGATTTACATACCATTGCGCCCCCAAAAACAACCCCACAATCAACGCGACAGCCAGACTTTTTCTGTAGCGCTGCGATAGACTCAAACCAATGAAAAATAGCCCGTAAAAGAAAATCTCATAGGTTAAAGTCCACACCGGACTCAACATGTTGTAACCAAAAAATGGTCCGGGTTGCGTATAGTCAGCATGTAAAGGCACCACCGAACGCCACAACGAGGTCTGCCCATCACCAAAGAAAAAATAAAAGGCGACTAAACAAACAATTAATAATGGGTAAATACGAAACACCCGCTTGAACACATAGGCCAACAAAGGCTTAGGCTCTACACGCTCGGTGGCATAGCAGATAATGAAGCCACTCATAATAAAAAACAGATCTACTCCAAAAGCACCATTAGCGAACAGCACATCGCCTAGCTGTGGATACAAAGAATAATAATCATTTAAGTAATACCTAAAGTGAAATAACACCACGACCAAGGCGGCCAAGCCTCGCAAATAATGCACACTTTTAATCATGCTCTCTCCTGCTCGTCCCACGGGACAGTGACAACGATTTTTACCGTAGCACAGCCTTACTACTCAAAAAGCACGATTCGTTACGAGGTATAGCTAAAGCTCACAGCCCGTCAATAATCAGGGCAAACACCTAGAGGTTTAATTCACTTCTCTGCCCATATTAGTCACTCAGGAGGCTAGCCAAAAGACTACTATTTATGTCATAATTACGTCTTTGGTTGATTAACTCATCAAAAAGGGCCTATAGCTCAGTTGGTTAGAGCAGCGGACTCATAATCCGTTGGTCGCTGGTTCAAGTCCAGCTGGGCCCACCAAAAAAACTTATGTTTTCAAAGACTTAAAGCCGACGCAATGTCGGCTTTTTGTTTTCATAGGGTCAGGGGTGACCTAAACATGTCCTGTACGAGCGAGCCCTGCTCGCAACGGGGCTGTGCATACTGAGCGGTATCGGAGGCGTGGTCACCTCGTACAAGGTAGGGTCAGCCCTCCTCGCTCAAGATCAGGTACATGACAGTTCGTGCAATGTCCTACAGCAAACAATAATTACTATCAAGCACCAACGACAAGTGTCTTCCTCTTCCCTCCTTCCCCAACTATTTTCTTGATAATAGCCCCTTTATCTACGATGCAATGAGGCGGCAGTGAGTGAGTTCGAGCTCAATCGGAGGCATGGCCTCCTCGTACAAGAGTCTCTGTTATAGGAAAAATCGGACAATCTGTATAAACCCAGTTATCAGGGAAAACCCTTTTTAGCCTGAGTATCACAAAACTTGTCTCTTTCATGATATGAGCCACCTACAACTCTAATGAATAATCTCGCTATCTATAGGGTCTTAATCATGAAAAAAGTGAACTTCCTACCATCAGATGATAACCAATGCGGTTGGTTTCATCTCAGCGATCAACGCCAAGCAACCCCCTCACATACCGGGACAACGAGCACTCGGTGGACTGTAGTCGGAGCTGGGCTGACAGGTTTAGCCGCAGCCAGGCGTCTAGCAGAGCATTTTCCTGATGATGAGATTATTTTACTGGAAGCCCAAGAGGTAGGTTATGGCTCATCAGGTCGTAACTCAGGGTTTGCAATTGACCTACCACATAATATTGGCGCGTCAGACTATATAGGCGACCCAACTCAAGCCGGCATGCAGCTCAAGCTCAATCTAAAAGCCCAAAACAGCATCAAACAGCTTGTGGAACAGCATCACATTGAATGTCAACTTAGCACAGCTGGAAAATATCAAGCAGCCGTAGAGCCTCGTGGCTTATCTGTCTTAAAAGCCTATCAACAAGGCTTAGATAAGCTAGAGCAAGATTATCAATTGATCAGTGAGTCTGAACTACCCGATCACCTAGGGACTCGTTTTTACAAAAAGGCTCTATATACACCTGGCACGCTATTACTACAACCTGCGGCTCTTGTTAAAGGTCTAGCGAATGCTTTACCAAAGAACGTGTCTTTATATGAAAACACACCCGTCTCTAGTGTTGAGTATGGAAAAAAGATCACACTACATCATTTACATGGGCAAATTGTTACTGACCAACTGCTATTAACCAACAATGCGTTTGCAAGTCATTTTGGCTTCTTGCCCCGAAAAATACTTCCTATTTTCACTTACGCTAGTCTAACTCGAGTCCTGTCTGCTGATGAACAGCACGACTTAGGGGGGCTCCCCCATTGGGGCGTGATACCCGCTGACCCCTTTGGTAGCACCTTACGCCGCACCCCAGACAACAGAATTCTGGTACGTAATAGCCTCAGTTTCAATCCTAGCGGTCAACATAACCCTAGCTTTTTACGTAAAGCACTTAAACGCCATCGTCTTTCATTTGAAAATCGATTCCCTATGCTTTCTCAAGTTGACTTTGAGTACACCTGGGGAGGTGCCATGGGATTAACTCGAAACCATCAAGGTCACTTTGGACCTTTGGCTACTAATGTTCATGCTGCCGTCGGTTGTAATGGACTGGGAATTACTCGAGGTACAAGTACAGGAACCCTACTCGCAGACTGGATAGCAGGTGACCACAATGAACTCATTGATTTTCTATTAACGAGTAGCGGCCCAAGCGCTAACCCACCTGAACCACTCCTATCACTGGGCATTAATTTTAGCCTTCACCGAGGGCAGCATCGAGCAGGCAAAGAGTGCTAGCTCGTTTTTTAATCTTCAAATAATTTCGTTGTTTTACAAAAGAGGTTTAATCATGATTAAGCTTGGTGTTCTAGGCTCAGGTGACTTAATTGAAAAAATGGTGTGCGGCCTTTTGCAACATCATACTGACTTACACGTATTTCTATCACCTAGCAGCCAAGCAAAATCGCAAATCCTGGCATGCCATTCAGCTTGCTACAACCTACCTACCCATCAAGCTGTGGTCGACGCATCAGACCTCATTCTCTTAGGTACACCTCCTGCACAACTCGTTAATCTAGCTAACGAAATCTCCCTAAAGCCCGATCAAAAACTCATCTCATTAATAAGTGGAGTCTCTCTGGCTGATCTATCAGACCTATTCAACACCTCTACTTGTTTTCGTGCATCCGCGTCCTACTCAGCTGAGATTAATCACTCAACCATTTCGTTATTTCCCTTTTCGTCCTGTGTGAGTGAGCTTCTATATCCTCTGGGCCGCCTCATCACGCTAGAAAATGAACACAGCTTCGAGCTAGCAACGATAGGAAGCTACCTCAACGGCTGGTTTTATTTTTTACTCCATGATTTACAACATTGGCTACATGAAAAAGGATTACCAGACAAACAAGCCAAAGAATTAGTTCTGAACCATCTAGAAGACTGCATCGCCTATAGCAGACATCACGAAACCTTACCTCTATTGCACTTAGGGCAAACCATTGCTAGTGACGGAACCTTTGCAGCCCAAGGTTTAGAAATGCTGCAACTTCACCAAGCTAACGCGGCCTGGAGCGCTGCCTGTGAAGTCGTCTTTGATGCGCTGTCCACACCTCTATCTGATCCTTCAAACCAACAAGGTATGAACCACTACACCTAAAACAGATCAATATTTAAAAATAAGGAGACATTATGTCACACACAAACCCCGTATCTCTTGAAGATCTACCGCTTAATCGGTTTCATAAAAAACTCGCTTTTTACTCAGCTGGCGGTCCGTTTCTGGATGGCTATGTGCTCAGTATTATCGGCATTGTTATGGTTCAAATCTCCTCAGATTTAAGCTTAACCAGTGCCTGGGAAGGACTTATTGCCGCTGCAGCCCTAATTGGTATTTTTTTTGGGGGCTTTCTAGGGGGATGGTTTACTGATCGCTTCGGTAGAAAAATCTTATATCTTCTTGACTTGATTGCAATTATCGGACTTTCTGTCGCCCAGTTCTGGGTAGAAAGTGCAATGGGACTCTTTATATTGCGCTTTCTAATAGGGATTGCAGTAGGTGCTGACTATCCGATCGCCACGGCTTTTTTAGCTGAATTTCTTCCTAAAAAATCTCGTGGTCCCTTGCTTGCCGCTATGCTTGTTATGTGGTTTGCTGGTGCTGCTGCCGCTTATATAGCCGGTGGAATTATTTTAAGCTATGGCGGTGAAGAGGCTTGGCGTTATGTCCTAGCGAGCACTCTGATTCCGGGCATTCTTTTTCTCATGGCAAGAGCAGGTACTCCAGAGTCACCCCGTTGGCTATACAGTAAAGGACGTCTTGCTGAGGCTGATAAAATCATCAAACGTGTCTATGGCTCCGATTTTTCAGTAAAGAATATGTCTGAAGCGGCTAAAGATCAGCAGGTTTCTGTAACGGCTCTGTTCCACTCGGGTTACGGCAAGCGTATGCTTTTCGTTACTGCTTTTTGGACTTGTTCTATCTTACCGTTATTTGCGATTTACTCTTTTTCACCTATCGTTCTAAAGGCGCTTGGGCTCTCGGGTGATGACAGTGTTCTAGGCTCTATCGCCATCACATTACTCTTTGTTATTGGCTGTCTAATTGGCATGAAACTCATTAATAAAATGGGTCGTCGTCCAATGCTCATTCACGGTTTTCTTTGGTCAGGTATCCCTTTAGTTTTTCTAGGGTTTTATCCTGATGCTTCGCCTTTAATCGTTTTAATTATGTTTGGTGCCTACGCGCTTTTCAGCAGCTTGACTCAAGTCATGCAATTCGTCTATCCAAACGAACTATTCCCTACCTCAGTAAGAGCCTCCGCAGTGGGTCTAGGGACGTCTCTATCTCGCATTGGAACAGCTGTAGGTACTTATTTAGTTCCCGTGGCGCTCTCCTCTATAGGGATAGGTTATACCATGCTGATTGGTGGCGTAATTACTCTGCTAGGTGCATGGATTGCTTGGTCAATGGCCCCTGAAACAGGGCACTTAGACCTACATCAAGCCGCTTCTTTTAGTCATACATAAACCTAAAAACCTCTGTCTCTTTACCCAAAGAAACAGAGGTGTAACCATGATGTCATGTAAGGAAAGAAAATGATATCAGACTCATATAAACGCCCTGCCCTAGATAGCTTATCTAACTCTACTTATGATGTTGTTGTAATAGGAGCGGGTGCCGTTGGCTGTGCCTCTGCTCGCGAATTAGCCGCAAGAGGCTACAAAACACTTTTAGTGGATCGAGCAGATATCGGATCTGGAACCTCCTCACGATCCAGTCGTCTACTGTACTCTGGTGTGGGCTACTTAGCCCCCCCATTTCCTTTATGGCAAGCTCCCTTTCGCGCCCCTCAATTGTGGCAACTCTTTCTCTATGCTCGCACTATTATGCATTGTCGAGCTGAATTGGTTGCTGATATGCCCTATCGCCTCACAAAACACCGCTTTCACTACCCATTTAGAAAGGGTGATCAGTACCCCCACTGGCTCATTGATTTCGGTTTTCGTTTTATGGAAACCGTAGCAAGCCGCCAAGTCCCTTTAGACTATCGTACACTGTCGCCACAACAGGCGGCGGAAGAAAGCGCCATGATAGCGGGCTTGTCTAGTCCTCTGTCTCGTGTGGCTGTTTTCGATGAGTACATGTATGACTGGCCTGAGCGTATCTGTGTAGATACAGCACTCGATGCTGAAAAACGCGGAGCAATCATCCGTACCTATACACAAGTGACCCAAATCCAAAGAAATCAAAACACGTGGGATCTACAACTTACAGAGCAATCCCCGGGTCTTGAGGGACAGACTCATATTACTACCCGAGCCATTATTAATGCAGCAGGTCCCTGGGTAGATCGAATCAACGGTGGCAATCAAACAAATATAAAACGGGTCATTGGAAAAAAAGGGGTCAATGTCATGATTCGACTACCTGATGAATGGCGAGGCCAAGGGCTCGAAGCGTTTTCTAGTAAAGGAGAGCCTTTTTATGTTTTTCCTTGGAGGCAATACCATTTTGTTGGTCCGACTGAAACCGTCGTCACAGAAAACCCCGACAACGTTAGAGTTTTAAACTCTGAAGTTGACTACATACTAAATGAAACCAATCTACTCTTTCCAAAATTAAATTTAAAACGACACGATGTACAACACAGTTGGTGTGGTGTTCGTCCTATGTCGACCACCGATGGTGAAAACGTAAGTCTTCCTGTTCGAGCTATTACAGATCCTACTGCGCCAGGGCTTGTCACCATGACGGGCTCTTATATCATGATGCACCGTCATGCCGGCCGCATGGCTGCTCAAGCTATTGAAAACTATCTAGGTCAACGTGACAGTGCTGCCAAAGGTATGTTGATACAGCCCCCTTCTGACTCTAGCGACATAAATATTCCACACATAATAAAAACGGAACATGTAGTTCGACTTTCAGATCTGATCCGAAGACGCCTACCAGACGGTCTAAACCCTCTGGACCTAGGTAAAAGTAAAGCGGAAAAGCTGTCGCAACTTGCTGCTCAATCACTTGGTTGGACTGACACTCACCGCAAACAGGAACTACAACACTTTTTTAATGAAACCGATCACATTTACCACCTTCCTAACTAAAGAATTACCTTTTTAATCAATCCTCTTTTCATTTACTTTTAGGTATTTTTTATGGCAACGACTCTCACTGTTATCCGTCAAGCAGAAAATAGCATGATGGGTGCGCCTGCACCCGCTAAACTTCCTATTGGGGATAGTATTGCTCAGCAAAGTATTGCTCAACATCAAGAAGACGCTCTTTCTAAAGCGAGCATAGGCATCTGGGAAAGCTCTACTGGCCTATTCCGTCGCCACCTTAAAGAACGCGAATTTAGCCATATTATTAGCGGCAAATGTACATTCACTCCTGATGGTGGAAAGCCCGTAGTATTGGAAGCAGGTGATGCGGTTATCTTTCCTGCCAATTGTGAAGGCATCTGGGATATTCAGGAACCATTACGTAAAACCTATGTATTATTTTAATTAGTTAGGTTTGATCTAGCCACGCTGCAAAAAAACGATAATTATCCCTCTTTCAGCATGGCTAGATTTTTAGGTCGGGAACATTAATCAATGACTTACTGCTCCTAACAATCGTTCTACAGTATGACGACGCTTTCGATAAACCGATGGCGTTTCACCATACTCTTTACGAAACCATAATATAAAATGCGAAGCATCTGAAAACCCACACTCTATCGCAATAGTGGT
>CANQRK010000030.1 GCA_947626245.1 uncultured Paenalcaligenes sp. | reverse complement strand
GCAGAAACCGTGGCATCGTATGCGCGCCGACGCAACCGTGAGACTTCATCGAGGTCTTGGTCTTCGGCCAAACGTGTAATGGCACCAACCGCACCATAAATAACCTTAATGGCCTCGGGACCGACACCACCCGGATCAATAGTGACCTCAGGCACCTCGTCGCTCTGTGATTCAAGTGCCCAACCTAAGCCAGGCACTAAGAGCAACGCGGTTAGAACAAAAGCGCGCACACGCATGCGTATCCTTTTCAGAAAATTTTACAAAGGACGGGGAACGACTTTGGGACGCTGCCAAGAGACATCACCGGGCAAACCCGCTACACGAGCAGCGACCTTGGTGGCGATCTCGTGATACAGCGTTGCCTCGGGACTATCGGGGGCCGCCGCCACAGTAGGATTACCCGAATCCGTTTGCTCGCGGATACTCATGGCCAAAGGCAATGCACCCAACCAAGGCACATTGTATTGTTCGGCCATATCACGCCCACCATGTTGCCCAAAAATCGCCTCGGCATGGCCACAGTTGGAACAAACATGAACTGACATGTTTTCTACTATCCCCAACACAGGCACATTGACCTGCTGGAACATACGTAGGCCTTTTTTGGCATCTGCCAAAGCCATGTCTTGGGGGGTGGTTACCACAACGGCGCCGACCAACGGAATTTTTTGCGCCATGGTCAGGGCGATATCACCCGTTCCTGGTGGCATATCGACGATAAGATAATCCAAGTCATCCCAAGCCGTTTGGGTAATAAGCTGCGTCAACGCTTGTGTGGCCATAGGGCCACGCCAAATAGCAGGCGCGTCTTCTTGCATGAGAAAGCCCAAGGAATTCGTTTGAATACCGTGAGCTACCAAAGGACGCATGGATTTGCCATCGATGGAGGTAGGACGCTCGTTGATACCCAACATAATGGGGGCACTTGGACCATAAATATCCGCATCTAGCAAACCGACCTTAGCACCTTGTTGTGCCAAGGCTAAAGCCAAGTTGACAGAAGTTGTACTTTTGCCCACGCCACCCTTGCCTGATGCCACCGCAATAATGTTGCGTACGTTGGGCAAAGGTCGTAAGGACTCTTGCACTGCATGAGGGCTTACGCGAGAATGAAGCTGTAGATCGAGATCTAAACCTAAATGGTGTAGTGCCTCTTGAATTCGTTGCTTTAACACCCCATCTTTATCTAAGAACGGATAGGACAATGTTAAGCTTAGATTCAGCTTAGTACCAGATAACTGCACTACAGCAGTTTGCTCGGACACCTCCAATTTCTTATGGGTATTGGGGTCAACCACGGATGATAAAGCAGTATAAATTTGCTCGTTTGTTACACTCATTTTTAAACTGGCCCTAAATCAAATGACTAACACGCTATGTTTTATAGCGGATTAGAGAAACTTTTCTCTTAAACTCGTGTCATACACAACTATGAATACATTTAACCAGATTCTACGCTCTTTGCTCTTCTTTGTACTGACTCTTGTAGGGATGTTAATGGCCGTGGTCTTCATGGTCTCTACAGCCATCGCTATGGCTATTTTATACATAGTCGCAAAGATCAGCGGACGTCCATTTGCTATCAAATCTTACTGGGACCAGCGCCGACGCAACCGCGTTCGCCCTCACTTTACTCCCAAAGACGCCTCAGCAGGGTCCGCCACAAAGCCCAAGCCTCAAAATGTGACCGACATCGAGATGCGCGAAATACCCTAATGACGCGGTATAATTCAGCATCTGCTATGCTTGTCTAGACAAGGTCTAGACACTTCACTTTTATTATTCGCTTTTACGGCTCGCCTGGTGCGGGCTATTGCCCTTTATAGGTTTACATTTATGTCGCGCACGATATTCGTTACAACTGCACTGCCTTATGCCAACGGCTCTTTCCACATCGGCCATATTATGGAATATATCCAGGCTGATATTTGGGTGCGGTCTATGCGAATGTCTAGCCACACCGTTCACTTCGTTGGTGCCGATGACGCTCACGGTGCGCCCATTATGCTCAAAGCAGAAAGCGAAGGCATTAGTCCCGACGAGCTAGTGGCTCGCGTGGCCGCCGAACGCCCTCAGTACCTAAACGGCTTTCATGTGCGCTTTGACCACTGGCACCGTACAAACTCGCCCGAAAACATCGAACTCTCCCAAGCCATTTACAAACAACTCAAAACCGCTGGCTTTATTGATGTACGTGAAATCGAGCAATTTTACGACCCCGTCAAAGGCATGTTCCTACCTGATCGCTACATCAAAGGCGAATGCCCTTCCTGTCACGCTAAAGACCAATACGGCGATAGCTGCGAGGCATGTAGCTCAGTGTACTCACCGACCGAGCTCATCAACCCGTACTCCACCCTTAGCAACGCCAAACCAGAACTACGTAGCTCCGAGCACTTTTTCTTCCGCTTATCTGACCCACGTTGTGTCGAGTTTCTCCAAGACTGGACCTCTGGTTTAGACCGTCAAGGTCGTCCACGCTTGCAATCCGAAGTCCTAGGTAAAACACGCGAATGGCTTAGCGACGAAGACGGCAAAGCCAACCTGTCTGACTGGGATATTTCCCGCGATGAACCTTACTTCGGTATTCCTATCCCCGATGCACCAGGCAAATACTTCTACGTCTGGCTAGATGCTCCGGTGGGCTATTTGGCTTCTTTAAAAGCCTACTGCAAACAAACCGGCCTAGACTTTGACGCGTTATTAGACCCGAACGGTGATACCGAACAAGTTCACTTTATTGGCAAAGACATCGTGTATTTCCACGCTTTGTTTTGGCCTGCCATGTTGAAATTCTCTGGTCGTAAAACGCCAGACTCTTTAAAAGTGCATGGTTTCATCACTCTTAGTGGTGAAAAAATGTCTAAAAGCCGTGGCACCGGCATTTCACCCTTGCGCTACCTAGAACTCGGTCTAGACGCCGAATGGATGCGTTATTATATTGCCGCCAAGCTCAACTCTCATGTCGAAGACATCGACTTTAACCCCGATGACTTCGTCGCTCGCGTCAATAGCGACTTAGTTGGCAAATACGTCAATATTGCGAGTCGTGCAGCTAACTTTATTGGCAAGTTTTTTGATGGTCAGCTGGCCTACGTGGGCGATACCAGCGCGATGCAAACCGAAATCGCCGAGCTAGCCAAAACAGTTAGCCACAACATCGAAATAGGTGACTACGGTCGCGCCATTCGCCAGACCATGGCCTATGCTGACAGCATTAACCAAGCCTTCGATACTGCCCAACCTTGGATTCTAGCCAAAGGCATTGCCGAAGCCTCTGACGAAACCAAAGCACAACTTCAAGATATTTGCTCGCGCGCTTTAGCTGGCTTCAAAGCCCTATCCGTCATGTTGACCCCTATCGTGCCAACTCTGGCCGATCGCGTTGCCTACGAGCTCTTCGAGCTAGGCCGCTCTTTCACATGGGAAGACGCCGCCGTATTACCGACTACCATTGCACACTTCAAGCACCTCTTGCAGCGCGTAGACCCCAAACAAATGGATGCACTGTTCGAGCCTCCTGTTGTCGAGGAAGTCATCGCCACTCCTGGTGGTGAAGCCATTGCTGATACCATCGACATCAAAGACTTCCTCAAACTCGATTTACGTGTTGCCAAAATTGTGGAGTGTACCGAAGTCGAAGGCTCTGACAAGCTATTACGCCTCATGTTGGATGTGGACGAAGGCCGGTTACGTCAGGTGTTCTCCGGCATTAAATCGGCCTACCGCCCCGAAGACCTCGTAGGCAAACTCACCGTCTTGGTTGCTAACCTAGCCCCTAGAAAAATGCGCTTTGGGGTTTCCGAAGGTATGGTCTTAGCCGCCAGCCACGCCGACGAAAAAAGTCACCCTGGACTCTATATCCTAGAGCCCAACAGTGGCGCTACACCGGGCATGCGTATTAGCTAACCCGACTGATTACAAGGCACTTTACAGTGCCTTGTTTTTTTAGTTGTTTTATTTTTATCACTATGCCTCGTCTTTCTGAACCACACCCAGTGCTAGATCGCGCCCAAGCTGCCAGCCGTTCCACCTGGGTCAGTGTAGTCGTCAACATTATTCTGTCCATTTTGCAGCTGACCGTCGGTATTTTTGCCAAATCCCAAGCATTGGTCGCGGATGCCATCCACTCTTTATCCGATCTAGTCTCTGATGCCATTGTGTTGTTTGCGAACAAGCACAGCAACAAAGCCCCCGATACCGAGCACCCTTATGGCCATCATCGCTTCGAAACGGCTGCTACCCTAGCAGTGGGAGTTTTATTGTTAACCGTAGGCATCGGTATGCTCTGGAGCAGCGCCCTTAAACTACAAAACCCCAGTCAAATTGATACCGTACACCCGTTAGCCTTACCCATTGCCATCTTTGCCCTCATCGCTAAAGAAGGTCTTTTTAGGTATATGTTGCGCATTGCCAAACAGGTCCGCTCTACCATGCTGATTGCCAATGCATGGCATGCGCGCTCTGATGCTGCCTCGTCCTTAGTGGTCGCTATTGCCATTGTGGCAAACCTCATGGGCTTTCCGATGGCTGACCCGTTAGCCGCTCTGATTGTTGGATTGATGGTGTTACGTATGGGGTGGCGCTTTTCTTGGAATGCATTTCAGGATCTCATGGACAAAGCGGTCGATGACGAAACCGAAGCTGAAATTAAGGCGCTCATTTTAGACACACCCGGCGTTCAAGGTTTACACGACCTAAAAACACGCAAGCTAGGCGATATGATTTGGGTAGAGGTGGATTTAGAAATGGATGGAAATTTAACCATCTATGAAGGTCACGAGATAGCGGTAAAAGCCCGTGATAGAGTGATGTCGGCCTTGCCAGTACTTGATGTTATGACGCACTTTGATCCAGTCAAGAAAAAAACCGCAATCAATGAATAACACAAGGGAAGCAAGATGGAGCGGATGATGGGAATCGAACCCACGACGGATGCTTGGGAAGCATCAGTTTTACCATTAAACTACATCCGCACGCTAAACGACAATGCCTGTTAAAATAACAGGCTGTTAAGTCATTAATTATATCCCAACTGCCGTAGCATCGCATCATGAATTCTGAAAAAAATCCAAAAGACTTTGGTCATATAAAAAGTTTTGTGTCACAACGCGCCCATATGACCCCTAGTCAAAAAGACGCCTATGATCGTTTGATGCCAGTCTGGGGCATTCAGTACGAGCCGACCCCCTTAGATCTAGAGTCGGTGTATCAGCGCCAAGCCCCCACCATTTTGGAGATTGGCTTTGGTATGGGTGAGACCACCCTAAAAATCGCACAAAACCGCCCTGACGATAATTTCCTCGGCGTAGAGGTCTTCCCTTCAGGTGTAGGTGCTCTATTAAAACGCATCGAAGAACATCAAACCGATACGATTCGTATTATTCAGCATGACGCCGTCGAAGTCGTTCGCGATATGATTTTGCCAGCTACCTTGGCCGGCGTACATATTTATTTTCCCGACCCATGGCACAAAAAACGCCACCACAAACGTCGTCTCATTAAGCCTCCTTTTATCGAGTTATTGGCCTCTAGACTGGCTCCAGGTGCTTATATTCACTGTGCTACTGACTGGGAAAACTACGCCGAGCAAATGCTCGAGGTCTTGTCCTCGTGCCCACTGCTTAGCAACAAATTTGATGGTTACGCACCGCGCCCCGATTACCGCCCTCAAACTAAATTTGAAACCCGTGGCTTGCAATTAGGACATGGCGTCTGGGATTTAATCTTTACGCGTAACCAAACCCCCAACCCCGATACCTTGCTCATGGAGAAATAAATGCTGCTGACCCTCAATGGCGAGACTCGCAACCTAGATGCCCAAACCGTGCTCGATTTACTGCAAGAGCTGGGCTATGCGGGTAAACGTATTGCCGTCGAACTAAATGGCGAAATTGTTCCCAAAAGCCTGCACGACCAAACGCCCTTAAACGAAGGCGATCAATTGGAAATCGTAGTCGCCGTGGGTGGAGGCTAAGCCTCTCTCACAAAGCTTAACAAAGCCAACGTGACTTTATTCCTTAAGTCTCGGCATAATAAACACATTAAATCAAAATGACATAAGGAGCGCCATTATGAGCGTTTTTAGTTTTTTAAAAAATGTAGGAGCCAAACTATTAGGTAGCTCCGATGCAACGGCAGCCACCTCTGACGAACTCAAAAAAGAGTTGGCTAAACATCATTTAGATACCGAAGGCGTTCAAGTTCAAGTGGACGGCGATAAGGTCATCGTTAGTGGCGCCGTAGACTCTACCGAACAAGCCGAAAAAATTGTGTTGGCTTTAGGTAATACCTTAGGGGTATCCGAAGTCGATAGCCAAATCGCTGTGGCTGCGCCCACTACCGAAGCTCGTATGTACACCGTTAAATCTGGCGATACTCTCTGGAACATTGCGGAAACCCTATACGGCAAAGGCAAAGGACCTAAATACACCGTTATTTTCGAGGCCAATACGCCCATGCTGACCCACCCTGACAAAATCTATCCAGGTCAGGTATTGCGTATCCCCGAGTTGGACGCTTAAGCACCACTCTCACGCTATTAGCCCTATGCATCGCATGGGGCTTTTTTATGTGATGATTCGTCCTACTTATTGGCCTTCTCTGGATGGACTACGTGCCGTCGCTATTGTTGCCGTGCTGATTTTTCATTTGCACAGCAGCTGGCTTCCTAGCGGCTTTGTAGGGGTAGATATTTTTTTCGTTTTATCTGGCTTTGTTATTGCGGCCAGCCTACTGCGCCAGCAACCCACTACATTTCGTAGCGGATATCGCCATTTTATACAACGACGCCTCTGGCGCTTACTGCCTGCCTTGGTCGTGTGCCTAGTCAGCATTAGCGCTTTAAGCCTGTGGTTACTGCCTGACTCTGAGCTGTCTGCGTTAAATCGCCTAACCGCGCTTAGTGCTCTATTTGGTCTAAGTAATTTTGTACTAGCCCACTACGATACCGATAGCCTAAACCCCTTCATTGAATACACCCTCTTTACCCCGACTTGGTCGCTAGGGGTAGAGTGGCAGTTTTATGTGTTATTACCGATTTTGCTTTATAGCCCGAAATGGCGTGTCAAGCTAGTCGTTGCCCTAGGGATAGCATCCGTTTTGGCTTCTGCCTATTTAAGTTACTACGCTCCTAGTGCCGCCTATTATTTACTGCCAAGTCGGTTATGGCAGTTATTGCTAGGTACCGGCGTGTTTTTGCTATGGCAACGACAGCGCCAACCAGTCAAACCCCTGCATACGCAGCGGCTAGCCGCGGTAGGAGCCATTCTATTACTCGTGGGTATTGGCTTTAGTCCAGTTTATCCGTTTCCTATGCCTGGCGGCTTAGCCGCCACGTTGGGCAGCGCTGCCCTAATTTTCAGCTTGGTTCAAGCTAACCCCACACATGGCTGGTTAGGGGTATTAAGCCACCCCAAATTAGTGCAGCTAGGCCAAGGCTCGTATTCCTTGTATTTATGGCACTGGCCTATTTTTTGCTTTTTTCGCTGGAATGGAGGCTTAAACACAGCCGCTGAACAGCTGTCTGCGGTGTGTTTAAGCCTGTTGTTGGCCTATGTCTCGTATCACTACGTAGAACAACGCTGGCGCTTTAAAGCTGCCTAACGACGACGCTTGCCCTTGCCTTTACCACCACCAGCGCGGCCAGCACCACCCATCATATTGCCCAGTCCACCCATCATGCCACCTAAGCCAGGCATACCACCGCCACCCATGCCCCCCATACCGCCTAGGCCACCCAAGGAGCGCATCATTTTAGCCATGCCGCCCCCTTTCATTTTCTTCATCATGCCTTGCATTTGCTCGAACTGTTTGAGCAGCTGATTGACTTCTTGGACGGGCACACCAGAACCCATAGCAATACGACGTTTGCGAGACGCCTTGATGATTTCGGGTTTTTCACGCTCGGCAGGCGTCATGGAATTAATAATACCTTCGGTGCGTGCCAGTTGTTTTTCAGCCTCGCCACCTTGGACTTGCTCGGCAGCCGCTGCAAATTGGGCGGGCAGCTTTTTCAATAAAGACCCCATATCGCCCATTTTCTTGACTTGCTGGAGCTGCTCTTTGAAGTCATTCAAATCAAAGCGATCACCCGCTTTGATTTTTTGCGCCATTTTTTCTGCTTCAGCAATATCAATATTGCGTTGGGCCTGTTCGACCAAACTGACAATATCGCCCATGCCCAAAATACGCTGCGCCATGCGCTCAGGGTGAAACGGCTCTAGACCATCGAGCTTTTCAGAAACCCCAACAAACTTTAAAGGCTTGCCAGTAATATGGCGCACGGATAAAGCCGCCCCACCTCGGGCATCACCATCTAGCTTGGTTAACACCACCCCAGTTAAAGGCAATGCCTCGGCAAACGCTTTGGCCACATTGACCGCATCCTGACCCTGCATGGCATCGACCACAAACAAGGTTTCCACTGGGGTAACGGTGTCGTACAACAAACGGATTTCTTGCATCATGGCCTCGTCTATACCTAGACGACCGGCCGTATCCACAATAAGCACATCGTAATGGTGACGACGAGCATGGTCTACCGCTCGCACCGCAATGTCTTTGGGTTGCTCGGATGAGCTAGAGGGTAAAAAGTCTACCCCCACCTGACCCGCTACCGTTTCAAGCTGATCAATCGCAGCAGGACGATACACGTCGGCACTGACCACTAAGACTTTCTTTTTGCCTGTTTTTCGACCGGCCTGAGTATGACCGCCCTCGGCTAACCACTTAGCGAGCTTACCCGTTGTAGTGGTTTTACCCGCCCCTTGGAGACCTGCCATTAAAATAACAGCAGGGGGTTGAGTGGCTAAGGACAGCTCGGAAGCTTGTTCGCCTAAATCGGCCCCCATGAGCTCCGTTAGTTCTTTATGAACAGTACCAACTAAGGCTTGACCTGGATTGAGAGAGTCGGCGACCTCTTGGCCCAAGGCTTGCTCTTTGACTTTGGCGATGAACTCTCGCACCACAGGCAAAGACACGTCGGCCTCGAGTAAAGCCATACGTACCTCGCGCAACATCTCTTGGGTATTGGCTTCAGTCAATCGGGCTTGGCCACGCATTGTTTTTACAACACGTGACATACGTTGTGTCAGATTTTCAAACATATGACTGGTTTCGCTTAAACTATAGAATAGAGGAGACAGATTAAATATGGTTTACTATGGCATCGTGCCTGAAAACTTTTACCTACCCTGTCGATAAATATGTCTGCAAGTATAGTATTTCATGGGTTGGCGGCCATCGCCTACGCTATCTTGGCTTTATCTTTGTGGCTACCCATACAAAAACACCAACGCTCGCCCCACTTAGACCGTACCTTCAGAACGGGTTTATTCATTGCCATTATGATCCATGGCTTTGGCTTGTTATTAGCCATTAACTTGCCCCAAGGCCTATACATAGGCTGGGCCAGTGCCCTATCGGCGGGACTGTGGCTAGGTATGGTGGTCTTTTGGTTTGAAAGCCTATACCTACGCTTAGATAGTTTATTACTTATATTACTACCTACGGCCTCTGTAGTCAGCCTAATTGCTGCTCTTTTCCCCCACGGCATCTTGGTTCCAGCTGAACACAGCCATTGGTTGCGCTATCACTTGCTCATTGCTATTGCGGCTTATGGCCTAGCCGGTGTGGCGGCTTTACACGCCATCTTAATTACCATACTTGACCGTCAACTACATCGGCCAGTACAGCGCGCAGACGAACAAAACACGTGGTATAGAGCCCTAGACAGCATGCCGCCCTTAATGGTGCAGGAAAAGCTGTTGTTTAGGTTAACACGCATGGCCTTTATTGCTTTAACGTTTACCGTAATCACAGGCGCCGCGGTATCATTGCATTTGACGCACACGGTCCTGCCCCTAGACCATAAAACCTTATTTACTGTGCTGTCTTGGTTAACTTTTGGGGGCTTATTACTCGGACGCCACATCCGTGGCTGGCGTGGCCGTATTGCCTTACGCTGGACCTTAGTAGGTTTTGGCTTTTTATTCCTAGCCTACTCCGGCAGCCGATTTGTTTTAGATGTTATTTTGCAGCGAGGTCCCTTTGGTTAAACTATTAATCTGGGTGGTAGTTATTATTGCCGCTCTCTTTGTTACACGAGTCCTAACCCAGAAAAAAAACAATCCCCGCCCTAAAACTGGCCGGGTACCTGCTCCTAAAGGCGCAGAGCAAATGGTACGCTGCGCACACTGCAACATTTACCTACCCCGCTCCGAAGCCCTCATGAGCAACGATCACACATGGTGCAGCTTGGATCATGCCAAGCTAGGACCACGCAAATAATGCATATAGATCGTATGGGCTGGCTGCACCCGTCAAGCACGGTGCAACTGGCCCCTTCCCCCAATGCCAATGCCCGCCCTCTAGACTGCGAGCCGTCTCTACTGGTCATTCACAATATCAGCTTGCCTCCTAATCAGTTTAGCGGCGATGCTGTTGTGCAGTTTTTTCAGAATCAACTCGACTTTGATTCTCATCCTTGGTTTGAAACCATCCGAGGTATGACCGTTTCAGCTCATTTTTTTATACGGCGTACTGGTCAACTCGTGCAATTCGTCTCTACTGATGAGCGCGCTTGGCATGCAGGGGTATCCCAGTTTGAGGGCCGCAGCAGTTGCAATGACTTTTCTATTGGGGTGGAACTAGAGGGAGCCGATCACATTCCCTATACCGAAGCCCAATACCAAAGCCTTAGCGCGCTGACTACTGCCCTATATCAACGCTACCCCATCCAAGCCGTACGGGGTCATGAACACATCGCTCCGGGCCGCAAAACCGATCCTGGGCCCAGTTTTAATTGGTGGCATTACGCAACTCAAAGCGGACTGCCTTTACGTTTTTTCCCATAAAAAAAGAGCTTGGTTGTTACCAAGCTCTTTTTACTACGCTACATACTCTTAGAAAGTAATGTTGGCAGATAACCAGAAAGCACGTCCTAAAGAAGGAACCGTACCGCGGGTACTACGACCATTTTGCATATAGGGTGACGCACAATTCACATCACCGGCAGAATTCGTCCAGTTTTTGCACTCGAGGAAATCTTTATCAAACAAGTTATAAATGGCTGCGTTCAAACGCACATTATTAGAGACTTCGTAGCTACCACCCAAGTTAAAGAGTGTGTAGGATTTCAGATCACCAATGGATTCATATTCTAATTTGCTATCGCCAGTTAGGTCTTGAGTACGGCCCGAGAAACGAGCACTGCTACCGCGGTATTCACTCTGTAACCATACGCTTACACGCTCGGAGGCTTCCCAACGCAGCGTTGCATTCGCCATGTGTTCAGGCGTGTCCCCCAAAGGACCATCGGCACGACCGTTGTTTTTCAATTCGGTGTCAGTGTAGGTGTAGTTCAAACGCAAGCTCCAATCATCGTTGAAGTAAATGCTGGAATTGAACTCGAGGCCTTTGGTGGTTGCGCTATCACGGTTGATGCTATAGGTTGACGTACCTGGTACGCCCAGACAACTGGCAATAAAGTTCACATCACACTGCCCACCACTAGTGATTTTGTCTTTGATGCGGTTATGGAAACCAGTTAGCCCCAAGCTCCAACCCTGTAAGCTATCGTAATTAAAGCCCAGTTCAGTGCTAGTACTGACTTCGGGCTGCAAATTGGGGTTACCCACGTTAACGCTTTGACCCTGACCGCTAATACCACTAATACCGCTATGTAGCTGTTCTAGACCTGGGGTTTTGTAACCACGGCTTACACCCCCTTTAACTGTCCACTGCTCGTCCGGTGTCCAAACCAAATACCCACGTGGGCTCATATGACTACCAAAAGCCTCGTGGTGGTCATAACGCAAGCCCACAGTGGCGGTTAAGGTGTCGGTTAGGCTCCACTCGTCTTCGGCAAACAACGCATAAGTATCTTGTTTAAAGGCCTCGTTCACCACACCGTCAACCAACTTACCACGCCAGTACTGACCACCTACGGTCAAAACGTGACTCTCACCCAAAGGCGTAACAAACTTGGTATCAAAAATGGTGTTAGTGGCTTTAAGCTCACGATCTAAACCAATATCCGCACTCCCTTCAGGGCGCGCTGCGGTAGGAATAGTACGACCAATGGTTTCAGTTTGATTGCGTGTGAGGCTGAGATCTAAGGTACCAAAATCAAATCGCGTAGTGCTACCAATAGCGGCCTCGTCGCGATGGAAACGCAAATGGTCTTTATAGCCTGCTGCACCCCTGCCACACTGGCCATCTACGTTACCTAGCTGACACTCATCATTATTAAACCACTGACGGTCTTGGCTGACATCTAGCCAGATATCTTGGTTTTTGGTGGGCGTTAACATGAGCTTGGCGCCCACGTTATGAGAGCGTGACTCAACAGGAGCTGGACCACGTGTGCTAATGGACTCACCATTACCATAGGTCACATCAGTAGTACCACGACGCGATACGCTACCACGAATAGCAATACCTAATAAATCATCCACTAACGGACCATCTACGTAGAGACTCGCTTTGTTCAGCGTACCAATATCGCTATCTTGTGGCAGATTGGTTTCCATCGTCATGGAACCACCCCACTCTTTGGCGACTTTACGCGTAATAATATTCACTACCCCACCCATGGCCTCAGAACCATATAAGGTAGACATAGGACCACGAATTACCTCAATACGCTCAATGGCAGACAGCGGTGGCATAAAGCCCATATTAGCCCCACCAAAACCGTTGGGCATCACATCGCCCGCTGCGTTCTGACGACGACCATCAATCAAAATAAGGGTGTATTCACTGGGCATACCACGGATACTAATCGACAAATTACCCGTTTTACCCGTCGAACCTCGTACATCAATCCCTTCTACATCACGCAGTGCATCTGCCAAATCTTTGAATGGCTTTTCTTCTAGGTCTTGACGACTGATAACAGAAATGGATGCTGGGGCTTCACGAATACTTTGATCAAAGC
The DNA here is from genome assembly GCA_947626245.1 of uncultured Paenalcaligenes sp. Classification (GTDB taxonomy): domain Bacteria; phylum Pseudomonadota; class Gammaproteobacteria; order Burkholderiales; family Burkholderiaceae_B; genus Paenalcaligenes. Next base: position 4,710 of record CANQRK010000030.1, on the reverse strand, counting down.
CCGACGCGGTCACCACAACCCCTTGTAGTGCCTGCACGTTATTTTGCTGAGCTTGAGCCGTAGCTACAACCCCTACTGTAAAAAGACCGGCCACCAAGTAACTGACCTTTTTAGGATGGAATCCAACCTGTTTATGCTTCATTATTCTTCCCTAATAAAACGTAAGCAGCAAGCTGTACGATGCCTGCTGCTTTGCCCCTTTGAGACATCACATAATTTTTTTGCGGAGTACGTGGTAATAAGAGTTACTCAAAAATCTCTTCTGCTACAAAAAAATTGTAGACTACCAACCAAAAGAATGATAATCATTATCATTAGCAAACGCAAACCGAATGGCATTGTGATTCGTCCTGTTGTGACTGGGCAACAAAAAAGCGAGGTCTATGACCTCGCCTTTAACTGTAACTAACTAGGTAGCGATCTGTTTAAGCGCTTTTCAACAACAAGCGGTTCATGCGCTGTACAAACAATGCCGGCTCGTCTAGCGTAGCGCCTTCGGCCAACATGGCCTGATCCAACAATACGGCAGCCCAGTCATCAAAATCACCCTCAGCTGACTCGTTAATACGATGAATCAAACTGTGCTCGGGGTTAATTTCCAAAATAGGCTTCAACTCGGGCGTTTGCTGCCCAGCAGCCTGTAACATACGCAATAGATGAGGACTCATTTCGTTTTCATCCACCACCACACACGCAGGTGAATCCACCAAGCGCGCTGTCACACGAACCTCTTTGACCTTATCCGTTAAGGCAGTTTGCAAACGTTCTACTAAGGGCTGGTACGTTTCAGCAATTTCCTCGTGTTTTTTCTTGGTTTCCTCGTCGTCTAACTCGGCCAAGTCCAGACCACCTTTGGCTACGGAAACCAACGCTTTACCGTCAAACTCATTCAAGAAGGACAGCATCCACTCGTCCACCCCCTCGCTAAAGAGCAGGACTTCGATACCTTTTTTACGGAACACCTCTAGATGAGGGCTATTTTTAGCAGCAGAGTATGAGTCGGCCGTCACGTAGTAAATGCTGTCTTGACCTTCTTTCATGCGCGCGATGTAATCGTCAAATGACACATTTTGCACAGAACTGTCAGCCTGAGTAGAAGCAAAACGCAAGAGCTTAGCAATGCGCTCTTTGTTGGCCGCGTCTTCGCCTACCCCTTCTTTGAGCACCGAACCAAACACAGACCAGAAGGTTTCATATTTTTCAGGCTGATTTTCAGCGAGGTCTTCGAGTAAAGACAAGATACGACGAGCAGAGCCATCACGAATGGCACGTACATCACGGCTTTCTTGCAAAATTTCACGCGACACGTTTAGCGGTAAATCGGCTGAATCAATCACACCGCACACAAAACGCAAATAGTTGGGCAACAGTTGTTCCGCATCATCCATGATAAACACACGTTTTACATATAACTGCACCCCACGCTTGGCATTACGATCCCATAAATCAAAGGGGGCACGTTTAGGTACAAACAACAACTGTGTGTATTCAGTACGGCCTTCGACTCGATTATGAGTCCACGCTAAAGGTTCCTCAAAGTCGTGCGCTACGTGTTTATAAAACTCAACGTACTGCTCATCCTCTATCTCACTTCTAGAGCGAGTCCACAGCGCGCTAGCTTGGTTGACGGTTTCCCACTCGTTGGAACGAATATTTTCCTGTTTGTCTTCATCCCATTCCTCTTTACGCATTTGCACAGGCAAAGAAATATGATCAGAGTAACGGCGCAAGATAGAACGTAAGCGCCAGTTGTCGGCAAACTCAGCGTCTTCTTCACGTAAGTACAAGGTAATGGCGGTACCACGATCGGCTTTTTCTGCAGGAGCGATAGAGAACTCGCCTTCACCGGCGGATTCCCACAGCACAGCTTCGGTTTCGGCCGTACCTGCTCGACGAGTCAATACCGACACTTTCTCCGCCACGATAAAGGAAGAGTAAAAACCCACCCCAAACTGGCCAATCAAGTGCGAGTCTTTTTGGCTATCGCCAGTTAGCTGACTGAAGAACTCTTTGGTACCAGAGCGCGCAATAGTCCCTAGGTTTTGAATGACCTCATCACGCGTCATCCCAATCCCATTATCCGAAATAGTTACCGTACGACCCTCTTTATCGTAATCCACTCGAATACGTAACTCGGCCTCACCTTCTAGCAAATCCGGATTATCGATAGACTCAAAACGCAACTTATCACACGCGTCAGAGGCATTAGAAACCAGTTCGCGCAAGAAGATTTCTTTGTTGGAGTACAAAGAGTGAATCATCAACTGCAATAACTGCTTAACCTCGGTTTGAAAACCTAGGACTTCCTCATTCTTTTGTTCTACTTGACTCATGTCGGTTCACACTAATAATGGATAAGAGTTAATCAATACCTGCATAGATGGGTACGCTCCCACCAAATTCAAGCCAATGTTTCGCTAGTTCGACTTTAAACCTCTCTAAACTATCCCTTTTTTTGTGATTTTGCTCTGCCCATGCCATCATAGAAACATGAAACAAGTTATTCAGCACGAACACGCTAAACCCATCAAAATCTGGACAGACGATATCGCCCCCGAGGCACTAGAACAATTAAAAAACGTGTCCACATTACCCTTTGTTCACTCCCACGGAGTGGTGGCTATGCCCGATGTGCATGTGGGTATAGGTGCGACGGTAGGCAGTGTGATTGCCACCGACCACGCCGTCATTCCTGCGGCGGTAGGCGTTGATATTGGTTGTGGGATTAATGCGGTGCGCTTATCCCTTAATGCCACCGACCTGCCTGATAACTTAGCTCCGATCCGGCATCAAATTGAACGTGATGTCCCATTGGGCATGGGCACAGGAGGCTCTCATAAGCATAAAAACACGCCTAAATTTGATTCCGAACTAGCGCAACGTCTTAAGCAACTAATGACCAAACACCCCTCATTAGAAAAGAATCAGGCGCAACGTCAAATTGGAACCCTTGGCTCTGGCAATCACTTTATTGAGATTTGCTTAGACCAAAACGACGACGTTTGGGTCATGTTGCACTCGGGATCACGAGGCATTGGCAATCTGATTGGGCGCTATTTCATCGAAAAAGCCAAACGACGCATGGAAGCCTTCGGTATTCAATTGCCCGATGCTGATTTAGCCTACTTGTCCGATGACAGCGAGGATTTCAAAGACTATGTAGAAGCCGTGCAATGGGCGCAAGACTACGCCTTTGAAAATAGACGAGTCATGATGGACAAAACCATTGCCTCCCTACGTCGTCATATTAAAAAGCCCTTTTACATCACCCAAGAAGCCATTAACTGCCATCATAACTATGTAGAACAAGAGGAACACTTTGGTCGTCATGTGTGGGTGACTCGTAAAGGCGCTATCCGGGCCCGTGCTGGCGATTTGGGTGTGATTCCTGGCAGCATGGGGCAACGCAGCTACATTGTGCGCGGCAAAGGCAACCTGGATTCGTACTGCTCGTGCGCGCACGGAGCTGGACGTAAATTGAGTCGCACCCAAGCCCGCAAACACTTTACGGTAGATGATTTACGCACTCAAACCGAAGGCGTAGAATGCCGCAAAGATGCCGCCGTTCTAGACGAATTACCCAGTGCCTACAAAGATATTGATGAGGTCATGGCAAACCAAACCGACTTAGTCGAAGTCATCCATACCCTGAAACAAATCGTGTGTATCAAAGGGGCTTAACGATTTGCCCATAAAAAAGACGGCCTAAAGCCGTCTTTTTACAAAACGTAGACGAATTAGTCGTTGCGCTCTGTCACCAAAACCAAGTGGTAGCCAAACTGTGTTTTCACAGGGCCTTGTACCACGCCAACAGGGGCGCTGAAAACCACTTCATCAAACTCAGGGACCATTTGACCACGACCAAATGTACCCAAAGCACCACCTTGACGAGAAGATGGGCAGCTTGAGTTTTCTGCGGCCAACTGAGCAAAATCTGCACCACCTTCGATGGCAGTTTTTAGTTCCTGAGCGCGCTCTGCGGTTTCAACCAAGATATGACTAGCTGCGGCTTGTGCCATAAAACATACTCCTTGTTTAAATGATCCCAAAGAGTAACCCAAGTTCTAGCTTCGATTCCAGTCGTTTTGCACAAACCCATCACTACGCTTTAGCTCTTTAATGACGCGAAAGTTTTAACATCAAGCGATCCAGCGCATTAGCAAAGTCACGTCTATCCGTTTGACTAAATGCGGGCGGACCGCCTGTCTCCATCCCAAAGCTACGCATTTCTTCCAACATATCACGCACGGACAAACGCTCCTGAATATTTTCCGCACTAAAGCTTTCACCACGTGGGCTTAATACATAGACCTGCTTAGCGACTAATTGTGCTGCCAGCGGAATATCGCCAGTAATCACGACATCTCCCGCTTGTGCTTGCTCTACGATATAGTCATCTGCCACGTCAAAGCCTTTTTGTACTTGTCGTGTACGAATCCATGCCGAAGGCGGTGTACGCAATGCCTGATTCGCCACTAAAGTGACCATGCACTGCCACCGTTGCGCCGCTCTGTACAAAATATCTTTAATGACCACCGGACATGCGTCCGCATCCACCCAAATTTGCATCACCACTCCTTATTAAAAAATGCTTGCATATTTTTTACAGTTTACTTATAATTTTATCTTTGCTGCTACCTGAACAGCTCGTGCCCGAGTGGTGGAATAGGTAGACGCGTCGGACTCAAAATCCGATCCCGAGAGGGGTGC
>CANQRK010000029.1 GCA_947626245.1 uncultured Paenalcaligenes sp. | reverse complement strand
CCCCATGCCATATTGGCAAAAACACCACCCGTAAAACCAAACACAAGAAATGCAGCCAAGCCAGCCAAGTTACCGTGCGCGAAATTCACAACATGCGAGCTTTTATAGATCAGCACAAGGCCTAACGCGCCCAAAGCGTATAAGCAACCGCTAATCACTCCCGCCCAAACAAGTCCAATAAAATCTGTCATGGCAACCCTCTTTATGGTTTATCGGGTACTGGACCGATATTGCGATCAACAATCTCGATGACCGCAGGATAATAGCGACCTCCGAGATCACTATTCACTGATGCCGTGTAATAGCGCTGTGCGAGCTCAGCGACATGAGCAGTCACTCCCTCGAGAGAGGCTAACTCAAGCACATAACCCAAATCCTTAAGGACGTACTCTGGAGGAAACGACTTAGCGGGGAAGTCACGGGGCAACATGGATTTACGACCGTGATTACGCAATACAAAACTGTCCCCTGAGCCTTTTGATAGCGCATCAAGCAACAAGCCGGGTTCTACCCCGGCTCGTTCTCCTAACACCATCATCTCGGCAAGTGCCACGGTATGCTCGAAGACCAGGGCGTTGTTGATTAATTTCACGACTTGCCCACACCCCGCTGCCCCACAATGCGTCACATCTGAGCCGATGTAATGCAATAAAGGAGCAATACGCTCAAAAAGAGACTTGCCAGCGCCAACCATGATGCTTAGCTCGCCACGTTGAGCAGCCTCTCGCGTCCGTGCAACAGGGGCATCTGCGAACTCAACACCTAAGGCTTGAAGCCTATCGTGTACATCGCGGGCTAAAGCAACGGTAGTGGTACTGAGATCTACCAAAACAGATGGCTGACGCTTGCCGCTAGTCAGACCATTTTGCCCCAAACAAGCCTGCTCAACCTGTACTCCTCCGGGTAAGGACAAGAAAACAATATCGGCCTGTGCAGCGATATCAAGCAGCGAGTCTGCCCGGCGCGCTTGTGTACCGGCCAAAATTTCGAATGCATTGGGGTTCATATCAAAAGCAATGACGGACCCGGGGTGTTTTTGCGCCATATTACGGCACATGGGCCCACCCATCACACCTAAACCTACAAAACCAATTACGACTTCGGCGTCATGTTTCATGCTGCGGCTCCTTTTAGTCCATCCACATGCCGCCACTCACATCTAGCGACGTACCCGTCATCCAGTTTGAGGCGGGTGAGCATAAGAAAAGCGCGGCCTGCGCCATATCGTTAGGATTACCATAACGCCCCAGCGGAACGCTGTTGGTTGCTGCAGGCGGCTTGCCTTGCGTTACGGAAGCCCACATGGCGGTTTCAACCGGACCAGGAGCCAGCGTATTTGCGTAAACTCCATGAGGAGCGCCGGCTTTGGCCATCCAACGCATCATGCCATGCACCGCTGACTTGGCCGCCACATAAGCAGGGCCCGACGCCACACCCCCGTTTTTGGCTGCAATAGAACCAAAGGCAAGTATTTTTCCAAAATTTCGGTCGCACATGAGGGGAAACAACTTGCGAGTCGGATTCACTACGCCTCGTACGTTTACCGCCATAATGGAATCCCATTCTTCGTCCGTACTGTCGGCAAGCGGAGTGCGTGCAATATTTCCGGCGCATAGCACCAAAATATCAATCCCCCCATGCTCAGCAATCACAGAATCAATGACTGCATCCGTTTGTGTGCGTGAGGTCACATCGTATTGCTTGTATTGGATGTCTGGCCCCACGTCGGCTTGCTCAGCAATATCAGTCACGATAACTTTGGCGCCAGCCTGACTAAACGTATTGGCAATTGCTCTGCCAATATCACCCGCTCCTCCGGTAATAAAGGCCACTTGTCCCTCTAAATTAGAGGGCCCACTTAAATGTTGTGTCATTGTGTTGTCTCCTTTGGTACTACTTCTGTTTATTGTTAATTAACGAAATGTCGCTGAGGCTGATACAGCGAGCTCTTGGTCTGGACCACGTGCCCACAATTTCAACGCTCCGTTATCTTGCATGCCCTCGAGCCTAAAACCTCGTGTAACGAACAAAGGAGCCATCCCCCTGAATTCGAAATAAGCCAACGTTTTTCCGTTACCTTGTTGTAAGGCAAGCTGCTGCAAAAGCGTTGCAACCAGAGGTCCATGCACAACCAAATCAGGATAGCCTTCTTCGTGCTGGGTATATGCCTGATCATAATGAATGCGATGACCATTAAATGTTATTGCGGAATACCTGAATAACAGAGTGGTATCCGGTATGACATCGCACCCCCACTGTGCCTGCTGCTCGTAGACTTTAGGGGCGGATACCACCGTGCCAGCTGGGGGAGCTGAACGGTACACAAGATCCTGCTCTTCAACAATACAGCGGGTCTCGCCATAGCTAGTGGTGTGCTCTACCGTCACAAACCATAAAGGCCCTTGCTTGCCGGCTTTGTTAACAACGTTGAGGATACGGCTTTTGCGGGTGGCCGTTACACCAATAGGCAAGTCAGCGTGGTAATGAATACGGCTGCCTGCCCACATACGGCGAGGCAGGTCAATGGGGGGAAGAAACCCACCTCGTTTGGGATGACCGTCTACTCCCAATGCACTACGTGCCACGACTGGATTAAAAAACATCCACTGCCATCCCGGCGGCAGAGGATCACCTACCGCCGGGCTATGCTCAAAATCCAATGTGGCCGCCATCGCCTGTACAGATGATGCATTAATTACTTCTGTACGGGATTCTTCTCGGCCAATCCAGCTTTCGTATGCTTCACTCATTCTTTGGCTTCCTACTACAGATCTGCATCAAATACTTTGGCAGGATAGGGTTTAAAGTCGCGGACTAATTTGAATTCGCCGCCTTCGGTAGCCTGAATAATCCCCTCTTGACGAGCACCACGGTGATCACCCGCAGAGAAGCTCACGCCCTGAGCACCACCCACTGTGGCATCATTTAACGTCTCCATCACGTCGACCAGATTTTCACGAGTTAATGGTAGGCCGCTATCAAGCAACTTTTTAAACCCCGTCACAAATAATGAGGCATTACTCCAACCATTTAAGCCGAACACACCAATAGGATCATTGGGATAGTATTTAGAAACACTGTCTCGGTAGGCTGCAATTTCAGGAGCATCCGATGTGACGGGTCCTAGCCAAGATGAAAAGTACACGTCATCCAACAAAGGGCCAGCTAGTTTGTAAGTGGTGGGATCTGCGGTAAAAAATGGTGCCATCCATTTGGCATCAAACCCCAATCGATCGGCAGCTCGTAATCCGGCGGCTAAGTTGGCATTAGAGCCAAATAAAATCACCACTTCGGCATCCACGTTGGCAAGGCGACGTAAGTGTGGCGTAAAGTCAGTGTTGCGGACTTCGAAGGGAATGGACTCAACGGGTTCGCGGCCCATGGCCTCCATTTGGATATCAAAACCACGTTTGGCCGAACGGCCTAACTCGTCGTTTTCCCACAGCAGCGCGACTCGTTCGGCCTTTAAGTCATTAAATGCATAATCCAGATTAGACGCGGCTGACCAGCCATAGTCAGGCAGAAGTGGAAAAACCAAACGCTCAGAGAATAAAGCGGTAGCGCCACCAATCGGACCAATCATTGGCAGGCCGACTTCTTTGGCATAGGGGATAACAGCCACAGACTGTGCCGTACCCACGGGGGCTGCCAGAGCAAAAACCTTGTCTTCTTCGACTAATCTGCGTGTAACTGCAACGCTGCGAGCAGGCTCATAGCCATCATCGTAGGTCACGTAGTTAATTTTCCAGCCATCCAACAAATCGTTTTCGTTTGCATATTTGAAGTATGACTCTGCCGCATGCGTCAGAATCGCGTAAAACGGAACAGGACCCGTCACTGGTGTAAAAGCACCAATAGTGACGGTCTTGTTAGCTATATCAATACCGGGGGATACCTGACCCTGTGCAGCGACCAGCCTTGGAAATGCCAAGGAGACTGCCCCGGTGCCGCTAACGGCTAAAAACTCGCGTCTATTCACATCTGTCTCCTAGTGTGATTTTATTTTCACTCAGCCTGAAAATGCATTATATATTCTTAGCGATCCACATATATAAGGGATTTCCCCTCCTTAATTCGGTTTATCCTAGCCTTCATCCTCAATATAATGCATTATGCATTAAACAAACAACCGCAATAGAGGCAAATAGCTATGCAAGATAAATCTCTCAATGGGCTTCGGGTGATTGAACTAGGGAGCATGCTCGCCGCTCCCTTTGCGACGCATATTCTGTCGCAGATGGGTGCAGAAATTATCAAGATAGAACCGCCACGCGGCGATCCAACACGCAGTCTGGTGCGCGGCGGACCTAGCGGCACATTCATCGCTTACAACCACGGAAAAAAAAGTGCATGTATTGATTTAAAAAATGAAGAGGGTTACGCCGCATTTTGTGAACTACTCAAAACAACAGACATACTTGTTCATAATCTAGCGCCAAGCGCCGCACGCAAACTGGGAATTACCGACGAAGACTGCAAAAACATCAACCCCAATCTGGTCTATTGCCATATCCGAGGCTATGCAGCGGGTCCTCAAGAAAACGATCTCGCCTCCAACCCAGTGGCCGAAGCCGCTACCGGTGTGATGGAAGCCAATATCGTCAATGGGCGCCCTAGTCGTTTAGGGCCGTCTTATCATGATCAGTTCGCTGGAGCCTATGCCGTGATCGGCATTCTTGCCGAACTCTTAAAAAAGAAAAACAATCAGGCGTCAGCACCCGTAGAAGTTGGACTTTACGAAACCGGCCTGCATATTGCATCCCGTGATTTAGTTGGCGTTCAACTGAAGACCCAGCTTCTGGGACGCCCCGAGCGTGAGCCTCATGGTGAATTCAGCATGCCGGGATATGGTGCCTATCTCACCGCTGATAATCGTTGGCTTTATTTGCTGATGCTAACTGATGGTCACTGGAAAAAATTCTGCGAAGCAATGGGTCTGACAGAGGCCAATGACCCCTCGCTAGCCTCACTTCGTGATCGTAAAAAAGCCCATAGTCATGTAGACAAATTGGTCCAAATTGCTATTCAATCTCATACCTATGACGCGGCGGTAGCCCTGTTGACTGCAGCAGGTGTGGGTTGTACCGAAGTGCTGCCTCTTGAGCGTGTGTTAGAGGTAGAACAAGCCCAACACCCAGGCAAGCTACGCACCGTCACCCTTCGGGGCCTTGAGTTTAGCGTGCCCGAATTCCCACGCTTTGGCTCAGTCATTGATGAAAATACCACCCTCCCTCCTCCCGAATTGGGCGAGCATACTCTTGAACTACTTCAGTCAGGCGGCGTAGATGCCGAGACATGTAAAGCGTTGCTAGACACCGGAGCCATTGAGGCCGTGAATCCAGAGAACTTCATGTGGGCTCCTGTGCGCCAACCGGCATAACATACCCCCCAAGGCGATGCCTTTATACGAACAGGCCATGCCTGCGACAAGCACTGATCGCAGGCATGGCCATCTAACAAAAAGCCCCTAGCTTTTACACTAGGGGCTTTATCTTTCACTTAAAATCACAGCGCGTTAATCAAACTCATAACGGACATTAAACCCACCGGACACACCACGGCGTTGACCAACGTAGCCTTCAAGGCCTAGATTTAACTCTTGCTCGTAAGCCACGCTCACATATAACGCAATGCAAGCAGGGTACAAACACCGATGACTTACACGTCAGCGCCGATGGCTTTTAACCCTTCGACAGCGCATGCGGCATCAAGCGCACCATTGGGCGCACCACCGACACCAATACCGGCTACTAAAACATTATTAAATTTAATGGGCAAACCACCGCCTTGGATAACTAGACGGGAATCCATGTTGTGCATCCCATTATTAGCAGGATTAGTAGAGATAAATTCAGCTAGGCCAGCGGTATCACGCCCCATTGCTGCCGAGGTAAAGGCTTTGCCTTGGGCGCTGTTTCCAGTGTGAGGACCAGCTAGGTCTTGTTTAAGTAAAACCTGGGTAGAACCATCACGCGCTACAACGGCAACACTTACTGCATACCCCTCTTTGGCGCATGCTTGCACAGTCGCCTGAGCGGCTTTGGTGGCAAGCTCTAGAGGTAAATACTGTGTAGTAGGTAAAGTGGTTTGTGCACTCAAAGCAAAAGGAGTAGCGAATAAGGCAATGGCTGCAATTTTACGAATCATGACACTTCTCTCTATAAAGATACTACATGAAAAGCAGCTACAGTTTTTAATCGCCTTGACCAACACTGTAGCGCACTGAGGGCTTTGCTTTGCTGTGCCACCGCAAGCAATTGATGTTACCGATCATAGCATAGCCCCTAGTGCGATTTGACCTGCCTTTGCCTTCCTTAACAGCCTAAAATGTATCAAAAAACGACTGGCTTAACCTAATTAGTTCAAACCTAAATTATCACGCAAACTGTGTCCTGCATATTCAGTTCTAAATAGACCTCGTTTGCATAAGATAGGCACGACTTCGCTCGTAAACAGCTCGAGTTGCTGATTTAATATGGGTGGCATCACATTAAAGCCATCTGCTGCACCGGTGTTAAACCAATCCTCGATTAAATCTGCGATTTGCTCAGGTGTCCCAGCCACAGCCAAATGACCGCGTGCGCCAGCCAACCGTTTTAATAACTGTCTAAGCGTTAGATTTTCTCTAAGACAAAGATCAATATACCCCGTCACACGACTCTTAGAGGCATCGACCAAATTCGGATCAGGAAAGTCATCGATCGTTAACTTTTTGTCTAGGTTTATTTCAGAAAAGTCATGCCCGCCAAAACGAGCAGACAGACGACTTAAACCCGTCTCCACACTAGTCAATTCATCTAACTCTTCCCAAACCTGTTTGGCTTCATATTCTGTAGAGCCAATAGCAGCGCTCAAGCCAGGCAAAATCACTAGCTGACTACTCTGCCGACCTAGAGCGGCTGCGCGCTGCTTTACGTCCGTATAAAATTGTTGTGCTGACTGTTGATTAGCATGAGCCGTAAAAATGACCTCGGCCCATTTTGCCGCAAAAGATCGGCCTGCTTCAGATTGACCTGCCTGCACATAGACGGGACGACCTTGGGGACCACTTGGTACATTTAACGGCCCACGTGTACGGATAAACTCTCCCTGAAAATGCACAGGCTGAATGTGAGAGCCATCCAAAAATTGCCCCTGTGCTACTGCATCAAGCACGGCCTCGCTAGGAAAACTTTTCCATAATGCGTCAACCGCAGCCACAAATTCCTCTGCCATTTTATAGCGCTGACCATGCTCTATTTCCACGTCGAAACCATAGTTAAAACCGGCTTTGGGAGCCCATGACGTTACGATATTCCAGCCAATTCGCCCCTGAGAAATGTGATCCAAGGTAGCCAATTGACGCGCTAAGGTATAAGGCTGGCTATAGGTCGTAGAAACAGTTCCAATCAGACCAATATGCTGACTACGCGCTGCCAAAGCCGCTAACAAAACCAACGGCTCTAAAAATCCCGATGAAATAGGCTGCCCGCTTTCTGGACCAACCAAACTATCGGCCAAAAATACCGCATCAAAATGTGCTGCCTCTGCTAATCGCAGCGCATCCACATACAGTTCTAAGTCCGTTAACGCTTTGGGATTGGCCCCTGGGTGTCGCCACGCCCCCTCATGATGACCCCGTCCCATTAAAAATAAATTTAAATGCAATTGCCGACTCATATTCCCTCCCTTAAAGAAACTCAAGATCCACACCTAAGCGTTGTAATAAACGTTGGCGTAAATTCATAAACAAAGAATGGTCAGGCCGACGCGGATGCGCGAGTGGCACTTCGTGATCATCGACTACCTTGCCATCTTTTAACACTAAGATACGGTCCGCTAACAGCAGCGATTCATCTACATCATGTGTGACCAATAACACGGTCGGTTTAGTACGCTCTACCAATCGAAACAGTAACGCATGCATACGTAATCGCGTCAGTGCATCCAAGGCTCCAAAGGGTTCATCAGCCAATAACACAGCAGGCTCTCGCAACAAAGAACGAGCCAACGAGACTCGCTGCTGCTGCCCTCCTGACAACGTACTGGGCCACACGTTGGCCTTATCTCCTAAACCCACTTCATTTAGCATCGCTTGTGCTAAGACAGCACCTTGGGGCTTGTGCAAACCCAACAATAGGTTGTCCTCTACCGTTAACCACGGCAAAAGTCGCGAATCTTGAAAAAGCACCGATATCGTGCCTTGCACAACGGCTGTTCCCGTACTGAACGCTTCGGAATCCAGTCCCGCTAAAGCCCGTAACAAGGTAGTTTTCCCCGAACCTGACTCACCAAGTAAAGCGACAAACTGTCCTGCGGGGATAGTCAGATCCACCTCTTTCAATACCGTTTTCTCTCCAAAGGATCGAGAAAACTGCTGCAACTGCACGGCATAAGACATAGCCTGCATCACTTAGCCTCCCACCGGTTTACGATAAGACAGCACACGTGTTTCTAGCGCTCGCACTGCCATATCTGACAACAAACCTAAACTGGCATAAATCATGATGCCCACAACAATAATGTCGGTTTGTCCCCAATCACGGGCCCGATTCATTAAATAACCAATGCCAGTCTGTGTATTAATCAGCTCTAACACGACCAATGCTGTCCAGCTCAGTGACACGGCAATGCGTAATCCCACAAAAAAGCCGGGTAATGCACTGGGTAATGCCACTTTTCGAATAAATTCACCACGCGACAAACCCAAACTCTGCGCAAGCTCCACATGTTTACTATCGATACCACGCAAGGCTGCGTGCGTATTCAAATAGATGGGCACCAATACTGCCGTAAAAATCAAAACGATTTTCATGGTCTCGCCAATACCTAGCCAAATAATGGCCAACGGAATCAAAGCCAGGGTCGGAATGGCACGCTTAATTTGCACTAGGCCATCTAACAACGCCTCACCCACCGTGCTCAATCCCGCCACCAAGGCCAGTACCACACCTGCTATCACGCCTAGTAACAAGCCACTGTAGGCTCGTCCTGCTGAGGCTAAAAAGTGGGGTACTAGCTCACCGTCTTTAAATAATTCATACCCCGTGCTCAGTGCTTGTGAGGGAGCTGCTAAGGTATGAGGGGCAATCCACCCCAACGCTGCCGCTAGCTCCCAACACACTAGCAACAAAATCGGCCCACTTAACAACCAACGAAAGGAAAGGCGCTTTGGAACCAAGGGCTTTAACGGTTGCGCGCGCGCCCCAGAGTCCAACGCCACAGTTGGCTTAATTGCTAAAGGTAAAGACATCTCAGTCATGGCCTTATTTTCCTTTCATAAAATATCAACGATTTGCAGTAATCACTGCGTCATAGGTACTCACAAATGAGTCCTCCGCCCGCAATGGTTGAGCCAAGGCACCTGTGCTATATAAAACATCCATCAGCTTTTGATGATGTGGCTGCGCCTCGACGGCCGTCTGAAAGACCAAGGGAGACTGAGCCGCTAAGGTTACGGCTGTACTCTCGGCATCCAAACGCTGAAAAGAACGGTAATAGTGCTCACCCCAAGCGTCTTGATTCAAATTACTCCACAGACCCGCGCGAACAAAAGCAGCAATAAAAAGTGCAATGGCTTCTGCTTTTTCAGAATCAAGCAGTACCTCTGGACGGGCGTAAATATATGAAGTAGAAGGTAAAATCTCACGTTCTAACGGATCAGGGACCACTCTGACCTTAACCTGCTGTCCTAATCGAGTGATATGCGGCTCAGTAATAATGGCTACGTCCACCGCCCCAGCCCGTAATGCATCATTCAGCTCTGCTACTCTCAGGGGCACTAACTCCACATCCTCTAGCGTTAAACCGACTTTATTTAACGCTTCAATTAAAAAAACTTGTCGTCCTGAACCCTCGATATAGCTCACTCGCTTACCCGCTAAATCGGTTAAATGCTCCACTCCGGCCCCATCACGCTGTACTAAGCGATACTGTGCTTTCTCACGCGTAAATGTCGCAATAATAGGCAATAACACCCCTGCTGCTCGTGCTTGAATCGGCGGAGTATCCCCCACATAAGCTAAATCCAAAGCCCCAGCTCGCATCGCCTCAAAAATAGCAGGCCCCCCTGCAAAATTCGGCAACTGTAAATCAAACGGTAAGGCTGCCCCCTCACCACTTGCTAACAAAAGATGACGTAATAACTCACTCTGATCCGCCACGACTAATCGAGTTTTAGTGTTAGGTGTCGCCCAAGACACCTGCCAGGGCACCATCGTTACCCCAGCGGTCACCAAAGATAAAAACTGTCTTCTGTTCACATCTAGCTCCTTATTTTTTCCTTTCCAAGAAGCTTAGACGCCCTAAGCATTGGCACAAACTATCCATTGATTATGTAGAAATAGACGCCTCTCATCATGATTTGCCCCACTAAACTAATACACTGCCCCCTTATTTATTAATATCACCGCACCAGATAAAACGATGGAATCGGGGGCATGGCCCCCTCGTACAGGGAACGTCTTTGTCACGGCGGTGGAGGCATGAATGGAGGAGCGGTTCAGCGCGGAGCGAGTGAAACGAGTGAGCACTGCTTAGCGATGCCATCATGGCTCTACGGCAATAGACGAGATCGAAACACTTAATCGGGGGCATAGCCCCCTTGTACAGGGACAAGGAAAGCCTAAAGCCCTCCTATAAAATCACGGCTACGCTTACAATATGCGTTGTTAATCCTCTGACATGTGGCGACACGTTTTTATTGATGGAGTCTGTAATGAAACCACTAGGCACACCCTTACGCCCTAGCGCACTCAAAGTCATGCTTTTAGGTGCTGGCGAACTAGGTAAAGAAGTCATCATCGCGCTACAGCGTTTAGGCGCTGAAACCATTGCCGTAGACCGCTACGATAACGCCCCCGGTCACCAAGTTGCCCATCACGCGTACACCATCGACATGAATGATGAGCAAGCCTTGCGTACGCTGATTAAAACGGTACAGCCCGATATTATCGTGCCTGAAATTGAAGCCATAGCGACCCAAGTTCTGGCTGAGTTTGAACATGCGCAATCGTTACGTGTTATTCCCACTGCTCGCGCCACTCAACTCACGATGGATCGCGAAGGCATTCGTCGCCTTGCCGCTGAAACACTGGGTGTCCCCACCAGTCCCTATGTGTTTTGTAATAGCCTTGAAGAGCTCACCCAAGCCATTGATAACAAAATTGGCTATCCCTGCGTGATCAAGCCACTCATGAGCAGCTCAGGCAAAGGGCAAAGCAAAATCGCTAGCGCTGCTGATATTGAGCCTGCTTGGAATTACGCCATGGAAGGGGGCCGTGTCAGCCAACAGCGTGTCATTGTCGAGGGCTTTATTGATTTTGATTATGAAATTACATTGCTAACAGTACGTAGTCTCCGACAAGGCCAAGTAGAAACCAATTTCTGCGCTCCCATTGGTCATAAACAAGTCGACGGCGATTACGTAGAAAGTTGGCAACCACAAGCCATGAGCGAGGCGGCCTTACAAAAAGCCCAAGCCATCGCTTTGGCAGTTACACAAAATTTGGGTGGGCTGGGTGTATTTGGCGTCGAACTCTTTGTGCGCGGTGATGATGTCTGGTTTAGCGAAGTCAGTCCCCGTCCCCACGACACCGGCATGGTCACCATGATCACACAAGCCCAAAGTGAATTTGAGCTACATGCTCGTGCTATCTTAGGTTTACCCGTAGATACTACGTTACGATCGGCCGGAGCTAGCTCGGTTATTTATGGTGGAGTTGAATCCAGCGCCGTCGTTTTTGATTATGTAGCCCAAGCCCTGCAAGTGCCTCAGAGCGATGTACGGTTATTCGGCAAACCTCAAAGTTTTGACCGCAGACGTATGGGTGTAGCCCTAGCCGCTGCCGAAGACACTACAACAGCTCGTGAACGTGCCAACCAAGTCAGCTCGACCATCCTAGTTAAACAAGCTTAACCCTCGTTTTTAAGCTCTGTTCCCTACCCCGTGCGCTATGACAAAGGTACGGGGTATTTTTATCGATTAGCACTTAACTCGTAACAAAGTTATTCATTACTTAGACCTACCGGAACAGTCTTATAAAATCGGGAAGCCCAGACAACCTCTACTTTTACAAAAAGAACAAAAATGAAAATTTCAACTTTGAGTGCGGCTTTATTAGGTGCTTTAATTGCAGGCGGTGGCGTTTATAGCTACTTTCATTTCAAAAATATGGCACCTCGTTTAGAGCTTCTTCAACTAGACCAACAGCAGAGCGGGGAAATCACTAGCCAAAGTCTATTAAATGTTAGTGATGGTGTGCGCAGTGCCATTTATGAGCTTAACCTAGAGGCTGAGCAACTCATTCATGCCAGAGTTAGTGGACCTTTACCGGCCCAATTAAGCGTATTGCATCAAGACCAGTTGCTTGAACGCGCCCCATTACAAAGCGGGTGTAACTCATGCTCTTCAAGCACACACACAAATGCCACCCTCGTTTTTAAAGCACCGAGCACAGGGACCTATCAATTAGCAGTCAGCGGTAAAGATAGCTCAGCATATGGGCCGTTTAATATCCAAGTCAGTGAATTAAAACAATTAGCGGGTACCACCCTACAAGCCAACTCTAGTATTAATGACTGGGCTCAAAAAAAACCGCAATCGTATCCTTTACAGATCAGTACCGATGGTCTGTATATTATTGACTTAAAAGCCATAACACCTAATTTAGACCCCTTCTTAAGATTAAAAAATAACGAAAATAGTGTCTTGGCTGAAGATGATGATGGCGGCACCGACCTTAACTCTAGAATTAGTCGATATTTGAAAGCAGGCGACTACGTGCTCGAGGCCTCTTCAGCCACTGGCGATGAGGAGTTTACTGGAGGCTATACCTTAAGTATTACCCAACAAGATCTTAGCCCCCAATCCCAACAGCTTAATAGCCTAGGGGATGAATTGGTCCTAGACGGAACCAGTCGCTCTGGTCTCTATACCGATCAAATGACACCTTTTCATTTTGAATTAAGCCGCCCACAAATTGTCACCGTTCGACTACATGCTAATAATTTCAACGGTCAATTAAAACTGGCTCAATACCAAAGTCGCTACTCGGGTCAACATGACGCTCAACAAATTCGAGCCTTCTTGCCCGCTGGCGAGCATATCCTTGAACTGCATGGTGAAAACCAATCAGGCTTATACGAGCTTTGGGCACAAGCAGAAAATACCTCTCTATCGCAGTCCCCTCGACAACTGCCACTAAATCAACGCACGACTGCCTCTATTAATCCTCAAGTAGATGGTGATTTATATACCGTAATCATTCCTGAAGCCGGCCAGTATGTCTTTCATATGGACGCCACTCAGTTCGATAGCTACTTGCAGCTGTTTCATGAGCATGAGCTATTAATAGAAGACGATGATAGTGGTGGTGATTTGAATGCAGAGCTAAACGTTTGGTTAGAACCAGGAGAATACCACGTGCTAGCGACCTCTTTTGAACCCGCCTCGCAGGCTCACTCTTATGGTTTAAGCGTTTACGCCAAGTAAAAACACAAATAGGCACGGACTTCGCTGTACACTAAAACAGTCTAAAGACTGAATGTGAGTACCGCTATGTCCGTGCTTTATTTATTTGAAGAGCGTTTAGCTACCCCCTTAGGGGAACTAATTATCTTGACCGACCCGTTGGCCCACGCACGTGCCGTAGACTGGGCAGATTACGAAGCTCGTATGCATGAGTTACTACGACGCCAATACCCTAAGCATTCAGTATCTATTCACCCCGCTATCACCCAAAGCAACGCTTTCCAAGCATTGGCAAACTATTTCACAGGTGATTTACACGCCATCCAAACTGTTCCCTATCAGATAGGGGGTACGGTATTTCAACAGCACGTCTGGAGCACATTGCACACCATTCCGTGTGGCAACACATGGAGCTATGCTCAGCTCGCACAACGCATTCACCGTCCTAAAGCAGTACGGGCGGTAGGCACAGCCAACGGCGCTAACCCAATTAGTATTATTATTCCCTGCCATCGTGTGATTGGTCATAATCAAGGATTAACGGGTTATGCCGGTGGTTTAGAACGTAAACGTTGGCTGCTCCAACACGAAGGTGCCTTAGTTAAAAAGTAAACTCTGCTTCGAAACACTGCCCTACCGTTAACGTAGCCGCTGGCTCTAAGCCAAATAACGCCGCGTTAACTCCAAAAGTTACCCCTTCTAAAGTGCGGCGGCTATCTCGCAAAGCCAAGGCTGGTTGCAAACCTATCTCTGCTGTCAATGGATTCACATTAGGCAAAGGGCAACGTGTGCAGTTTTTCAATTTAGCAAACTGCAGTTGCTCGCCGACCAGACTCCATAAATAATCTTCCTCGTATGCCTCTAAGCCTTGAATCACTATATTGGGACGAAAACGGTTCATGCTTATGGGATCCGCACCTTGCTGTACGATCAACGCATTCAGCTCATCTAAAGAGGCCTGATTGCAAATCAAAAAGGGAAAACCATCAGCAAAACCAAAATGCGTTTGTGCTAAGTCCGTCGCCTCCGCCGGCGCTAGATCGGCTTGCAACCACTTGCGCACCCAGGTTTGACTAAGGCCACGCTGAGCTTTAGTGTGTACCCGTAACAGTCGACACGGTTGTTGCAAAAACTGGGTTAACCACGCCGCAACGGCCTCACCTTGATCTGCCCCCAACGTTAAATCATCCCAAATACGTAATCGAATGGCCTCGCTTTCATCCAACGCCAACGAGACCGTTAGCTCTGGCATGTCTGGCGCCTGAAGAACTAGGTTTTGCTCTGTAATAGCCGGTTGAATTAGGGTCATCATAGGCACGGTACGCTGCGTCAGCATCTGACCTTGTTCATCCACAATCACCCACTCTCTATCCCACTGTAAACCTCGATAATCAATGGCACTACGTTCTAGCTGAATGCCTGCGCACGACTTAATCGGGTAAATAAATAACTGCGTCACTTCGACTTGCATAGTGCTCCCCAAAAAATAAAAGGGTGTGATTCACACTAAATTGAACCACACCCTTTGACGTTATGCATGATGCATATAACTCAGTACAGCCTTACATGTTTTTGATTTCGGTTTGAACCTCATCAAACACTCGCGTCACGCTAGTTGTTGGCGCAGGGCTTAGCATACTGACGATATAAATAGTCAAAGCACCTAAGACAAATCCAGGCACAATTTCATACAAACCAAACCAAGCGTAGTGGTTCCAAACCAGTACCACAACGGCCCCGACGATCATGCCAGCCAACGCCCCCGACATGGTCATACGACGCCAAATCAAAGACAGAATCACCACTGGACCAAACGCAGCACCAAAACCAGCCCACGCGTAACTGACCATCGACAACACACGGCTATCTGGATTCCAAGCCAAAGCAATGGCAACTAAAGCAACAACTAATACCATTAAGCGACCAAACCACACTAATTCTTTGTCGCCCGCATCACGACGAAAGAACGTTTTATATACGTCCTGCGTTAAAGAACTAGAACACACTAGCAGCTGAGCAGACAAAGTACTCATGACCGCAGCCAAAATAGCAGCAAGCAGCACCCCAGAAATCCATGGATTAAAGAGCAAAATAGACAGCTCAATAAACACACGCTCTGCGTTAGCCGTGACCCCAGCCGCTTGTTCAGGGTTAGCTTCAAAATACGAAATACCGAAGAAACCAACCGCAACGGCTCCAGCCAAGCAAAGAATCATCCATGTCATTCCAATACGACGCGCATTGGGAATGCTTCGCACGGAATCAGCGGCCATAAAACGTACCAAAATATGAGGCTGACCAAAATAACCCAACCCCCATGCCAAAGCCGACACAATCCCAATTTTAGAAACACCTGACAGCATCTCGGTACTGCTGGCATTCAGCATCTGGGCGGAGCTGACTGCCTCGCCAAAGCCGCCTGCATGGTGTAACACAATTAAGGGGGTCAATATCAACGCGGTAAACATCAAAGACGCTTGGACGGTATCCGTCCAACTGACAGCCAAGAAACCACCAATAAAGACATAGGCAATAGTACAAAAAGCACCGAGCCAAATAGCACTGGTATACGACAAGCCAAACATGCTTTCAAATAAGCGCGCGCCTGCCACGACGCCTGAAGCACAATACAAAGTAAAGAACACCAAAATCACAATCGCTGACACGATGCGCAAGATGTTGTTTTTGTCTTCAAAGCGATTAGAGAAAAAGTCTGGCAAGGTTAATGCATCACCCGACAGCTCGGTATACACACGTAAACGAGCGGCGACAAACAGCCAGTTGAAATAAGCACCGATAATCAGACCAATGGCAATCCACGAAGCAGAAATACCTGTGCTATAGACTTCACCGGGTAAACCCATTAATAGCCATCCGCTCATGTCAGATGCCCCAGCGGCTAATGCCACCACAAATGGCCCTAGCTTACGCCCCCCCAAAATATAATCTGATAAATCTTCGGTCGATTTATAACCTAGCCAACCAATGATCAACATGGCTGCAATATAAATCACGAACATAATTATGACTGGTGTGCTCACTATGTCCATTTTTCACCCCTTGTGTTTATAAATTTACTGATGATCTATGTCTTAGCGTCTCCGCGACATAGATGCATTAAATCATGGCCATTAACGTTGCATTCCCTCCAGCCGCTGCTGTATTAACACTGAGGGAGCGCTCTATTAGTAGCCGCTCTAATCGGTAGGTTTTCCCCTCTTTTAGCTCAGCAACGGTACGACCTTGCGGTTGGATAATCACGGCAGAGTACTCTGCCAAGTCATGTGCCAACGCCATCAGTTCGTCACCATCACCTTCAAACAACGCTGCACCGACCGACAGCGACTGTAAGGCTTGTTCTAAATGTGCCACTTGAATAACCTGCGGACCTACGTCGTCAGGTAGAGCCTGTAACCATGACGCGAACCACTGCGCCTCGATACCTACAACAAAAACGGCCGTATTCCCCGTGGCAATACAACTCGCCAACTGCAGGTAGGCCCCCCGTTCTGTTTTCGGCAGACACAACACCTGACCGCGGGGCAACAAATGATAGTTATTAAGCTCGCCAGTAGGCCCTGGTAAAACTAGCTGGGCACCGTACAAACTCAACTCAAAAATAGACTGTATCTGTTGTACAAGCTGCGCAGGCTGCACTGCACGGATCCAATTAAGAAAACTCGACGCTAATGGAGCGGTTGAAAACTTGGCTTTATCCCCCAGTGACAAACGAGTCGGCTCGAAATCCTGCAAACGCGGTATATAAAGTGGTCCACCCGCTTTAGGTCCTGTACCTGATAGGCCCTGCCCACCAAAAGGCTGCACCCCCACAACGGCCCCTACTATATTACGATTCACATACTGGTTGCCCACACGGACGTGTTGCACCCAGTTGTCTATGCTTTCATCAATACGTGAGTGCACTCCAAAAGTCAGACCGTAACCACTGGCATTCACGTCTTGAATCAAGGCATCGACTTCAGCCCGCCGATAACGCAACACATGCAACACGGGACCGAACACTTCCTGTTTCACATCTGAAATGTGCGTAATTTCAATCAATGTCGGCGCCACAAAAGTCCCTTGTGTACACGCTGGCTCTACCGCAATTTGCTCAATGGCAAAACCCTGCTGATGCATCTGCGCAATATGCCGTTGAATGTTCTGTTGAGCCTCTTTATCAATTACTGGCCCCACATCTGTGGATAATTGATCTGGATTGGCTACGCTGAGCTCTTTCATAGCACCGCGTAGCATCGTCAACATAGTGTCTGCTATCTCGTCCTGTAAACACAAAATACGCAGAGCAGAACAACGTTGACCGGCAGAATCAAACGCCGAGTGAATCACATCGGCCACCACCTGCTCAGCCAAGGCTGAAGAGTCTACCACCATCGCATTCAGCCCACCAGTCTCTGCCACCAAAGGAATAGGTTGACCCGCCTT
>CANQRK010000028.1 GCA_947626245.1 uncultured Paenalcaligenes sp. | reverse complement strand
GCCATGGCAATAATAGCCGCGACCACGCCAGCGCTGGCCTCGTTGATAGACCAGAGGTACAAAGACGTAGCGGTAGAACCTAATAGCAACGCTGTAATCAACAGATGATTGGTGGTTTCAAATTGGCTGACCAGCCGCATTTGCTGGTGACCCGTTTTTTTGAACGCATCCATGGCTTGGCGTGCATAGGTGGCTTCACGCTGACTATGCGCAAACAGTTTAACGGTGGTGATGTTGGTATAGGCGTCAGTAATGCGGCCTGTCATAAGGGCGCGAGCATCAGCTTGTTTTTTACCAATTTGGCCTAGGCGGGGCACAAAATACCAGCAGGCGGCAGCATAGGCTGCAATCCAGAGTATAAAGGGAATGAGCAGGTGCAGTTCAAAACTACCTGCAATAATGAGAATCCCCAGTAAATAGACCAGCACGCCGACGAGTACATCGACGAGTACAAACACCACCTCACGCACAGCCAAGGCGGTTTGCATGACTTTGGTGGTGATGCGACCAGCAAACTCATCGGCATAAAAGGACAGGCTTTGCCCTAGCATATGGCGGTGAAAGAGCCAGCGTAAGCGCATAGGAAAATTAATGGCTAGCACTTGGTGCATGACCATCGTGTGTAGCCCTAAAATGACCACACTGCCCAATAAAATGCCTATAAATCCTAGCAGTGTACTGCGTTGTTCTGTCCAAAGATCACTTGGGGTGATTGTACCTAGCCAGTCTACGACCTGACTCAGCACGGCAAATAAAAAGGCCTCGTAGCTAGCTAATAGAGCAGAGCTAAGGAGCAGTAAACTAATCCAGCCTCTTAGCCCACCCGTGCAATGCCACATAAAGGCAAAAAAGGTAGTGGGGATAGGGGTAGAGCTGGGCTCGGGGTAGGGGTGAACGCGGCGCTCAAAAAAGGAAAACACGGGGAAGCCTATTGGGGTAAAGAGGAGTAGCTAGAGATGAAAAAACCCGTAGAAGCCAATAGGGATATTGTATTCTACGGGTTTAGAGCGTGGCCTAAAAAACTAGGCAGCGCAGGATAAGCATTCGTCTGGTACTACTACACCGCTCTTGGAGTAGAAGTAGTATTGACTGAGAATGTTTTCATCGAGGAAAGCCAGAGTGATGAGCTCGGCAATTTGGTCCTCGGAGCCTTCGTCAGCGACGAAAAAGTTCAGTGACTGACCTTGGCAAGTGTATTTTTGGCGTTGTGACGCATGGCGTAAAATCACTTTTTGTTCGATTTCGTAGGCATTCATGAACACCTGTTTTTCTTCGGGTGTTAGCCAGTCTACGTGTTGTACGCTACCGATGTGATTAATGATATCGCGGATGGTGTCTTCGTTGTAGACGCCTTTCTCTTTCATTTTCTCGTAGAAAACGGGGGGGATGCGACGTAGTTCACCGACGGCAGAGGCCATGTCAAACACCATGCCCGCATCGGGTGACCAAGACTCGCTAACGCCACCCATGAGCAACGCAGTGGATTTGGTAGGTGCATACGCGGTACGGTGGGTATTGCGTACGCCATGACCTTCACACCATTCGGGTTCACCGAATTTCTGAGCTAGCCACTGTGAAGCACGTAGTGACTCGTCGTTGATGTGCTTAGCCATTTCGTTGGAAAGGAATTGAGCCTCTAGGCTGGCATAAGCGATGCCTTTGGACTGAAGGTAGGTATGGAAGCCCATGGCACCCAAACCAATTGCACGACCTTTCATGGTAAAATCGCGCACTTTTTCTAGCCCGGGTACGCCTTCGCTGTTGCGAATGAAGTCTTCGCACAAGCAGTCTAGGAATACGGTAGCAATAAAGACAGAGTCCGAGTTTTTAATTTGATCCCAATTGGCGAGGTTCATGGATGCCAAAATGCAGGAATAGGTGTAATCCTCGGAGCTATGTAGCATGATTTCAGTACATAGATTGGTGGCTTTGATGTCTAGGCCACGTTCTTTGTACATAGCAGGGCGTTGACGGTTGGCCTTATCAATAAAAAAGAAATAGCCTTTACCGGTGACCAGTTTGACATAGAGGGCGCGCGTAAATTTACGTTGGGCTTCGGAGTCGCCGTTTTTAAGGGCTTCGACGAAGGTGTCGCGGACGATCCAGCCAAAGTTTTTACCATCGGGGTCGCGCATGAGTAGGTCTACTGCCTCGTCCCAATCGGAGTGCTCAATGTCTAAGTAGCCAGCGACGGCACCACGGCGGTTGCCACCTTGGCTAATTTTGGAAGCGCAGGTAAAGAAGTCTTCCATGACGGGCACGGGACCGCTGGCCTCGCCACCAGCAGTGATGGGGGCGCCACGTGGACGGATAGAGCTGAAGTCAGCACTGGTGCCAAATCCATTTTTGGATAGTAGCGCCATTTCTTTGAGACCATCGTAGAAAGACACGACGCTGTCACCGATAAACTGACCCGAGCAGGAAACGTTCATGCCGCGATCGGTACCGGTGTTAGATAAGGCAGGGGTGGCGGGTGACAAAATACCCTTCCAGAGCTCATTAAAAAAGAGCTCTTCCCATTTGGCTTCTTCGCCCACCATGTATTGCGCCAAGGTGCGAGCCACGGTGCGATGACGCCCCAATAGTGCTGGTTCGTCTTGGTATTGGTATTTTTCTTTAAATAACTGCCAGCCTTGGGTGGTGTACCAGGAAGGAAGATGTCCGATTTCTTGTAAATGTTTGCGCTCAGTACTGAGCTGCTCAAACATTTGTACTTTTTCTTCGCTAATCCCTGATTGTCTAAAGGACATTTTCTACCTCTTTTCTAAATGTAAGCTTGTAACGGTCCCAGTTGCGGCGGTATTGGATTTGAGTGCCCGCAAAGAAATCAGGAACTTTCACTGTATTGAGCTGGTTGTAGAACCAACCGGAAATGAGCCCAGGTTCTTGGTCGAACATGGCGGGCATTTCGAGGCGCTCAAGCACAATATTGATACGATCGCGTACAAATTCGAGGAGTTCTTCTTTGGTGGTAACACGGTTGCCAGGAATCTCGAACATGAGGTCGATAATGCGGCTTTCGTGCTGGTACAACATTTCGGCCATTTTCCAGATGGTTTCACGCAATTTTTGGTCGTCGGACTCGCTGTGGAAACCCAGAGCACGGCGCTCGTGTTTGCACTCTTTGTGTAAGAAGCTGGATGCAATGGAGTGGAAGTTTTCGTCTTTGGCGGACGCATCAATACCGGAGACGAAGTGGGGGATTAAGTTAAATCCACGACTATTGAAGCCTTTGAAAAAACCAAAAGCAGAATAGAGGACTACACCTTCGAGTAAGGCTAAGGCTGCGGTGACTTCGAGCGGGCAATCGCCTTCGGCATACTGGTCAATAAATGCAATACGATCGGCTAGGATGGAGTCACGTTTCCACTGGGTGTAGAACTCGTCGGTGGAGTTACCCATGACCACGTTACCTAGGTCATAAAAGGGGGCGTGAACGTGTAGCTCTACATCGGTGAATTTGGCGCACATACGAGCGATTTCGGGGCGAGGGAACATTTTGGGGATTTTGCCACCCCATAGGTTTTCGCCACCCAGCATGAGCTCGTACTGAGTCAAAATGGACTGAGCAGTGATGACACCGTGTAATTCGGCTTTATTGAGGTTGATCTTGAAATCTTGCTCGTCCTCCTCGACGCCTAATTCCTCGGCAGTCCAATAGATGTCTTGTTGGCCAATAGCCATTTCGGTCGCCCATGGATACCTAGCAACGTAGGAATCAGTAGGCGTTTCTATTTGACTTTTGTAGATCATAAACTCCTAGTCCTTTTCTGATTTAGTCCGTAATCTGTGACGCAGACGCGATAAGACGGCGCAGCACCAGGCTGTGGGGGGTCGCGGTCCGTGCAGTGGGACATCCCGTTAGGGAAAATTTAGTGGGTAGTGTGGGGTAATTCGGGGCTTTAGCCTGAATTATAATAATACTGTATATATATACAGCATCTGGTTAAATTTGGTTAATTCGTCTTTGCTGTGTTGTGGGAGTCTCTCAATGAACGATGCATCGAGGGTTTACCCTTAAAGAGAGCAAGGCGCTATTCTAGTACAACAATAAGTCTCGTAAAAGCCATAAGTTAAATGCTTGATTATTTGCGAATCACATACATTGGGGCTGTGGGGCTTTTAGTGCTTGGCTTTGGGCCTGAGCCCAAGGTAAAAGAAGGGAATCTTTAAGCACTAACGGAGTAAAAATCTGTTGTTTTTAGGTACTAAGCGCTAGCAAGCAGTTTTTACTAAAACCACAACATTTAGTGTTGCATGACTAGATAATACGCCTAGGTTGTGGTTTTAGGCAAGTCGACTTTTACGTAAAATGAGAGTTTGCCAGAGAGCAAATTCTATGATTGCGATGCAATAAAAAGCTGTGTTTTGTTTGAGTTAATGCCGCCAACAGCTTGATATTTCGACAACTTAGAGGGCAATGGCAAGTGTTTGTAGAGTGAACGCAGGTTTTTTTATGATGGTTGAGTTTCGTCGTTTTTTGTAGACTATCTATTGATTCGTTAGTCTTATCGCCTACTACATCTTGTGGTTGCTCCGATGGGCTTCATAACTAAAAAATACAAATAAGAATAAGACGCATTTGGCTTATAATCGCAGCGGTTCGTTGTTTAGTGTGTCTATTTTTAAAGGAAGGAAGATGGTTTCTACAAGAATAATTAAGGCGGTGACAGCGGCATTGGGATTGACTGTGGGCTTAACGGCATGTGGTTCGGTGTCAGACAGTCAAATCACAGCGCCTTCACGTCTACAGCTCGAGGCAGCACCGAGTCAGGTGGTAGTACAGGATTTAGCCTTGCTAGATGTATTTGATCAACTAGGTATTCCGGTAGCGGGTGTGCCCGCGGCTCGTTTCCCTCAGCATTTATCCAAGTACGCAGACGACGCCTACGTGAAAACCGGTACTTTGTTCGAACCAGATGCCGCGGTGCTCACTGAGTTGAAACCAGATTTAATTGTATTAGGTCGTCGCGCGGTGAAAACACAAGAGGCCATGTCGTATATTGCACCGACTATCGATTTAAGCTTTGATCAACAAAATCTTATCCAAAGTACTAACGAGATTGTGTCTGATTTAGCTACTTTGTATGATCGTAGCCAAGTGGCGCAGCCGTTGTTGGCACAGCTGAATGACTCTGTTCAGCAATTACAGGCTCTGACAGCAGAGGCAGGTCCTAGTGTGGTGTTATTGACCACGCAGGGCAAATTAATTGCCCAAGGCCCAGAGTCTCGTTATGCAGTGTTGTTTAAGGATTACGGTATTCAGCCTACACCCGAGCTAGCTTTTCCCGAAGGCAAAGGGGTCACTCTAAGTGCCGAGCAGTTGGCCGAAATCAATCCACAATGGATCTATGTGATCGATCGTGATGCTGGGGTGCAACGTGAGGGTGCTGTGCCGGCCCAAGAGCTACTAAAAGAGGCGGCTTTGCAACACGTACCTGCTATTGTGGAGCAGCGTGTGGTGTATTTGGATCCGACCAATTGGTATTTGTTAGATGGTGCGGGTCTAAGCACCTTACAGGCCAATATTGATCAAATTACCCAAGCCTTAAGCACCGCTCAGTAGGCCGTAGCGTATAAAAAAGCCGTTAGTGGAATGACTAACGGCTTTTTTGGTTTAGTGCGCTTGACTTGGGGGCGTAGTGGGGGCCATGTTGTTTTTACCAATAATGGCGACCGCTAACTCTAGCGATTTCTCAATACGAGCTGTCATGGTGTTCTTGGCCACAGGAGGTAGTTGGTACTTATCGCAGATTTCAGTGGCGATATCGTGCAGTAAGGCAATGGTTTCCTGAGGGTTGGCGGTGCGCGCTGCAAACAATGCAATATGTGAGGTAATGAGCGCTTGATCGGCCAAGGCAATGCCAAGCAAGGTATGGTGATCTTGAGCAGGGGTAGGAGAGGTGTCAGACATAAAAAACCTGTAAGAATAAAAAAGTATAGACGCGCCGATTAGCTATTAGCGCCTAAAAAGGTAAAGGGTTTGGTTTCTTTAAATTGATCATTTACCATGCCAGAGAAAATGTTGGCTTGATTCAGACCTAAGTCAAGTTTTTTGACTGTGCCCGACTGGGTGGAGAAATCAATGTGTTTTAAGTCCACCCAGAATGTATTGGGGGTAACGGCCGACTCAAAAAAGTACAATTTATTTTTTTGATCGGAAACGCTACGCCAGCGAGTGGACGAAATATTGGGTTCGTCGGGCGTGGTAATCCCATAGGGCACTGAAACGTTACGAATCACGCTAAAGGCTCCAGCTAAGGCTTCGCGATGGTTGTCCGTTTGAGGTAGGGCATTAATATAAAACGAGGCGCGTGCAAAACGGTCTGCCGCACGGTTAGTACCCGGCAACATAGCTAACCCACCAATTTGTTGCCAATAGCTGTTGAGGGCTAATTGTTGGTTAAAAGTCGGTGAGTTAGTCATGACCTGATAGTCGCGACTGTGATGAATCACTTGTAGACCGTCAATGTATTCAATAATGGCACTGTCTCCTGATGCGTCTGATAAAGACAAATGTAGCGTTGCTAAACGCTCTTCACCAGGGACTTTGTCGGAAACGAGGGTAAAGGGGTTTTGTTCTAAAGCGGTTACGGCTTCGGCTACCGTCGCAAAATTATCTAGTACATATTGCGCCCAAATAGAAATAGAGAGGCCGGGGGTGGAGCCGTCGTATTCGGGGTACTCGGATTCGACTAGCCACAACACGTTAGCTACTAGGCCTTCTTCGTTCATGCCGTCGGTAGTAGAAATGTCGTAGCCAGAGGCAATCACGCTGCCGTATTTAGAAGTCCAATTGATGGAATTGGGCCCTGCTACGCCATTGCGTTCCATACCGCGGGGAAAAACCCATAAATTACTTTCTACATCGGAGCGCCAGTCCATAGAGCGGGCAGTAATGACTTGATCGTTTTCACCTAAATACACTACCCGTGTACACGCATCAGCAACGGGAACAGCGATAAATGAGCAGGACAACGCCGTAATGGCAGAAAGAAAAAGTGTAGAAGGTTTTACCCGCATGGCCGACTCCTGAAAGGGCTAAGTGTTGCGCCAGAGAAAAAGATAAACTTATTGTAGCGGTATATAGTGGTCTGTGTGTGTGGAATCCAACTACGGAGGAAGTATGAAAGCTAAGTTGCTAGATCTACGTGTTGCTACGTTAGGGGCCGGCACGGTCATTCGACGTGCTTTACCTCAACGTGAACTACGACGCATTGGTGCGTGGTGTTTTTTAGATCATTTAGGCCCACAGGGGCCCGATCAGGGGGGCTTAGATGTAGGCCCGCATCCTCATGTAGGCTTGCAAACGTTTACGTGGATGTTACAAGGAGAGCTATTGCATCGTGATAGTTTGGGCTACGAACAGGTAATTCGACCTAAACAGGTTAATCTGATGACGGCAGGGCATGGTATTGCCCATAGTGAAAATACCGTATCCGATCACGAGGTATTACAAACAGCACAGTTTTGGATTGCTTTACCCCGAGCACAAAAAGACATCCCTCCGCAGTTTGCTCATTATCCCAATTTGCCCGAGCGAGTGGATCCAAGTGGTGTGCAGTATGTGGTGTTGATGGGGCAATTTATGGGTTTAGAGTCGCCCGTGCCTAGCTATAGTCCATTGATGGCAGTGGATGTGAAAACAGGGCAGGCACAGCAACTAGAGTGGGCCTTAAATCCCGATTTTGAGTACGGCGTTTTAGTGCTTAAAGGCCAAGCACAGATAGCGGGACAAATCGTGGCTGAGAATCAGCTGTGGTATGGCTCGGTAGGGCAGTCTGCATTAGCTATACAGCTAGAGGCAGGTAGCCATTTGATTGTGTTGGGAGGTGCGCCGTATACCGATGAGATTGCGATTTGGTGGAATTTTGTCTGTCATTCCCAGCAAGATCTAGAGCAGGCCTATCAGGATTGGCAAGGTGATCATGCGCGTTTTGGAGTCGTAGCCGGTTATGAGGGGCCACCGATGGCAGCCCCTGCTTTACCCGATAAGGTCAGATTTAGTTAGTGCTGTGTATTAAGGGGCCAAAGCAAACCATAGACCTACAATGACGACTAGAATCACGGTAGCCCAACCCAGACGATCTACGTAGCGATGTAGCATGGCTTCGGCTTTGGCGCCGCCCCAGGCTAATAGGGCTGCGACAATAAAAAAGCGCAGACCTCGACCAATCAGAGACGCAAGAACAAAGGGGGGAAGGGCCATCGCCATGGCGCCCCCAGCAATGGTAAAGACTTTGTAGGGGATGGGGGAAAAGCCCGCTAAAAAAATGGCCCAGAAACCATATTTTTTGAACCATGCCACCGCCGTTTCATAAGCAGGCCAATAGCTGCTGTCTTGTAACCAAGGCAAAATCGCATCGACTGCGTAATAACCAATTAAATACCCAATTACGCCCCCTAATACCGACGCTAGGGTAGTAATTAAAGCAAACCACCAAGCGCGTTTAGGCTGTGCCATTGACATGGGGGCCAGCATCACATCAGGCGGAACGGGAAAGAAAATAGACTCAAAAAAGCTGAGCATGCCCAAATAAAATGGGGCTTTAGGATGCCGTGACCAGACCATGGCGCGGGCATACAGAGGAGAAAATAGTTTCATTATAAAGAGTAGAGCCCACGCCCCGCTGATGAGAGAGGACGAGACAAGGAATCAGAAAATACGCTTTGTATTAAAGCATATTTACTTACTTCTTTGGGAGTGAACTGTTTCTATCCATAACGAATCCCAAAAGGGCTTATACGCCTAATAGATAATTAACTTCCAAAATGATATTTCCGCTTTAAGGCAGGTTGACCTACTATTTATTCGTCGTCCACCTCTAGGGTGGAAAAATGCAGTCTAGGAGAAGAATAATGAGTGTGGTGACCCCTTTACGAGTGGATCCAGAGGAAAAAAAAGTCTTAGAGCTAATTGCAGAAGCCTTAAGAAGTATTCAGTTTGGAGCAGTGGAAATTATCTTGCACAACGGGCAAGTCGTGCAGATTGAGCGTAAAGAAAAAATACGTTTATAGCCATCTGATTTTAAAACGCTTGTGACGGCAAGCCATCAAACCGTTTTACTTTGTGTTATTCACCGACTGGACCACCAGAGGTGCTTCAATTTATGGAGATACCTACTATGGTGCGTCGTACCTTTTCTATTTTGGCCAAAACATGGGGGGGAGCCGCCCTGTTATTGGCTGCTCCGACGTTTGCAGCAACTGTGCAGTTGCTCAATGTGTCCTACGATCCTACCCGAGAGTTTTACCGTGACTATAACGCGGCCTTTGCGCAGCATTGGCAAGAGCAAAGCGGAGAGCAAGTCAATGTGCGTCAGTCCCATGGGGGCTCGGGTTCTCAAGCGCGTTCAGTCATCGATGGATTAGATGCCGACGTGGTGACTTTGGCTTTGGCGTATGACATTGATGCGTTGCAGCAGCAAGCTGAGTTGATTCCTCAGGACTGGCAGCAGCGTTTGGCAAAAAACAGTTCGCCGTATACCTCGACCATCGTCTTTTTGGTACGTCAGGGCAACCCTAAGCAGATTCAAGATTGGGATGATTTGGTGCGTGAGGACGTAGAGGTGATTACACCCAATCCCAAAACCTCTGGGGGCGCTCGTTGGAATTACTTAGCAGCGTGGGGGTATGCCTTACAAAAATACCAAGGTGATGAACAAAAAGCCTATGACTTTGTGAGTCGTTTATTTACCAATGTGCCTGTGTTGGATTCCGGCGCGCGCGGGGCGACCAATACCTTCGTACAGCGAGGTTTAGGTGATGTGTTCATTGCTTGGGAAAATGAGGCCTACTTAGCACAGGAAAAGCTAGGAAAAGGACAGTTTGAAATTGTGATTCCTTCGGTCAGTATTCTGGCTGAACCACCGGTTAGTGTGGTGGATAAGAACGTAGACCGTAAAGGGACTCGCGCTGCGGCCGAAGCCTATTTAGGCTACTTATATAGCGATGAAGCACAGCGTATTGCTGCTCGTCATTATTATCGTCCTAGTAATCCAGAAATAGCCCAGGAGTTTGCTGAGCAGTTTGCCGACGTAGAGCTATTTAGTGTGGATGAGGTCTTTGGTGGTTGGCAGCAAGCACAACAAATTCATTTTAATGATGGCGGTCACTTTGACCAAATTCTTGAAAAATTGAGTCAGCGTTAATGGCCGTGTTCTCTAGAAAAACATCGGTGATCCCCGGTTTTGGTTTAACCATGGGCTTCAGCTTATTTTATCTGGGCTTTTTGTTTCTAATTCCGGTAGCCGGTTTACTGTTGTACACCTCTATGATGAGCTGGGAAGACTTCTGGAAAGCGGTGAGTCATCCCCAAGTGGTGGCTTCGTACAAGCTGTCGTTTGGGGCCGCTTTGCTAGGGGCTACCATTAATTTGGTGTTTGGTGCCTTGGTGGCGTGGGTGTTGGTGCGTTATGCCTTTCCCGGCAAAAAAATAGTGGATGCTTTGGTGGATTTGCCTTTTGCCTTACCTACCGCGGTAGCAGGTATTGCTTTGGTGACCTTGTACGCTTCTAGCGGTTGGGTGGGGCAGTATTTACAGGTGTTTGACATTAAGGTGGCCTATACCCAGCTTGGGGTGGTGGTGGCGTTGACCTATATCGGTTTACCTTTTGTGGTGCGCACTGTGCAGCCGGTCTTGGAAAGCCTAGAGGCCGAGCTAGAAGAAGCCTCTGCCAGTTTAGGGGCCAGTCGCTGGACTACGGTGCGCCGTGTGGTGCTACCGGCACTGTGGCCAGCGTTGCTAACCGGTTATGCCTTGGCCTTTGCTCGAGCGGTGGGGGAGTATGGTTCGGTGGTCTTTATTTCGGGCAATATGCCGTATCGCACTGAAATAACGCCATTGCTTATCGTGGCCAAGGCTGAACAGTTTGATTATGCCGGTGCGGCTGCGATTGGGACGGTCATGCTGTTGGTCGCGTTTGCATTATTGCTCTTAATTAATGGCTTGCAGTGGTGGATGCAGCGCCGTGTGCTTTAAGGAAAGAAAATGACGTCGTCTGTGGTGTATGCAAATACGACCGAGTCTGCTGTGCAGCCGACTACCGCTTCTTGGCAGCGAGCTACCGAGGAGCCCGCGTGGGTACGTTGGACTTTGATAGGGGTAGCCTTAAGCTTTTTGGCCTTGTTTTTACTGTTGCCCTTAATGGTGGTGCTTTATGGTGCCTTTGAACAAGGGATGACGGTTTGGTGGGCCGCCATTACGGAGCCCGATGCGTTAGCTGCTATACGGTTGTCTTTATTTGTGGTTGCTATTGTTGTGCCACTGAA
Organism: uncultured Paenalcaligenes sp.; assembly: GCA_947626245.1. Lineage (GTDB taxonomy): Bacteria > Pseudomonadota > Gammaproteobacteria > Burkholderiales > Burkholderiaceae_B > Paenalcaligenes. The sequence continues at coordinate 7,317 of CANQRK010000028.1, read as the reverse complement.
TGTGGTCTTTGGTGTGGCGGCCTCTTGGGCTATTGCGAAATTTGATTTTCGTGGCAAGCCTATTTTAATTTCCCTGATTGATATGCCTTTTGCCATTTCACCGGTGGTGGTTGGCCTGATATTCATTATCTTGTTTGGTTCACAAGGGTGGTTGGGGGCGTGGCTAGCGGCTCATGATATACGTATTATCTTTGCTGTGCCTGGCATTGTGATAGTGATTGCCTTTGGCACTATGCCATTTATTGCACGTGAACTGATTCCCCTGATGCAGCAACAGGGCAAAGAGGAAGAAGAGGCATCGTTAACCTTAGGTGCTAGTGGCTGGAAAACGTTTTGGCACGTGACGTTACCCAACATTAAATGGGGACTGATTTACGGTGTGATTTTATGTAATGCCCGAGCATTGGGTGAGTTTGGAGCGGTAGCGGTGGTTTCGGGACGCATCCGCGGTGAAACCAATACCATGCCGTTGCATATTGAGGTGCTTTACAACGAATACATGTTTACCGCAGCCTTTGCGGTGTCCTCGTTGCTTACAGGGTTAGCCTTGTTAACTATCGTCATTAAAAGTGTGGTGGAGTGGTGTGATGAACGCCCTAAATCTGCGCTACGTTCATCTTAAAAGAGAAGCCATTATGAGCATAGAAATTAAGCAGCTCCACAAGCAGTTTGGTGATTTTGTAGCGGTTGATACGATGAATCTCAGTCTAAAGGCTGGCGAGCTAACTGCCTTGCTCGGGCCTTCGGGTTCGGGTAAAACCACGTTGTTGCGTATGATTGCAGGCCTAGAGCAACCCGATCAAGGTCGTATTTATTTTGATGGCCACGATGTGACAGATTTGCATGTGAGTCAACGCGGGGTAGGTTTTGTCTTTCAGCATTACGCTTTATTTAAGCACATGAGTGTGTATGACAATGTGGCCTATGGTTTAACAGTTAAACCACGTTCGCAGCGTCCATCCAAAGCGCAAATCCGTAAAAAAGTGATGGAACTACTAGAGATGGTGCAGTTAGAGTGGACGGCTGATCGTTTGCCCTCGCAGTTATCGGGTGGGCAGCGTCAACGTATTGCGCTAGCGCGAGCCTTGGCGGTGGAACCCAAGGTGTTGCTGCTAGATGAGCCATTTGGAGCCTTAGACGCCAAAGTTCGAGCCGAATTGCGTCGTTGGTTGCGCCAACTGCATGATGAAATTCATGTCAGTAGTGTGTTTGTCACGCATGACCAAGAGGAAGCCTTAGAGGTCTCAGATCGGGTAGTGGTCATGAATAGTGGTCGTGTTGAACAAGACGATAGCCCCGAGCGCGTCTACGATCAGCCTGCCAATCCTTTTGTTTATCATTTTTTAGGGCAGGTCAACGTATTTAAGGCCAGTGTACATAATGGGGTAGCGCGGATGGGGGCGATGCGATGGGCTACGCCGGAGTACGAGGGGGTTTCCGAACAAGAGGCCGTAGCCTATGTCCGTCCTCACGATTTAGATGTGCTGAATACACCTACCGAGGATGCAGTCCTTGCACGCATTGAGTATGTGTCGGTGGTGGGGCCAACGGTTCGGTTGGTGTTGCGCACAGACAGTAGTGATCAAGTCGTACAGGCTGAAATGAGTAAGCATCGGTTTCAAGAGTTGGGTTTAGAGCAAGGCAACGATGCGTGGCTCAGAGCATTGCGTAGTCGAGTGTTTTTACGCGAAATTGAAGAGGCGATGGCATAGAGGAGCTAGCTTTAGTTTAAAGCGTGTGTGATAGAGCAAAGAGTAATAGAATTGCCAATACTCTAATTGATTGATGTCATAAGTTATGATTTGCATGCGTTTGTTCTTTCGGTTTATTGCGGTGTGGGTATTGGGGTTGGCTGTTAGTCAATCCATTGCATTGGCAGAACCCATTCATCTTCAAAAAAATAGTCCTTTTGACGTCTACCAAAGCTTCACCCAAGCGGTAGAGCGTTTAGAGCAGGACTACTCGCTGTATGTGCAAGACAAAAGTACAGCGCAATTTCATGCTTTAATTGCCGACATGGCACGCATACGCCAACTTTTCGATCTAAGCGAGGTAGCTCCAGCTACGCGAGCGCGAGTCGGAAACAATGCAATTGCGTATTTGTATGACATTTTAGGACGTATACCTCCCGTGGATTTAAACACAATTCCGGGCTATGGCGGTACTGAACAGGGGGTATCCGAGCAAGATTTACCTTTGCGTTGGGTTATTCCCGGTACAGATATACAAGTGGTGCGTATCGAAGATGGGCCACAAAGTGGTCGCTATCAGTTTGCGGCGGGTAGTGTGGCGCATTTGCCTGAATACTACCAAGATTACATTCATTCTCCTTTAACCGCTTCACGCCTGTACCCATCGTTGTATTTAGAGCAGTCGAATGTAACCGGCCCATGGATTCCTACTGCTTTAGCGCGTGTTTTTCCTGCGTGGTTACACGTGCATTATTCCAATACGCCCGCCTGGAAAATAGTCATGGTGGCGGTGGTCTGCGTGTTGTTTTTGGTGGTGGGCAGCATTTGGTTGCGCTTTATTGGACGCTTGGCTGCGACTCAACGAGGAGTGAAACGGTTAATGGGCTTGACCGCTATGCCGGTAGGCTTATTGCTGTTGTTATATGGTTGCGATAAATTTATTACTCAACAACTGAATCCCGTTGGTAGCTTTGCTATTAATGAGGGGTTGATTGCCTCCATTTTATATTACGGCCTATTTGCTTGGTTGGCGTGGTGGTTGGTGTATTTTTTGGTCGAACTACTGGGTGTATTGCTGCGAGCTAACGATAGGCCTTATGACGAAGCGTTATTACGCCTATTAGCCAAGCTAGTCGTTGTGGTGTTGGTCGCCTTTATTTTGCTGCAAGGCGCTGATCAGCTAGGTATTCCCGCTTTGGGTTTGTTGGCTGGTTTTGGAGTCGGGGGTATTGCAGTGGCCTTGGCCTCGCAGTCTACCATTGAGAACATTTTTGGTGGGTTGTCGTTGTTTGCAGATCGCCCCTTTAGTGTGGGGGACAAGATTCAGTTCAATAACCAGTCGGCTCAGGTGTTGCGCATTGGGCCACGTTCTACTCGTTTGCGTACACGTGATGGGGCGTTGTGTACGCTTCCTAATTCAGACCTAGCGAAAATGCACATCGTCAATTTTTCCTTGCGTAGCAGTTGTTATTTGAATCAAACGCTAGCGTTGCATCATGATAGTGATCCCGAGCAGGTACGGCGTCTGGTGCCGTTGATACGCGAGCGTGTGTTGGCGGAGCCACTGGTGGAGCAAGGTAGTGGTTGGCCTCGAGTACAGCTAGTGGGAGTGACGGTAGGGCGCATTGAAATTTGTATTCGTGCCATTATTTTAAGTACTGACTACAGTGAGTATTTAGCTATACAAGAGGCCGTCATGTTTGATGTGCTAGGCTATGTTCGCGAGTTAGATTTAAAATTAGCGCAGCCTACTACATTGCAGAACGCATAGATTAAGTTGTAACAGCGCTATCTTTGCTAGCATAAAGATGACATAGTGAAACTAGAGATATTTTTCTCTTTATTATATTTAGGATCTACATTGAAAAAAGAATTTGGTATTGTGAAGTGGTTCAACAACGAAAAAGGCTTTGGGTTCATTATGCCTGAAGACGGTAGCAAAGACCTCTTCGCGCACCACACAGAAATCCGTGGAGACGGTTATAAATCCCTAGAGGAAAATCAACGTGTTTCATTTGTAGCCGGCATGGGTCAAAAAGGACCTTGCGCTACACAAATTGAAATCGTTTAACCTCACTGTTATCTAAAGTCCACCCGGACTTTTTATTCAGTTAAAAAAAGCCAACCCCTTTGAAACATTGGGCTTGGCTTTTTTTGTGGGTAAATGTAAGGTATTGCTAGCTATTTAGCGGGGAAGTGCCCCTTTGTACATTGTGGTAGATACTTTAATTTACAATCCATTGGCGTTATGCTAGCAAAATTATCATCCAGACCTGTATGTTGTCATTGTGAGCGGCCTGTGTCTCATTGCCTTTGCGCAGTGATTACGGTGCAGCCTAACCGTATCAAAGTGTTAATTTTGCAGCACCCAGACGAACAAAAACACCCACTCAATACAGCGCGTTTGGCCAAATTAGGCCTGCAACAGGCAGAGCTTTGGGTAGGGGAACACTTTCCTCAGTTAGAGCAGGAATTAGCTAGCGTGGATTTAGCCTGTTTACTTTTTCCAGCCCAAGAGCACCACATCAAACAACCGCTAGAGGCCGTGGCTCCGACGGTATCTGCGCTGTTAGTGGTTCCCGATGGCACATGGCGTAATGTGCGCCAATTATTGCGCCTGAACCCTTGTTTAAGCCATTTGCCTCATTTAAGTCTGGCCGAGGGAGAACCGTCGCAATACCGAGTGCGACGTACACGTGAAACAGCTGCTATTGCTACTATTGAAGCCATTGTGCGTAGTTTGAATGTGCTGGAGCCAGAGCAGGACTTTACCCCAGTGTTGGCTCCTTTTACGTTATTAGTAGAACAACAAATTCAGGCGATGGGCCCAGAGCGCTATCAGCGTTATTATGGCCAGCCTGCTGAGTAAGTAAGTTGCTTTGTATTCGTAGTGGTATTTTAGGTTAGAGTGAATCTCTATAGACTAGATTTAACATTACAATAAAAGACAGCGTGACAAAGGGTGATGGAGCAAGGGTTACTTTATTTTTTATTTAAAGGATGCAGCAATGAAAATAAACACATGGGCTACATGTCTTTTAATGGCATGCTTTGCAGCACCAGCCTTTGCCGATAATGTATTATGTCAGCAAAAAATGGCAGGTCTAGAACAGCAAATAGAGCAAGCCAAAGCAGCCGGTAATGGCCATCGAGTACGCGGCCTAGAACGCGCGGTTGCGAATGTCAAAGCACATTGCACTGATGAGGACCTTATCGCTGACAAAAAAGAGGATATAGCCGATCAGCAAGAAGACATTGCTGAGATCCTAGAGGACATTGCAGAAAAGCGCTCCGAAGGGCGCACTGATAAGGTCAATAAACTAGAGAGAAAGCTACAGCAAGAGCAAGATAAACTGCAAAGGCTGCAAGAAGAGTTAAAAGGTATGGAGTAAACAGAAAAAAGAGAGCCGCATTGAATTGCGGCTTTTTAGTGTGTGTAGTGTTTACTTTTCTTTGATTAATGGCAAGAGTGGTGGGATGTTTGATATGTTTAAAGTCTGATGACCTGACTCTGGAGAAAAATCATCATGAACAATGAAAGTCGTTATTTACTAAAAGCGATTGAACTGGCGAGAACTAACCTAAGAAAGGGTGGTCGTCCTTTTGGCGCATTAGTGGTGTTCGATGACGAAGTGATTGCTACAGGCGTTAATGAAATCCTTGCCACCAACGATCCTACTGCGCATGCAGAGTTATCAGCGCTTCGAGCGGCTAGTCACGCATTAGGCTCGCCGGATTTAAGTGGTTGCGTGGTATATGCTAGCGGCCATCCATGTCCTATGTGCATGGCAGCGATGACGATAGCAGGTATAAAAAAAGTCGTTTATGCCTATAGCAACGAGGACGGTGCACCGTTTGGTTTGTCTACCGCAGCGGTATATGAGGAGCTGGCTAAACCATTTTCCGAGCAGGCGATGACTATTGTGCATATTCCGATTGAGGCAGAGGGAATGGGGTTGTATGAGGAGTGGGGAAACGCATGAGATGGGAGAGTCAGCTCAGATGGTTTGGTGTGAGGAGGTTTAGTGTTATAGCCTAGGGATTGGGTACGCTATGCTAAAATTTCGTCTTATTAAGAATAAGGAGTAAGACGCGATGCTTACTAAGCAGGCGGCCCCTTGGCTAACCTAACTAGCCAGAGACGAGCCGCTGAAAATAAGAAATACACTCGGCTTTATTGCGGACTGGCTGAGCAAAGCGCCCTTGAGGTGCTTTTTTGCACTCTAACGCTACCAACTAATCTGAAAGAACACAGAGCCCCTTAATCGAGGCGCTTTTTTGTAGCCTACCCATTAAACATGGCCATGACGACCAATCGCAGGATTAGAGCCTTTGTTGCCTATATTTTTGAGGGAACCTTCCCTGCTAAGGCAAGTGATGCACGTAAGGTGTCATTGATGCGAGTTTGCCAGCCATCACCGCTAGAGCGAAGCGCGGCAAGAATATCGGCATCAAGTCGAATTTTTACAGCTTCTTTGGTGGTAGCTTGTTTACTACCTACTGGCCGACCTCGGCGACGGGCTATGATTTGATCAGGCGTATGCACCTGAGCGAAGTCACCATCTTTAGCTTGTTTTAGGGATTCATGTAGACCTGGTATAGCATGACCTGCATCTGCTTCAATAGCAGAGGTTATCTTATCTAGATCTAGGTTTTGTAGGTCTTTGAGGGTTTTCATGGTCTCTCCGTTTGTCTTTGATTTCCTTGGCGCTGATGGATCCTTGCGCTGCCTTGGCGTACACCGTGAGTAGCAAAACAACCTGGTCATCAACAAGGTGGTAGTAAATGACTCTGGCTCCACCACTTTTGCCCGTACCTTTTCGGGCCCACCGAACTTTACGAGCCCCTTGTGCCTCTTGGATAACGTCGCCGGCATCAGGGTTCTGAGCGATCCAGTCTATAAATGCTTCGCGTTCGTCTTTTGACCAAATGCTAGCAGCTTGTTTTTGGAATGTAGGGGTTTCAATGACTGTACGCATGAATAAATTGTACACCCAGTTAAATTAGCTATCAATGATTTTTATTGGTAAATGTAGCCCACTTAGCGTGGGATTTTTTATAGGAGAGTATTATGGCTCAAGATTTAAAGCTAATTATCAAAGAGGCCGCCAATCCAACAAAAGCGCAGCGCAAAGAGATACTTAAGTTGTTGGAGCAAGACGGTGTTAGGGTGACGCCCGCACAAAAAACAGTCAGCAATTCTTAGGTTTTTGTTAAGCGCCTCCGTTTTAAGTGTCATTTTGATAACTTAAATAGGGAGGTCGTATGAAAAAGGTCTTGTCTGCGTTGGCATGTGCGATAGCGATAACGGGGTGCTTGGGTGGATAAGAGGGAAAAATGAAAAGCGTTTGCGAGGGAATCGCAAAAAGCCAAGCAGCGAACCCAAAATCTGTAAACCTCAATGAGGTAGTTGTCGCTTCTAGAGAAATAGGGAGGGCTGACTTTGTTCGGAATTATTATGGGGCAGAGTCGGGTATTAGCGAGTCCGCCAAAGCAGTTATGGATGGGTTACTAGAAGCAATACCGACTTTGGACGTACCCTCATTATGTGAGGGCAGCATGGAGCATCATTGAGTAGAGTGGGGAAACAGGCAGACAACAAAAAACCCGCAAAGCCAATGACTGT
>CANQRK010000027.1 GCA_947626245.1 uncultured Paenalcaligenes sp. | reverse complement strand
ACTGAACTCGTTTGGGTCCAAGACGAACCGCAAAACCAAGGCGCTTGGTTCTATGTTCAGCACCACCTCGTTGAAAATATGACGGCTAACCAAAAACTTAGCTATGCAGGTCGTCCTGCTTCATCTTCACCAGCGGTGGGCTACCTAGCCAAGCATAACGAACAGCAGAAAGCGCTACTTGATCAGGCTTTTTCTGACAACATTCGTGGTTTCTCGCTCTCCAGATAGTGCGCCAAGCAATCTAATCAAGACACATTTATTACACGGAAAATATTATGGCTATTATTGAAATTTTAGTACCGGAGTTATCCGAGTCCGTATCCGAAGCAACCTTGCTCGAATGGAAAAAACAACCTGGTGAAGCCGTTGGTCAAGACGAAATCTTGATCGACGTAGAAACAGACAAAGTGGTACTCGAAGTACCGGCACCGTCTGCAGGTGTATTGGTTGAAATCGTAAAAGGCGATGGCAGCACCGTGACTTCTGGTGAGGTTTTGGCGCGTATTGATACCGAAGCCAAAGCAGCCGCTCCTGCAGCTGCCCCCGCCGCCGAAGCCCCTGCTGTTGCAGCACCTGCCGCCGCACCCGCTGCTTCTGTGACTGCTGCTTCTCCTGCTGCGAGCAAAATCTTGGCTGAAAAAGGCGTAGATGTCGCTGATGTTGCTGGTACAGGCCGTGATGGTCGTGTGACCAAAGCCGATGCCGTGGGCGCACAAGCGGGTGCTAAACCTGCTGCTGCACCTGCCGCTCCAGTTGCGTTGTCTTTAGACGGTCGTCCCGAGCAACGTGTGCCCATGAGCCGCCTACGTGCTCGTGTTGCCGAACGTTTACTTCAGTCTCAGCAAGAAAACGCTATCTTGACTACGTTCAACGAAGTCAACATGCAGGCTGTTATCGAACTACGTAAACAGTACCGTGATACGTTTGAAAAAGAGCACGGCGTGAAATTGGGTTTCATGTCTTTCTTTGTGAAAGCCGCTGTAGCCGCCTTGAAAAAGTACCCCGTATTGAATGCCTCCGTAGATGGTAAAGACATCATCTACCACGGTTACTTCGATATCGGTATTGCCGTTAGCAGCCCACGTGGTTTAGTGGTACCTATCTTGCGCAACGCAGATCAAATGTCTATTGCTGATATTGAAAAGCAAATTGCTGACTTTGGTCGTCGTGCCCAAGAAGGTAAACTCACACTAGACGATTTGACTGGTGGTACTTTCTCCATCTCTAACGGTGGTGTGTTTGGCTCTATGCTATCTACACCCATCATCAACCCACCTCAGTCTGCTATCTTAGGTGTACACGCAACCAAAGACCGTGCTGTAGTAGAAAACGGTCAGGTAGTGATTCGTCCAATGAACTACCTAGCGATGTCTTACGATCACCGCATCATTGATGGTCGTGATGCCGTATTGGGCCTAGTGGCAATGAAAGACGCCCTCGAAGACCCACAGCGTCTCTTGTTAGAAATCTAAGGAATTACAGCATCATGGCAAAGAATTTTGATTTAGTTGTCATTGGTGCAGGTCCTGGCGGCTACATTGCCGCCATCCGAGCTGCCCAATTAGGTTTATCTGTTGCATGTGTAGACGCGTGGTCTGACGATAAAGGCAAGCCTGCTCCTGGTGGTACTTGCACTAACGTAGGTTGTATTCCTTCCAAAGCGTTGTTGCAGTCTTCCGAGCACTACGAGCAAGCAGAAAAGCACTTTGGCGATCATGGTATCAAAGTTAAAGGTCTAGACTTAGATCTTAAAACGTTGGTAGGTCGTAAAGACAAAGTCGTAACCGAAAACAACCAAGGTATTTTGTTCTTATTCAAAAAGAACAAGGTCACTTTTTTCCACGGTACAGCGTCTTTCAACGCTAAAGTCGACGCGGGTTGGTCTATCAACGTAGCCGGCGATAAACCCGAAGAGTTGATCGCTAAACAGGTTGTGGTTGCGACCGGTTCTTCCGCTCGCGAATTGCCTGGTCTACCTTTCGACGAAGAGCAAGTCCTTTCTAACGACGGTGCTTTACGCCTCAAAGACGTTCCCAAAAAATTGGGCGTAATTGGTGCGGGTGTTATCGGTCTAGAATTAGGCAGCGTATGGCGTCGTCTAGGTGCTGAGGTAACGGTACTCGAAGGTTCACCTGAGTTCCTCTCAGCTGCAGATCGTGATGTGGCCAAAGAAGCCCTCAAAGCTTTCAAAAAACAAGGTCTAGAAATCAATCTAGGCGTTAAAGTCAACAAGGTCGAAGCTGGCAAACACGTCAAGGTTGAATACCAAGACGCTGATGGCAAAGAAGGCAAGGCCGAGTTCGACAAGCTTATCGTAGCTATTGGCCGTGTACCTAACACTAACGGTCTAGGCGCTGACGTAGTGGGTCTAAAACTAGACGAGCGTGGTTTCGTCGACGTCGACGCCGACTGCCGCACTAACTTGCCTAACGTTTGGGCAGTGGGTGACGTAGTTCGTGGTCCTATGTTGGCTCACAAAGCCGAAGAAGAAGGCGTAGCCGTGGCCGAGCGTATTGCGGGTCAACAGCCTCACGTCAACTTTGATACGGTTCCTTGGGTTATTTACACCTCACCTGAAATTGCTTGGGTGGGTAAATCCGAGCAAGAGCTCAAAAAAGAAGGTCGTGAGTACCGTGCTGGTCAGTTCCCCTTCATGGCCAATGGTCGCGCCCGTGCTTTGGGTGATACCACTGGTTTTGTGAAAGTGCTAGCCGATGCCAAAACAGACGAAGTGCTTGGTGTACATATCGTAGGTCCAGTGGCCTCCGAGCTTATCGCCGAAGCCGTTGTTATCATGGAGTTCCGTGGTGCAGCCGAAGACATCGCCCGTATTTGTCATGCACACCCAACACTATCTGAAGCCATGAAAGAGGCTGCTTTAGCTGTTGATAAACGAGCATTAAACTTCTAAGATGTTTTAATGTGGTTTACAAAAGGGGCCGACATCGTCAGCCCCTTTTTTCTGTTTATATTGTTACCCTTATGGACGTCATTCATTATTATCAAAATGCCTTAGCCAGCAAAGGTTATCAGGCAGATGCTGCACAACAACACGCCATTACTCGGTTACAGCGCTTGTTTGATGAGTTTTTACAGTATCATCGCAACCAACAATCCATGCTGTCACGTTGGTTTAAAAAGCCACAAGCACCCCAAGGGGTGTATTTATGGGGTGGGGTGGGGCGTGGTAAAAGCTTTTTAATGGATGCGTTCTACGAGTGCTTACCCATAGAAAAAAAAGCGCGCCTACACTTTCATGAATTCATGCGAGGTGTGCATCAGCAACTCAAAGAGTTACGTAGTCAGTCCGACCCTCTCGAGGTGGTGGCTAAAACCATTGCCCAACGCTACGACATCATTTGTTTTGACGAGTTCCATGTATCAGATATTGCTGATGCCATGATTTTATACAAATTGCTCGATGAGCTTTTTGGTCATGGAGTGAGCTTTGTCATGACATCCAACTATCAACCTGACTTGTTGTATACCGATGGCCTACATCGCGATCGTATCCTACCTGCTATAGCTCTGATTAAAAAGCGCATGGATATCTTAAATGTGGATACAGGTGTCGATTACCGCCGTCGCACTCTAGAGCAAGTCCGCTTGTACCTAACCCCCATCACCGAGCAAACACAGCACGAGCTGCATCAAGCCTTCGAAGCCCTTAGCGGGTCGCCTGCCGTAGCGACGACCATTGAACTAGAAAACCGTCAACTACCGGTGTTAGGGTGTCAGGGTGAGGTTATTTGGTTTGATTTTGATACGTTGTGTGCCGGGCCACGTTCACAAAATGATTATTTAGATTTAGCCAGTCGTTTTAGTACGGTGGTTTTATCTGATGTACCTAAAATGCGTGCTCAAGACGCTTCTGCTGCACGCCGCTTTACGTGGTTGGTCGACGTATTGTATGACCACAAGGTCAAATTGATTATGTCGGCTGCCGTCGAGGCAGGGCAGTTGTACACCGAGGGTCCGATGTCTAGCGAGTTCCATCGTACTGAATCACGCCTTATGGAAATGCAGTCCAAAGAATACCTAGAGACCGAGCGTAGACAAAGTGCGGTGCTGTAATCACGGTATTATTTAATAAAAATTATTCAGAGATTTAGGTTTTATCATGACACAACGAGTCCTTACAGGTATTACACCCTCAGGTACCCCTCATTTGGGCAACTATGCAGGGGCGATTCGTCCTGCGGTGCGCGCTAGTACTCAGCCAGATACCGATGCGTTTTTCTTTTTGGCTGATTACCACGCGTTGATTAAGTGTGAGGATCCACAGCGGGTGGCTCGCTCTAGATTGGAAATTGCAGCCACATGGATTGCAGCTGGACTAGATCCCGAACGTGTTACTTTTTATCGTCAGTCCGATATTCCTGAAATCCCCGAGTTTTCTTGGATACTAACCTGCGTGACGAACAAAGGGCTAATGAATCGAGCGCATGCTTACAAAGCCTCCGTAGATCAAAATACAGCCAAAGGGGTAGAGCCCGATGATGGCATTAATATGGGGTTATTTTCCTATCCCATTTTAATGGCCGCCGACATTTTGCTGTTCAATGCGAATTGGGTGCCGGTGGGACGTGATCAAATTCAGCATTTGGAAATGGCGCGTGACATTGCTAACCGCTTTAATCACTTATATGGACAGGGGCAAACTTTGTTAACGCCTCCTTATGAGCTGATTGATGACTCCGTGGCAACCTTGCCCGGTTTAGATGGTAGAAAAATGTCCAAAAGCTACGACAACACCATTCCGTTGTTCGAAGGCGGGCCTGCTCTATTGCAAAGTGCAATTAACAGCATTGTGACGGACTCTAAATTGCCTGGTGAGCCCAAAGAGGCCGAAGGCTCTCATTTGTTTGACTTGTACAAAGCCTTTGCTAGCGACGAGCAAGCGCAGCAATTTAAGCACGAGCTTAAAGACGGTTTGGGTTGGGGTGATGCTAAGAAAAAGCTATTTGAGTTGATCAATACTGAGCTTAGCCCGATGCGCGCTATATACGACGACTTGATGGCACATCCTGAGCGTCTGGAAGACATGCTGTTAGACGGGGCAGCCAAGGCGCGTCAGATTGCCACGCCAATGATTCAAGAGCTACGTGCCAGAGTGGGCTTGCGTTCTCCTCAGCAAATGCAGCAACTAGAGCAAGCCAGCAAAAAAGAAAAAGTGAAATCGGTGCGAGTGGCTAGTTTCCGTGGCGAGCAAGGTTTCCAGTTCCGATTGTTTGATGCTGCCGACAAAGAGGTGTTTTTGTCAGTAGTGTTTGCTGATCCTAAGCAAGCCGGTCAAATGAGCAAGCAACTACAAGCTGGTGAATACCGCCTTGAAACGGCGGAAGACGTTCACCAGTTGTTTGTACAAGACATCTTGGTAGCAGAGTTAACGACGGAACAAAAAGACCGCTTGGTAGCGGTCTTGTAAAGCAAAGGTTTGTTGCGCTTAGTCTAATTGAGCCAGCATATATAACCAAAATTGACGGCGCTCAGCCAGTGTGGACACCAAAATATGCTCATGCTGGGTATGGGCGCCGTTGCCGTCAGCCCCTAGGCCATCTAGGGTGGGAATACCCAGAGCCGCCGTAAAGTTCGCGTCACTGGCTCCACCGGTCATGGGGGCTTCTTTCAGGTCAAAGCCGGCCTGTTGAGCAAACTCCTGACAGCGAGCCAGCAAGGTGGCTGTTTTTTCTGTGCGGTCCATAGCAGGGCGATTCAAGCTAAAGTTCACCTCGATAGGAATATCGGGATTGACCTGTTGTAGACCTTGAACTTGCTCTCGTAACCGCTCCGCCATGGCTGCATCTGGAATGCGGAAATCGGCTACCAGTTGACACCAAGCGGGGACTACATTCGAGGTCGTGCCCCCTTTGATGGTGCCGACACTAACGGTAATGCCACGTTCGTAGTCAGTCAGTTTTTCTAGGGCTAGCACCTGATGGGCGATTTCCTCAATCGCATTGCGTCCTTTTTCATGTTGAATGCCGGCATGTGCAGGGCGCCCGTGTGCGGTAATGACAATATGGCCGGTGCCTTTGCGTGCAGTTACGCAACGTCCTTCTTCGGCGCGGGCGGGTTCACACACCAAGGTGTAGACCGACTGTTTCGCAAATTGTTCGATATGCGAGCGTGACTCATGGCTGCCGGTTTCTTCGTCTGGTACCAAAACCAAGTCCACAGGCAGACGCGTGCTGCTAGGATCGGCTAGTTCTTTCAAGGCTGATAGGGCCAACACCACACCGGCTTTCATATCGTAAATACCGGGGCCATAGAGCTTGTCGCCTTCTTGGCGGCAGGGGTTTTGCGTTAGTGTTCCAATCGGGTGCACTGTATCGTAATGCCCCAACACTAAAATGCCGGGGCGCTTATCGCCTGAGGCACGGTTGTGTATATGCAAAATGGGTCCTGTTTTGGTACCCAGATCAATTTTCTCTAGTTGTAGAGCGCCGGATTGGACTTCGGTTTCAATCAAAGCCGCCATCTGCTGAAGAGCAGTGGGCTCATGAGAGGGTGACTCCAGTTCGACCCAACGAATAATTTGTTGACGCAAGGAGTCGGTTAATTCCTGCATAGCATCAGAGTTCATACATGACATCCTATGGGGTAGTTAAATCAAGTGACAGGCTGCTTCGTGACCTGGCGCAATGGTTTTTAGAGGGGGGCTGCTAAGCTTGCAGGCCTCGGTCGCAATAGGGCAGCGAGGATGAAAGGTACACCCACTGGGTGGATGTAGCGGTGAAGGAATTTCCCCTTTAATGGGGGTAAAGTTACGCCCTTGTTTGGATACATCGGGCATTTCTGCCAGTAGGGCTTGTGTATAGGGGTGTGCCGCACGGCTAAAAATGGTGTCGCGGTCGGCAATTTCTACAATACGACCTAAATACATGATGGCGACGCGATCTGAAATATGACGCACTACTCCCAGATCATGGCTAATGAATAAATACGTCAACTCGTGTTTATCGCGTAGGTCCATGAATAAGTTAATGACTTGCGCTTGAATGGAGACATCCAGGGCAGCGACAGGTTCGTCACAGACCAAAAATTTAGGCTCAACCATTAGCGCACGGGCAATGCCAATACGTTGCCGTTGCCCGCCAGAAATTTGGTGCGGCAAACGGTCTTTGTAGTCGAGGTCCAGACCGACTTCAGCTAAGGCGTTTTGAGTACGTAGAGGGATTTGCTCTTTGGGGGCGAGCTTATGCACATACACGGCTTCACTGATGATATCTCCTAGCTTGTGTTTGGGATTCAAACAAGCCAAAGGATCTTGAAAGATCATCTGTACGCCTAAGGTATAAGCCAGTTTGTCTTTGGCATTCAGGCGTTGTGTATCTTGGCCATTAAAGAGTACCTGACCAGAGGTGGGCTTGATTAGGCCCGCCGCCATACGACCCAAGGTGGATTTACCACACCCTGATTCGCCCACTAAACCTAGCACCTCGCCTTTGCGTATAGATAGACTGACACCATTTACCGCATGCACGGTGGGAACAGGTGCAGCTTTACCTAGAGTTTGCAAAAGTCGGTGTGCTAAATCAGGGGCTTTGCTGAATTGTTTATTTAGGTCTTTAATTTCAAGAATGGGAGCGCTCATGCAGTGGCCTCCTGCAGCAACGGGTAGTAACAACGGTATTGACGATTAGCGATAGCGGTTTCAGGCGGTGGCGCTTCAGCACAGGCGGGATGCGCATAAGCGCAGCGCGGCCTAAAGGTACAGCCTTGCTCGCGGCTAGTCAGGGTAGGGGCCATGCCCTCAATTTGCTGTAAACGAGAGCCTGGTTGGGTAAAGCTAGGCATGGAGTTCAGCAAGCCTTGTGTATAGGGGTGCAAGGGGTGAGACAGCACCTCGGTGACGGAACCGTATTCCACAATACGGCCGGCATACATCACTGCCACATTGTCAGCCAATTCAGCTACTACGCCCAGATCATGAGTAATCCAAATTAAGGCGGTATTTTGTTCTTTGCAGAGTTTTTGTACCTCGTACAGAATTTGAGCTTGAATGGTGACATCCAGAGCGGTAGTGGGTTCATCTGCAATAATTAGATCGGGCTGATTGAGCAGAGCAATGGCAATGGCCACACGCTGTCGCATCCCACCAGAAAACTCGTGAGGGTAGTTATTTAGTCTGGACTCAGCAGAGGGAATACCCACTTGGGTCAAGGCGTTGCAACAGCGTTGTCTAGCCTCGGCTTTTGGGGTTTTGGGGTAATGCGTCAGAATGGCTTCCATCATCTGTTCGCCCACTTTCAGGACCGGATTTAAGGTCATGAGTGGGTCTTGGAAGATCATAGCAATGCGATCGCCTCGTAGCTGACGCAGTTGTTCTTCGGTGCATTGACGGAGGTCTTGATCTTTGAAAAGGACTTGACCACCCATGACCTCGCCGGGAGGGTCAATCAAGCCTAATAAAGAAAAACCAGTGACGGATTTGCCCGAGCCTGACTCGCCGACTAGGCCCAGAATTTCACCGCGTTTTACATGAAGATTGACGCCGTCAACCGCTAGCCAAGCGCCTTCCTCGGTATGAAAAGCGGTTTGCAGGTCGCGTACTGTTAATAAATTTTGTGCAGTCATTAGCGTCGAGGATCCAAACTATCACGTAAGCGGTCGCCTACGATATTGATCGATAAAATAAGCAGTAACAAAGCAATGCCGGGGAAGATACTGATCCAGTAGTCACCTGAAAGTAGGTATTCAAAACCACTGGAAATGAGCAGACCCAGCGAGGGCTCAGTGACCGGAACCCCTACCCCTAAGAATGACAGGGTGGCTTCTAATACAATAGCGGTCGCAATTTGAATAGTGGCAAACACCATGATGGGGCCAAAGCAGTTAGGCATCAGGTGTTTGAACATAATGCGCCATGGGGAAAAGCCAAGATTGGAGGCCGCTTCGATGTATTCTTTGCGACGTTCTTGAAGGGCACGACCGCGCATAATGCGAGCGTAGTGAGCCCATTGCACAATCACCAAGGCAAAGATGACTTTGTCTATGCCTTTGCCCAAGACGGACAATAAGACCAAGGCCACTAAAATAGTAGGAAAGCCTAAGATAAAGTCCACAATGCGCATGACAAGGCTATCTACCCAGCCACCATGAAAAGCCGCAATCAGACCCATGGTCATACCGATAATGGCCGATAGCACGACTGCCCCTAGACCTACGAGTAAACTAATGCGTAGCCCGTACAAGATCGCACTAAACATATCTCGACCTTGGGAGTCGGTGCCTAACCAGTAGGTCATGCCAGAAAAGCTTTCAGAACCGGGTGGCAAGCGCCCATCCATAATATCCAGCATGAGTAGATCGTAGGGATCTTGCGGCGCGAAAAAGGGCGCAATTAGCACGGCTAGAATCAGCAAAGCTAAAGCGATTAAGCAGCGGCGTGTAGAGGGTCGGCTACGTAAGCTTTTTAAAATACGTTGGCGCTGCGGGGTATTTTGTTCTGGTTGAACCGTAGCTACCGCTGCGGGTTGTACTGAGTGTAAGGATTTTTTTGTTGTCATTATGCGCTAGGCTCCAAGAGTTGAACACGTGGATCAAGCAGGGCGTACAAAATATCGACCACTAAGTTAATGACCACAAAAAGCATCGTAACCAGCATCACATAGGCCACAATCACAGGTCTATCTAACTGATACACACTGTCTATCAGTAGTTTGCCCATACCAGGCCAAGAGAAGACGGTTTCAGTAATGGTGGAGTAAGCGATCAATGAGCCAAACTCCATACCGATGACGGTAACGACTGGAATCATAATGTTGCGCAAAATATGGCGGCGCACAATGCGTTCGGGCTTAACGCCTTTGGCTCGGGCAAAGCGCACATAGTCTTGGCTTTGGGCTTCGCTGACGCCTGAGGCGGTCATGCGCAGTACCAAGGCAATATTAGCGATAGCTAAGTTCACCGCGGGCAAAATAATATGTTTCCAACCGTCTACACTAAAAATACTCAAGCGCATGCCGAGAAATTCGACAGTGGGGCCGCGACCTGAGGCCGGCAGCCAACCTAGCCACACTGCAAATAACAAAATGAACACCATCCCTTGCCAAAAGTTAGGCAAAGAAAAGCCAAGAATAGACGTATTCATGATGCTTTTGCCGATGATGTTGTTGCGATGCAGACCGGCAATCAGTCCCAGTGGAATACCTAAAATACAGGTAAGGCTAATAGCAACCAACACTAATTCAAGAGTGGCAGGAAAGCGCTGCAAAATCAGCTCTACCGCGGGCATGCCATGGACAAAGGAATTACCCAGATCACCATGTACCGCACGCCAAAGAAAATGCAGGTATTGTTGCCAAATAGGAAGGTCTAACCCGAGACGGGCGATCAGCGCATCGCGCTGATCTTGACCCACGTCAGGGCTGACAAGTAGTTCGATGGGATCCCCCACCGCATAGACGGAAAAAAATACGACAACAGAGACTGCTAATAACACCATCAGGCTCTGCAAGAGTCTACGTACAATAAATACAGCCAAAGTTAACTCCTTGGTCAGCCAGTCAAAAGGAGGCTTTAGTCAGCCAATGTAGCGTGCGTGGCAATGGTACGTTGGTCGGCACGACCTGCGTAGTTGATGCCTTTACGATAAGCCCAGACACCGCTTTCAAAGTGCAAGGGGATATGGGCCATATCCTCAATGGAAATAGACACAGCGTCTTGGAATAACTGGCTGCGTTTTTCATCGTCTAGGGTACGAATGGCCTCTAGGTAAAGTGCATCCAATTCGGGGTTAGAGTATGCCCCGTAATTGCTGCTACCTATGCCTAGGTCACGATTTGGGGTGGTGACCCAATATTGCAAGAAGTTACCGGCTTCACCTGTCTCGGAACCCCAGCCACCTAGCGAGGCGCTGAACTCACGCTTGGCGCGTTTGGGGAAATATACCGAGCGCGTCATGGTATCTACGTTAGTTTTGATGCCGATACGGCTTAGGTACTGTGCTACCGCTTGGGTTAATTGGGCATCATTAATGTAGCGGTCATTGGTGGCTGAGAGGGTTAATTCAAAACCATCGGGGTAACCGGCTTCAGTTAAGAGTGCTTTGGCTTTTACGGGGTCGTAAGGTAGGTCGGGAGCATCGTTGATGGAGCCAAATGCACCGTTAGGAACGTATTGGTTAGCTGGTATGGCAACGCCATCCATAATGCGTTCGATAATGGTTTTACGATCAATCGCCAGTGACATGGCTTGACGCACCTTGGGGTTTTGTAACGGGTTGTCGCCTTTGGGAGACTTCACGTAG
Organism: uncultured Paenalcaligenes sp.; assembly: GCA_947626245.1. Lineage (GTDB taxonomy): Bacteria > Pseudomonadota > Gammaproteobacteria > Burkholderiales > Burkholderiaceae_B > Paenalcaligenes. Next base: position 7,534 of record CANQRK010000027.1, on the reverse strand, counting down.
GGACTTTGCTCTCTGCCTGTATCGAGTTGAAAGAACATGACGCGTACAGAAGGCTTAATGGTGTGCTCAAAGCCACTGTCGCTAATGCGTTTCAAGTCGCGTGCAGCGGGGTTCTCAATTAAATCAAAATCACCCGCTAGCAAACCCGTTAAGCGTGGACCTGCGCTAGGAACGGAGGTGAGGTGTACGGCTTTCCAGTCGGGAGCAGTACCCCAGTAGTTGTCGTTACGCTCTAGTTCGATAGTAGAGCCTTTAACGTAGCTTTTAAGGGTGTAAGGGCCTGTGCCAATCACCGCCTTGCCTTGGTTGAAATCATTGAGCTCAGGCCAAGGTCCTGTTAAGCCACAGCCTTCTTGTGGTGTGTAGCTAAGCTGATCGTACTCTACAATACCACTCCAAATCATGGGGATACGTGCCAACTCGTTGGGCAGTACGGGATAGGCCTCTTCTGTAATCAGATTGACCGTATAGGGATCGGGAGCCTCGATGGCTTTAATGCGATTCGCTGTGTTCACAAACCCACCGGCGACACCGGTTTCATTATTGTGAATACGACAAAAGCTAAAAATCACATCATCAGCGGTAAACGGTTCACCGTTAGAGAATTTTGCGTTTTTATCTAGTTTAAAGGTCCAAGTGTTATCAGCAGTCGCTTCCCAGCTTTCGGCTAAGGCAGGCTCTAGCTGCATATCGGGGCTCATGCTTACCAGTGACTCAAAAATATGAGCAACGAGGGCTTCGTTGGGGGTGGTCTGGTGATAGTGAGGGTCTATAGCGGTGGGCTCAGAAGCTAGGCCGATTTTTAATGTTTGAGCTGAGGCCAAAGATGCTAAGCCACACGCAACGCTGAATGTAATTGCTTTAGTTGTAAAACGTAGACTCATGATGTCTCCTAAGAATCAACGAGGCGAGTTGGTTAAGCCTGCAGTATATAAAGCGCAATCTTTCTATACAATAATAAGAATGAGACTGGGCTTTGCTTTTTTTAGAAAGAAGGATTAGGGCTAACCCGAGTCTTAGATAAGACTTGGAATGATATTGTTACAACTGAAAGGAGCTCTTATATGTTGTCTTTGGTGTTTAGGTATTTTTACGAAGTGGCCCAACAAGGTAGCCTCAGTGGGGCCTCAGAGTCGCTAGATGTGGCGGTTTCAGCCATTAGCCGTCAAATAAATCAATTGGAAAAACAGGTAGGGACTACGCTATTTGAGCGTAGCTCCAGAGGGATGCAGTTAACACCAGCAGGACACATGCTCTTGAGGCAGGTGCGCAGAATAAAATTAGAAACAGAAACGATGTTTCAATCCATCGCAGAGCTGAATGATGCCACTAAATTTCCTATCCGCGTTGCCTGTACGCAGGGGGCAGCGCACGGTTTAGTGCCTAGTTTGATGGCGAAATTTAGTCAAATGCATCCTGAATGCCGTTTTAGCATTCATGTTAGCAGTGCGCCGGCGGCAACTGAGCGGGTGGCGACGGGAGAGTCCGATGTGGCCATTACCTTTAGTACAGCCCCCTCAGATGCGGTAGAGGTGCTGTATGCGTGCAATGCCTCAGCCTTAGCCGTAATGAGCCAAAGTCATCCTTTGGCTAAACGTAAACGCGTAAAACTCGAAGAGATCCAGCGTTTTCCACTGGCATTGACAGATGAGCGCACGTCAACCCATCAGCTCTATCGTTTGGCGTGTAATCGTATTGGCAAGTGGGTGGAGCCGAAGGTGATTAGTAATCAGGCAGAGGCGCTACATGCTTATGTGCGCAACAGTCATGCAGTGTTATTTGCGAGTTACACCTCGGTGTCAGAGTTGCTAGAGGGATACCGTTTGGTTGCTATTCCTATTCGTAATACGGAAATGCATGCACGAGTTTTACAGGTGCAGGTGATGCGAGGACGGCATTTGCCTGATTTGATGGAGGCGTTCGTGCGTTGTGTGATCGTGCATTTGCGGCAGCTAATGCAACAAGCGCCTCATTAAGAGGCGCTTGAAAACAGGCTGCTAGCGTGATGTTAGCGTTTTAATTTAGCAAAGGCTGCTGCCATCGCATTATTGCCCGCATCAGGGGCAGGTCGTTCGGGGCGAGCTTGACGAGCGGGTCTGGTTGAGGGGGCGGCGGCTTTTTTCGGGCTGGGCTCGGCAGGATCATCAAGACGCATAGTTAGACTAATGCGTTTGCGCGCTTCGTCTACCTCTAGCACTTTAACCTGCACAGTTTGGCCTACACGCACAATTTCTCTTGGGTCGGACACGAATTTATTGGCTAACGCCGAAATATGAACCAGACCGTCTTGGTGTACTCCAATATCTACAAAAGCACCGAAATTTGCTACGTTGCTAACGACGCCTTCGAGCACCATACCAACGCGTAAATCTTTGATGGCAGTGACTCCTTCCATGAATTGGGCCGTTTTGAATTCAGGGCGGGGATCACGGCCGGGACGCTCAATTTCGGTGAAAATATCTTGTACCGTGGGCAGACCAAATTGTTCGGTGATGAAGTCTTTAGGGGATAGCCCTTTTAAGGCATCGGCTTTCCCAAGCACCTCAGCAGCCGAGGCAGCGGCTTTTTGTAGAACCTGTTCGGCAATGGGATAGGCTTCGGGGTGAACGGCGGAGGCGTCCAGTGGGTTGTTACCGTTAAGCACACGTAAAAAGCCAGCGGCTTGCTCAAAGGTTTTGGGGCCAAAGCGTTTGACTTTTAAAAAGCTTTGTCGATCGGGGAAGGCACCGAATTCGTTACGCCATTCGACGATGTTTTCCGCCAAGGTTTTATTTAAACCCGATACCCGTGCTAGCAAGGGCACGGATGCGGTATTGACATCAACTCCGACCGCGTTCACACAGTCTTCGACTACCGTGTCTAACGAGCGTTCTAGTTCACGTTGGTTCACATCGTGCTGATATTGACCTACCCCAATGGCTTTAGGATCGATTTTAACCAATTCAGCTAAGGGGTCTTGGAGGCGACGTGCAATGGAAACGGCACCGCGTAGGCTGACATCTAAATCAGGGAATTCTTGACTGCCTAACTCGGAGGCCGAATACACAGAAGCACCGGCTTCGGACACCACAATATGTTTGACTTGGGCTAGCTCGGCTTGTGCACTGAGTAGGTCTTTGACTAGCTGTTCAGTTTCGCGTGAAGCCGTGCCGTTACCAATGGCAATCAGCTCGAGTTGATGTTGGCGAATGAGCTGTGTCAACGTATGTTGTGTACCTGAAATGTCTTTGCGACCACCAAAAGGATAGACCGTGGCGGTAGCGATGACTTTGCCTGTCTCATCGATGGCAGCGACTTTGACTCCGGTGCGAATACCAGGATCTAGACCCAGAACGCGTTTGTTACCGGCAGGAGCGCTAAGCAATAGGTCGCGTAGGTTAGCGGCAAATACACGGGTCGCCTCGGCTTCGGCCTCTTCGCGTAAACGGCCAATTAGCTCTGTTTCAAAAGCGGTCAGTAGTTTGACGCGCCACGTAATACGGCAAACCTCGGCCAACCATTTTGCCTGAGGGCTGGCATCGAAGCCAAAGTCAGCGCTTACACCAAGATGCTGAACTAGGCGCTCAATACATGGATGAGGCTGTTGCTCTTCGAGTTCGGGGCTGAGGCCTAAGCGTAAGCTGAGCACGCCTTGTTGGCGGCCTCGTAACAAGGCCAAGACACGGTGTGAAGGTAGAGTTTTAAGACGCTCTGAAAACTCAAACCAGTCGCGAAATTTATCGCCTTCTAGCTCTTTGCCTTCCATAACCGAGGAATACAATAAACCGTGCTGCCACAAGTAGGTACGTAAATCGTCTAAGACCGTCGCATTTTCTGCATAGCGTTGTGCCAAAATTTCACGGGCACCGTCTAGGGCTTTTTTGGGCTCATCAAAACCAGCTTCGGGGTTGAGGTAGTCAGCAGCGAGCGCTAGTGGGTCGCAGTTCGGGTCGGCTAAAATAGTCTCGACCAAGGGCTCTAGGCCAGCCTCTAGGGCAATCTGAGCACGTGTACGGCGTTTGGGTTTGTAGGGCGCGTATAAATCTTCGAGACGCTGTTTGGTATTGGCTTCTTGGATCTCGGTTTCTAATTCGGGATTGAGTTTATCTTGGGAGCGAATGCTTTCTAAAATAGCCAGACGGCGACTTTCTAAATCACGCAAATACAATAAACGTACCTCTAGATCGCGTAAAACGGCATCGTCTAAGCCACCGGTGGCTTCTTTACGATAACGTGCAATAAAGGGGACGGTAGCACCATCATCGAGAAGATCAACGGCAGCCGAGGCTTGAGCTGGACGTATAGCCAGCTCTTCGGCAAGCTGTTGTAAAAGACGGGCAGAGTCAATGGTAGAGGTATTTGTCATGATATTTTGATAATAAAGCCTGAAAGAAACCGGCGTTTCCTATGCAACACAAGTCTAGCAGTGTAGTATGATTCCAGAGCTACGATAAGCCCTTTATCTATTCTTTGTCCTTAAATCACAGTCTCTTCCGCCATGCTTTTGCAGGATCTAGACCAGGTGTTTGCTAATGACGGTCCATTAGCTGCCTCGGTATCTCATTATTTTTTACGTCAACAGCAACTCGAACTAGCCCAGTCTATCCAAGCCGCTGTGGAAACACCGTCTGTGCTGATTGCCGAGGCGGGTACCGGCACAGGTAAAACGTGGGCGTATTTGGTGCCTTTGTTTTTAAGTGGGCGCAAAGCGTTGGTGTCGACGGGGACTCGTACCCTCCAAGATCAGCTCTATCAGCGCGACCTACCTCATTTACGCAAAGCCTTGTCCATGTCGTTAAATGTGGCCTTACTGAAAGGTAGGGGCAATTACGTGTGTCATTATTATTTTGAAAAATATGAAAATGACGAGCGCGGTTTTGCCTCTAAGCACGAGATAGGGCAGTTACGTGCTATTCAAGTTTTTATAGAGCGCAGCAAAACAGGCGATAAAAGCGAGCTAGCCGAGGTGCCTGAAGACGCACCCGTTTGGCATCGTGTTACCTCTACCCGTGAAAATTGCTTAGGCCAAGATTGCCCCTATATTAACGAGTGCTTTGTGTTGAAAGCGCGCCGTAAGGCTCAAGAGGCTGACATTGTTGTCGTGAATCACGCCTTGTTTATGGCTGATTTGGCTTTGCGCGAGGAGGGCATCACCGACTTGTTGCCCGAGGTTGATGTGGTGGTGTTTGACGAGGCGCACCAGTTGCCTGATGTGGCCACCCGTTTCCTAGGGACTACGGTCTCTATGCATCAGGTTAATGATTTGGCCCATTTGATCGAAGCCGCGGGGCTAGCCCATGCTAAAGGCACGGCTGACTGGAGCGCAGTGGGTGGCAGTTTGCGTCAATGTGTACAGGAATTACGTCTGCAGGCAGGAGCTATTCAACAGCTTTCTGGGCAAAAAAGTACCTTTCACGATATCCCCAATGCGACCGCTTTTGATGAGGCCCTAGAGGCACTACTAGACCGCTTAGATAAAATTATCAAATTAGTGGATCTACTTAAAGAACATCACCCTGATTTGGCGGCTGCCTATAAGACCGCTTTGCAGCTACGAGCTCAAGTTTTTGTATGGACCCAACCCGCACGAGATGGCACGTGCGCTACTTTGCCCGATGCGGATCAAGCCACTATTCAACAACTGGAGCAAGAGTCCGTACGTTGGGTAGAACACGGCAGCACCTATTTGCGTTTGCATCGTGCGCCTTTATCGGTAGCGCAAATTTTCTCACGCTACAAGGGCGATGAACAAAGCTGGGTTTTTACCTCGGCGACGTTGTCGGTGCATGGCAATTTTAATCACTTTGTGCATCAGTTGGGTTTGTGGGATGCTAGGGTCGAGGTTTGGCCATCGCCTTTTGATTATCCCGAGCAGGCCTTGCTTTATGTACCACAGCATTTACCGCCACCAGCTAGTGCAGATTTCTATCCGAAATTTATTCAACAGTTAGTTCCTTTTATAGAAAAAGCGGACGGGGGCGTACTGGTGCTCAGTACTACCTTGCGCGGGGTTGATCTGATGGCTGACTTGATCGAGGAACAGGTCAAGCGCTTGGGCTTAAAACGCTTGGTCATGCGTCAGGGTGAGCGTTCGCGTCAGGTATTGCTTAACGACTTCCGCACCAAAGACAATGCGATTTTGGTGGGCAGCGCTAGCTTTTGGGAAGGCATTGACGTACCGGGGGATGCTTTGACCGTGGTGGCCATTGATAAGCTACCCTTTGCGCCCCCCGATGATCCAGTACTCGAGGCGCGTATTAAAGCGTGTCGAGACCGAGGGGGAAATCCCTTTATTGAATACCAGTTGCCCGAGGCGGCTATTGCGTTGAAACAAGGGGCGGGTCGTTTGATTCGCACTGAGAAAGACTGGGGTGTGTTAATTATGGGTGATGCCCGCTTGGTGGAAAAACCATATGGCAAGGTATTGTGGCGAGGCCTGCCTCCTTTTACGCGTACACGAAATCCTCAGCAAGCGTTGGCTTTTTATCAGCATAAGCAGCAAAAAGTACACGATACCGAGTCCTAACCCATAAAAAAACTCCCTTTAATCCAAGAGGTCGAATTAAAGGGAGTGGTATTAAGAGTAAACTAGGTGAGACTTAGAGCCAGTTAATGGGGTTCCATCTATTTTTCTTTACTTTGAGGCCTTGCTCAAAGTAGGTGGAATCTGGGAAGTTGGTATCCATAATACGTTTGACGTCGTCGCGTAACTCGGGTTGACCCAATTTGTCATAGGATAGGTACATAATATATAACGCACGCTCGGCCACCGGCACGCCTTCGAAGTCAGTAATAACACGTTGGGCTCGGTTTGCGGCGGCCACATACGCATCGCGCGTGTAGTAATACTCGGCCACATGGACTTCGTTTTCAGCAATCGTATTAATTAACCAATTAGCACGTAAACGCGCATCATTCGCATATCGACTGTTGGGGTATTGTTCGATTAGTTGTGTAAAGGCTTGATACGATTCTGTTAAGCCTTTAGGATCGCGTTCGCTAGGGTCTTGACGTGTAAAGCGCATGAACATGGCGCTAGGAGGCGTAAAGGTAATTAAGCCCTTTAGGTAGAGCATGTAATCGCTACCGGGGTGGTTAGGGTACTGCCTTTGAAAGCGATCAATAGCAGCCAGTGCGCGCTCGGGTTCGTCGTCCTGCCAGTTGATATAGGCTTGATCAATCAGAGCTTGTTGAGCGTAGATCCCAAAGGGGTAGCGTGCCTCGATGGACTCAAGGCGTGTACGTGCTGAGGACCAGTTTTTTAGGTTGATTTCCTCACGAGCGTCTTGATAGAGACGTTCGGCAGTCCAACCTGCCGTTGGATCCGTCGGGGTTGTGACAGTGCCACATGCTGCTAATACAAGACAAGCACATGCTATAGAAAAAGTACGTACTAGACGTTGGGTAGCAGGCCATTGAGCCAAAGTGGAAAATAAGCGCTTCACAAGAGCATCCTTTGCGGTTTGCAAACGGTTAAATCTAATCGAATAAGACAACAGCACTAAGAATAGCGTATTTTAAATGCCTATTGGGAATCTAGGCTCGCATTCTGTAC
>CANQRK010000026.1 GCA_947626245.1 uncultured Paenalcaligenes sp. | reverse complement strand
GGAATTCTGACACCCGTGCTGTGCTCAATGGCACGCAACTGTGTACCCCAATCTGCCCATTCAGTGGGGCAGTTGTAACAGATGGCGGTTTCGGCTTGTAGACTGCCTGCACCCAAGGTCAAACCAAGTAGACCAGTATAAGCAAGACGCTTTAATAAGGATTGCATAGTGATTCCTGTGACGTGTTTAGATTGTGGTGTGTGAAGGAGCTGCACTGGATTCAGCTGGTTGCAACTGATGTGGCAACAAAATGCTTGAGTCGGCGTGCAAAGGGGTTTGTTGTGTTAAGTGTTGAATTAAAAGATCTAGACTATGGCGTCCAATGCTGGCATTGGGTTGTGCCATAGAGGTAAGGCTAGGAGTTAGGTCTTGTCCCAAGCGAATGCCATCAAAGCCGGTAACACTCATATCTAGTGGCACTTGATAGCCACAGAGATGAGCGGCTCGGATGGCGCGCATGGCCATTAGGTCGTTCGAGCAAACCAAAGCGGTTGCCGTACGCTCAGCTTGTAGAGCGTGGGTAATGGCTTCGACGGCATTATCAATAAAGGGGACTTCTATTAATGGCAACAGGGGCAGGTTGGCTTGTTCAATGCCTTGCACAAAGCCCTCATAACGTTGCTGTGCTCGGTCTGAGGCGTGGCGCTGTCCACTGACCATCGCAATGCGACTGTGTCCTAGCGCGGCTAAGTAAGCGACGACTTCGGCAAAGGCTTGCTGGTTATTCACCGATACACACGGGTGATCGGGGTCCCAGTTATAGGCCAACACATAGGGGGTGTTGGTGGCTTGAAGTAGGTCTAGCGCCAGTGATTTTTTGGGGTTGGATACAACTAAAATTACGCCTTCTACCCCAAAATTTAGTAGTTTTTTTACAGAATCCAACTCTTGCTCTAGGGTGTAGGCGGTGGTGAAGGGCATGATAGAAAAACCACGTTCGGCAGCCGTTTCGGCGATACCTTGTAAACACTCAGTAAATACCGGGTTGGCAAAGGTAGGCAAAAGCACACCAATGGTTTTGGTGTTTTGGGTGCGCAGGTTGCGGGCGCTGGCATTAGGAACATATTTTAGGCGCGCTGCTGCCGCTTCGACCTTAATGCGAGTAGCGGCAGACACCTTGTCAGGAAAGTTAAAGGTGCGTGAGACGGTAGCAACTGAGACACCAGCCTCTTTGGCGACTTTTCGTATGTTCATTGTTCCAAGCTTTTTTGTAAGTGGTAATGTAATCGTTTACATTAAAGCATGGCATTATGTCAAAAAAATGAAAATAGGTAAATGGTATTTGGGAAAAAACAAAAAACCCGAGATAAAACTCGGGTTTTAGGAGGGAGACTTGTGTTTTATTTAGGCTTCAGAGGGTTTGGTTAGTGCGTGCTGAGGTAAGGTGAAGATTTTGTCAAAGCAGAGGGTAAACAAAAACGTATACACCAAAAAGAAAGCCAATAAAATGGATTCCATGACAAAGGCTTCCCAGACCCCTACGCTATACCACAGCATGTAAATGGGTAAGCACAGCAAAATCAGACCACCTTCGAAACCTAGAGCATGCATACAACGGATGCGTACGGTGCGTTGCATGATGTGGTTGCGACGCTCCCAGAGCTCGAACAAGGTATTGTAGAGATAGTTCCAAATAACAGCCGCCACAGAGACCATAATGGCCACAGGTAGCGAGCCTTGGGCATCACTGCCGCTAAGGCCCATAAGAATAGTGGTGGAAAAAATAACGGCTAAGACTTCAAACACCGACACATAGACTAAGCGACGTTTGAATGGACTTAAGGTAATCAACGTAAACTCCATTGAGCCAAAGAGGGGCTCTGGTAAGAGCCGGTCCGCCCCGGGTCAAGGTATTCATAAAATGGGGGGGGGTAACGCCCAGCAGAGCCACGGTTTCCGCCTGCCCCAAAATTTTAATCTTGCCCAGACACATTGTCAAAAAAATCAACCTGATGTTCAATGGGTTGTCATGGTCTTTGGCTTACACTGCTCTTATGGAAAAAAAGCACACCTCTTCGTCTTTGCAGCCCGCTTCGTATGCGCATCCGGTTCACTGGTTGCGTCAGTTGACTCAATTGCAACCCGCCCAATGGAGTTGGTCACGTTCTATTCGCGCTATGATTGGCTTGGTGTTGCCCTTGGTAATTGGTTCGTTAACGAACCAATTAGGCATAGCGATGTGGCTGGCTATGGGGACGTTGATGCAGGTGGCAGGAGAGCGTGATAACCCGTACCCGGTATTGTTTCATCGAGTGCTGATTACTGCGCCGTTGGCAGCGCTAGGGCTGTTATTGGGCTATTTGTCGATATTGCCGTGGGAGTTCATCACGCTGATTATGGCTGCTTTGGCCTTTTTGTCCGCCATTTTAAGTAGCTATAACTCTGCTTTATCCATCGGAACCATGCAGATGTTATTAATGGCGACGGTGGCTTTAGGTAATCCGCACATAGATGAATACTGGCATCTGGCGTTATTAAGCGTATTGGGGGCGGCATTTTATTTATTGCTATTAGCCATCGAGGCCAAGTTTTCGCGTCATCGACCTGAAGACACCGCAGTTGTAAATATACTACGTAGTCTGAGTCAGCTAGCGCAGCACCGTGGGCAAGCGCAGCCCACAGGACAAGACGAGGCGGCTATTTCCAATGGGTTAAATACGCTTTACACCTTGATGCTGCAAACCCGCTCTACCTCGCCTAGCCGTAATGTGAACTCGGAATATTTAGCGGCTTTGGTGCAGCGTTTTGATAGTGTGTTTGCTTGTCTTGAGGGGTTAAGCGAGACGGCTGATTTATTGGCTGCTGCCCACGTATTGCAGCAAACCGCAACGGACTATGATCAAAAAACCAAGCAAGCGCCTCAGTTGCCGGTGTTTCAATCGAAAGAGGCTCAGAGCTTGGCCCACGAGCTAACTGCTCTGTTCGATGCGTTGTGGAAAAACCGTTACGCCTTATTTAAAAACACAATGGTGGTAGGCACTAAAAAACAAGTTAAATCGTGGTCGGTCTTGTTGGGCGAACTCAATCCAGGCAAAGAGGTTTTGCTTTCTGCCAGTGCTTTGGCGTTATGCATGTGCTTGGCCTATGGTTTGCGATGGCTAGATGATGTTAGTCATTGGTACTGGGCTCCGTTGACCGTGGTGCTAGTCATGAAGCCCGATATGGGGTCTATTTTTTCGCGCAGTATTTTGCGTAGTTTAGGAACCAGTTTTGGCGCCATCATCGGCGGTATCGTGTTGTATTTTGCTCATCCCGGCGCGTTGTTTATTGCTCTGGTGGGCGTCTTGGGTGCGATTTTGCCTTGGGCAGCGCAGCGTTCCTATGCAGTCATGTCTGCTGTCATTACGCCGTTGATTATTATTTTGATTGATTATATTAGTCCAGAAAAAGCCGGCATTAATTATGCGCTATTGCGCTTTGAGTATACGGTGTTGGGCGGGGTGATTGCTTTACTATTTGGTTATTTAATTTGGCCTAAAAACAATCATGCCAAGTTCAGTAAAAGCTTTCATGGCATTCGATCGGGGTTGGCCAGCTATTTAAGGGCGGTGCTGCAAGGCGTCGGTCAGGCAGGCTTCGAGGGGCAAGTCGCTAAAGAAAGGCGTAATGTTTATGGGCAGCTGGCAAACGTTAGAATGGCTTTGCAGCGACAGTTGTCAGATCCTCCTCCGGCTGGACAAGAGGCCCTGTCTTGGTATCCGCTTATTTCCAGTGCATCTCGTTTAGCCAATAGCATTACGACGTACTCTATTGCTCATTCAGCTAGTCTTAGCACGGACGAACAAGAGCAGCTACAAGATTTAGCGCGATGGATTGAGTCAGGACAAGTAGATCAGGCAAACATGACCCGGTGGTTGGCCTTACAGGGAGACTCTGCTGAACAGCGCTTCTTGCAGGTCGTTGCGAGCGAGTTGCAGCATGTGAAAGGGATAGTTAGGTATCAATCCTAGTTATATTGAAAGCATCAAGCAGGCTATGCAGCATAGCGTAACGGTTATAGCGGGTTTTTGTAAGAGCAGGGTTAATGAGTATTCAGATACAGCAAATGAAAAAAGAGCATCTTTCCGATATGTTGTTGATACAGGAAAGATGCTACACACAGTTAGAGCCAGAAACCGGAGAGGCTTTTGAAAAGAAAAGGAAGCTGTCTCCTTCTACGTGCTTTGTGGCAATACATCGTGAACAAGTCGTGGGCTATTTGGTGTCATTGCCTCGTCATATAAGGGCGCTGCCGTCATTGAATGCGACACAGTTAGAGGCGATTGCTATGCCTGACTGTTTGTATTTGCATGATTTGGCGGTCGACCCGCATAGCAACGGTTTGGGAGTGGGGGCCGCATTAGTACAGTCTTTTTTTATGGCTCTGAAAGACCTAAGCATTCCGTCTGCTGCATTAATAGCGGTACAAAATGCAGAGGGTTATTGGCGTCAGTATGGATTTCAGCCAGCTGAACCTGTAGGGCAGTCAATTCAAGCACTGCAAAGCTACGGAAAAGGGTGTTTAATGGTGCGATAACGAGTCGTCTAGATCGACGTGAAAAGCAAGCCGTCATTTTTTTGACTGGCTCTACGTGTTTTTCGAATACTCGGCATCTTCAAACTGGTTCACCTTTCTAAGGGGTTTAAAGCGCCAAGCCATACCCGCCACTATAAATACGGTGCAGAGACCGCCGAATACTGCCGCCGGTACCACACCAATTAATGCGGCACTGCTTCCTGCTCGGAAGCTACCTAGTTCATTAGATGAGCTAGTGAACAGCATATTGACGGCGTTGACTCGACCGCGTAAATAATCGGGGGTAGAGAATTGGATTAAGGCGGAGCGGATATAGACACTAATCATATCCGCCGCACCCGCTACCATCAACGCAGCAAATGACAGCCAGAAAAACGTTGAGAAGGCAAAAACCAGATTGGCAAAACCAAAAACGGCGACAGAGATAAACATGATCTTGCCCACGTGCTGATTAAACGGATGGCGACTAATATAGAGTCCGGTAGTAATTTGACCAATGGCCATCGCACTACGTAATAAACCTAATCCGGTGGAATCAACGTGCAATACGTCTTGAGCGTAAATGGGTAATAAGGCGATCACACCACCCAACAAGACGGCAAATAAATCCAGACTGATAGTACCGAGAATGATGGGGTTTTTCCAGATAAAGCGAAGCCCCTCAGAGAAGCGTTGTAGTACGCCACCGTTATCCTGCATGGGCCCTTTATGCTGACTACTGTATAAAATAGGTACAAAATAGAGCAAAAGAATGCCTATGACAAAACAGAGACTGCAGACCGCATAGGTCAGACCGCCCACATAAGCATAAAGAAAGCCGCCAAGAATAGGGCCTGTGATGACCGCAATCTTGATGAGCATGCTATTGGTAGCTAAGGCTTGAGCCAGGCGTTCTCGTGGAACCACTTGTGGTAATAGGCTCTGCAGAGCCGGGTTTGAGAAAGCTCGCGCCGCACCATAACACACTAGTACTAAATAGTAGCCGATCAGATCATCACTGCCTTGGTAGGAGAGCCAGATGAGCAAGCCACTACATATAGCCGACACTACCCAACTCAGCGCCAGCACTGCTTTGCGATTAAAGCGGTCGATGACGTCACCTGCATAGGGCAGAAAGAGCACCATAGGAACAAATTGAGCCAAGCCGACATAGGCCAGAGCCATTGGGTCACGCGTGAGCTCATAAATTTGCCAACCCACCACAATGGCCTGTATTTGCATTGCAAATACAGAAAATAATCGTGCAAACAGAAAGGGTAAAAAGCCAGGAGTGGCGTAAATGTTAGGTGCCTTCACGTGTGGGCTCAATAGCTAAGTGATTCTTATTTTCAATAAGCCGTTACGATATCAGTTTTGAAAAAATTACGCTAAAGAAAAAATCGTTAAGCTCAGTAGATGCACCACTTTTTTAGGGGACTCCTGTTTACTCCCTCAAAAACTGTTCAAATAACTGGTTTTTCTTACTGTTGTCTAGCTTTAATTGGTTTTGCAAATAATGAGGTAGCCCACCAAATTCAGTTTCAATTAAATTTAACGCTTGATCTAAGTACTCAGCTTTGACACCCCACAAAATTTGCATGACATCTTCGGGTAATGAGTAGTCTTGGCTCATGCGAGTTAACGAGACTTGATAGCATTGTTGTGTGAGTAGGTAATCCGACAAAATATCATCTCTATGTACTCCTAGTGCTCCTTGTACCAGAGCGCAGGCATAGCCGGTACGATCTTTGCCCGCCGTACAATGAAAAACCGTATTGTGTTTTTGTTCAATAATCAGGTCTAAAAAACGGGCGAAGTGCTTTTGTTGTTCTAGTACAAAGTCACGGTATATGTTCTGCATAAAGTCGGATGCTTGGATTGCAGTGAGCTTTTCATGGTTTTTCAGTGCAATAATGGCCACATCCATGATCTGAGAATTGATGCTGCATTCGTATGTTTTTAAAAATGGATAACCATAGGCAAATTTTTTACGTTCAAAATGACTACGTAAATCAATGCTTTCTGCAATACCTAGCTCTTGTAATTTTTTTTGATCTGTTAGGCTTAGGTCATCTAAGCTGGCCGAACGATAAAGCCTACCCCAACGAACTGTGAGCCCATCCTTGGTCTTGTACCCTCCGATATCTCTGAAGTTAGAGGTGCCGTCTAATTGAATGACTCGTTGTGTGAGTAGGGGGGGAATTGAGCTCATAATGATTAAGGTCCTTACAGTGAAAAGATCCGTTATTTTTGCTTCGGTTTTTATCGAGAGCAAGCGGGTTTCACATAGTACACAACTCTTTCTGAACTGTGCTGTGAGCCTAGCATGAAAACGTTCTAAGCCTGCGATAGAAGGTAAATAACCATCGCAGGCTTAGAACGTTGTTATCATTGATTTGCGGTGAGTTGTTCTGTTAAAGCAAGACCTGAGATTCCAAACGGACTAGCGAGTGTTTCAAGTATTTCAAAGTGGTTATAGCCAGAGCCTTGTAAAAGAGTGACTGGTTTTCCATTTTTTTGTAGGGCCTCGGCAAAATCTTGTGTTTGACGGATAAACTCGGGTGATTCATCAGAGCCGTAAATTAATGTAATAGGTGTATTTAGTGTATTGATATGACGTTGTGGACTAAGCTGGTGTTCCGTGTCGTCTGTAAAGTGGACATAGGAGCTTCTAGAGGATAAGCGAGCAGGTTTTAAGTCATAGAGTCCGCTAATAAGAACCGCACCTTTTACCACGTCCGAAGGTAGATTCAATTCCTTTTCCCAGTCTTTGGTTAACGCAACGGCAGCAAGATGCGCACCAGAAGAGTGACCAGATACGTAAATTTGTTCAGGGTCTCCTCCGAAAGACTCGGCATTTTCATAAGCCCAAGCAACGGTGCGTGCCACCTGTTCAGCCATAGGCGTCAGGTCACCGTTCGTTTCAATAACATTTATAAAGTCAGGCACAATAAAATGAGCACCTTGGCTGAGAGTTGGCTCAGCTAAAAAGCTGTATTCATTAGCGGCACCACCGCGCCAAGCGCCGCCATGAATAAAAATATGAATAGGGGCTTTAGGTTGGTCCACGGTAAATAAATCAAGTGTTTCGATCTCTGAAGGACCATACTGAATTCGTTGTGGCTCGCCTATTCGTTGACGGACAGCTTCGCTATTTGTGACGTAACGCTGTAAAACTGTTTTAATATTTGGAGCCCAGTGTACTTGATCATAGGCTTTGTCTAAGCTAGCTTGGTCAAAGTTTAGCCAAACAGTAGGTTCCGTAGACAGGGACGTTTGCTCGGCATAGAGTGTATTCCCCATGATTAGCGTTGATGTCACAAACGCGGCACTTAGCCATTTTCTACTAAAGGTCTTAGGGTTTAGTCGTAAATTCATGCTGTCTCCTCACATGATAGAAGGCAAAAGCTTTCCGTTGAGTTGTTATAGTTACCATCATAAGGTACGTATACGTACATTATGATGGTAGTATGAGGAGCTAAATGAGTTGAGTCAATAGGGGATAAGCATCTAGTCGAGAGCGAGATGAAGCGACTGCAACCCCAAGCCATCAGCGCCATTGGTATCGGTCGTCGTCGCCTTGAGCCGCTGTGACCCAGGTAGGAATCCCCTCCCTTTTTTAGGGAGGGGGAGAGCATCAACGTTGTTCTCTGTTCGGGTGGCGGTGTTGGGCTATGGCGTGTATAAAATCGGCTAATACCGAGGTTGATCCGTCGGGTGCTAGCAATAGTCCCGTATCTTTGTTTGTTTAAGGAATCCCCGCTTTGTCTAATAACGTGTGTCCCACACCTATGGCGAGAATGGGTTTTAGGTGGCGAAAGGGATCTCGGATAAACTCTAAAGCCAACTCGTTTTGGCTTAGGTTGTCTATAGCGAGCTGGCCGTCTGGAATGACAATCGCATCAAATAAAATAGAAGGGCTATTAGAGAAATACGCGTCGGCATCCAGCAGCGATCCTTCTTCTGCATGAAATAAACCCAGGCGTGGGCCGACTAAACGCACCACGGCACCTTCTTTCATTAAAGCTCGCGCTACGTTATTTACCGACCATAAAGGACAAAAGCGCTGGACCAGCCAAACGGTAGGTGGGACGGTCGAAGTGGGCCAAGTCGTGACGGTGCGTTATTTAGCATCTCATCTGGATAAAGGTGCAGGAGTGGTTGTAGAACCCAAATAGAGTTCTTAATGACTTTCAGAGTTGGCTTCTAGTATTTGCCGATGTCTTGCCAGACTATCTTCCATGAGTTTTTGACGGGATCTAGAGGCATCGAAAATATTGTCTTTCCGCATGGATTTCTGGATTTCGTTTCCCTCCATACGAGAATCAATACGAATACGATCTCCGAACTTTGCTTTAGGATCGCATTCTCCGATCCACGTCATGGTGTCCCTATAGATTAACTCCTCTGGCATAAAGGCGGGACTTCTATCAAGCCGCTTATGTTCTGTGATGACATGATTTGTGTCTAAATAGGTGGTACGGCTAGTAAACACGGTGGTAGCTATCGTGCTGCCATCCGTCACTTTTCTGGTGCATTGCATTGTCATATCCAGAGACTCACCGTCAAAAGTGTAAACAGGTGCCTCGCAGTTTCCTTCTTCTTTGGCTATTGTCATGTATTTAGCCTCTAGATCTATATCGTAAAGAGCTTGATCGGCCGTCGCATTTAGGCAGATTTGAGAGCGTTCCTCGTAGTGGCGAATGGGGCCACTGCTTAGTGTGCCCTCTGTTCGGATTTCCCACAAACCAGACGTGCGTTTGGGAAGGTCTGGAGGTAGGTCTAAGCGAGGAGAAGAAGGCGTAGCCATTACGGATGCTGTCCAAAAGCTCAAAGCCAATAACTTCACCAAGCAAGTTGTTATGTGGTCAGGCATATTTTCGCTTTTGGTCATTTTATTTCAATTGAGCGTATGGATTAATTGAGCCTCAAAACGGTTCCTCTTGCAACAGTAAGAGGAGCCGTTTATTTATGCAATTAGTGTTTTTCTGGCCCTTGCTTTTTCTCTAAGCGAGCAGGAGTGTCGTCTTGAGGTTTGAAGGTATCTTGGGGTGCGGCTTGAGGGTTAGGGTTGCCATCAAATTGGGTGGCTTTTTCACCTTTGATGTCTTTTTTGTCGTACGGCGTTTCCGAGTTTTTATTGGGTAAGTCGATTTCTAGTTCTTCGCGTGGATTTGGGTCACGTTGCGTCGGATCATTCGGCCCCTTAGGCACGGGTTGGTTGGTATCAGGGATTTCGGTTCTATCTTGAGTCATGGTGTTCTCCTAGTGTGAGCTTTAGGCGTAGCAACTTGCGTACCTAGCCCGCTGCCACCCCAAGGCGAGTACAAGAGCATTAGCAATCACGGTACAATCTTTGCCTTGTGTGTTTTGTTGTGCTGTCGGTTGTTCATCGCCGTTAAGGCGTTTTTTTATTGGGTTTCAAAAAGGCAGTTATGTTTTCTTCATTTATAGAAAACCTGTTTGGTCGTGTTGCAGCAGGGGCGGTCACAGAGGTGTTTTTGTATATCATTACCGCTATTTTTATATTCGCTTTGGTTTTTAAAGCAAAAAATAGATATGGCTCATTTACGAATTATGCAGCGAGCTTGATGACCTCGGTGGGGATTCTGGGAACGTTCGTTGGTATTGTGATTGGTTTGGCCGGCTTTGATACGACGGATGTGGCGGGTAGTATCCCTGATTTGCTTGAAGGCTTAAAGGTGGCTTTTATTACTAGCGTGTATGGTTTAGTGGGAGCGGTTGGCTTTAATTTATTGACGGCTTTTATTAAATTCAGCCCTCAAAATGATGGGCAAGGACACGAGCAGGACACAATAGGTCCTAACGAGATTTATCAAAGCCTAGAGGCTCAACGTCAGGTATTACAACGCATTGCGCAGGGCTTAAGTGGCAGTGAAGAGGGGTCGTTACTTGGGCAGCTTAAATTATTGCGTGTGGATACGGCCGCTGAGCAACGTCAGCAGACTCAGTTATTAACGCAGTTAGAACACGGTTTTGCTCATTTTTCTGCTACACACGCCCAAGAAAAAGCGGTATTTGAGCAAAAGCTATTTGATAGTCTAGAGCAGTTTGCGCAGATGTTGTCACGTAGCGCGACCGAACAAATTATTGCAGCGCTGAAAACGGTGATTGAGGATTTCAATAAAAATCTCACGGAACAGTTTGGGGAAAACTTTAAAGCCTTAGATGCGTCGGTGGCGCGACTGGTGGTGTGGCAGCAGCAATACAAAGATCAGCTAGAAACTTTAGGTGCGCAGTATGAGCAAAGCGTGGTGTCGTTAGGACAAACACGAGACGCTGTGCAGGTGATTGGACAGGAGTGTGCACAAATACCTGAAACAATGCAAAGCTTGCAAGCGGTGTTAACGGTGAATCAGCATCAAATTGCCGAGTTAGCACGTCATCTAGAGGTGTTTGTGTCGGCGCGCGAAGCGGCTATTCAAGCCGTACCTACTATTCAATCCTCGGTAGAGCTTGTATCCCAGCAGCTAAGTGTCTCGGGTAAAGCCTTAGAGCAGACGGCGACGGGCTTAACCCGAGAGCTAACCGACTTAATGCGTCATTTTGATGGATATAAGGACAGCACACTAACCGGTTTCCAGCAAATCTCTAAAAGCTTACAAACTGAGCTACAAACTACTTTTAGCCAAGCTCAAGCCGAGATGGATGCGCATATGAAAAATGCAGCACAAAAAACGGGTGAGTCGGTAAATACGCAGTTGCAGCAAATGGAAACGGCGACGGCGCGCGAAATACAAAAAGCCATGCAGGAACTAGGTAATGCTTTAGTACAAATTACAGGTCGGTTTGTCGAGGATTATCAAGCGATGGTGCAGGCGATGGATCGAGTGGTTGCTCAGCATAGATAGGCGTGTTTAAGGTGTAAAGATGGAACGAATTATTGGTTCAGAGCCCGCCAAATCAGAGCAGCGCGAAGAGCATTGGGTCTCTATGTCTGATCTGATGGCGGGGTTGATGATGGTTTTTTTATTGATCTCAGTGGCATTTATGCTGCATGTGCAGCAAGAACAAGAGAAAGTCAAAGAGGTTGCGGTGGCGTATCAAAACAGTCAGGTCGCTTTATATCAAGAGTTGTATGACGAGTTTGTTGAGGATTTGCCGCGGTGGGATGCTGAGATTGATCAGGACTCATTGGAGTTCAGGTTTAACGCACCTGAGGTGCTGTTTGATACGGGGAAAATTGGCTTAAAGCCCGGTTTTCAAACTATTTTAAGTGATTTTTTTCCTCGTTATTTGGCTGTGATTCAGCGATTTCAAGACGCTATTGCCGAGGTACGCATCGAAGGCCATACCAGTTCGATTTGGAATCGCTATAGCACAGCGGATGAGGCTTATTTTAATAATATGGAGCTGTCTCAAGGACGAACGCGTGCGGTATTGAATTATGTGTACTTTTTACCCACGGTAGCCGAGTCCAAAGAGTGGATTAAAAAGAACTTCGCTGCGGTGGGCTTTTCTTCTGCCCATGTGGTGGTAGATGACAAGGGTGTAGAGGATGTGAATCGTTCGCGTCGTGTGAGCTTTAAAGTAGTGACGAATGCAGAGACACAAATTAGAAAAATCATAGCGAACTAAGATGAAGATTACCGTGGATTTTTCCGAGCTACTACGTTTAGCCACGACCTTTGGTCCCAAAGGTGTGGATTTTCAGCTAGACAGCGAACCCCAGGTGTTTGAGCCCATTGATATGGCATTGGTGGGCGGCCAAGTGGTAGAGGTAGGGGACGTTGACTCTAAAGGAGGCCTGCTGTCCTATCAAGGGCGTCAGGTACTGTTGTATATCAAAGACCATACTATTTCCTACGACCAGGCGCGGCACGATGCGAAAAAGGGCAATCGTTTTCATGTGGCGCATTGCAAGACGCTAGAGTCTATGCGACAAAAAAATCGTTATCAGCGTTATGTGGCGACGAATAATCTCAGCGGTGATTTTCCTATTTCTGCACCGGACCGACCCGAGACCACGGCTAGGTTGTGGGTGTGCCAGAATTGTTTAAGATTATTGGATTACAAGCAATCCAAACAGGATAGCCGTCGACGTTGGCACAATGCCGAGCATTTTAACTTAAGTGAGTTCTTTGCCACCTATAGCTCATGTTTTAACTACATGCCGCAGTACCGAGCTCAGGACAAGGTGTTGTATACCGATGATTGGCCAGAGATTTCTAAACGGGTACGTCGATCTCGGGGGTATGTGTGCGAGCAGTGCAGAGTCGACACCAAAGCGCACCGGTCTTTGTGTCATGTGCATCATAAAAATGGGGTCAAGCAAGACAATAGTCTGGTCAATTTACAGGTGTTGTGTGCCGATTGTCATCGCAAAGAGCACTTGGAGCATATGTGCCTAAGTCATGAACAAATGAGTCAGATTACGCAATTACGGCAAGAGCAGGGCTTGTTACGTATTCAGCGTTGGGATCAGGTCTATCCTTTAGTCGATCCGGCGTTGCATGGCGACCTACGAGCACTACAGCAGCAAGGGTATCCGCTGCCGCAATTGGGTTATGCAATTAATACGGCATCTAAAACGAAGAGACTAGAGGTGGCTTGGCCAGAGTATCAGCAGGCGTTAAGTGTGACGCCGATGCAGATAGCTGGCTGGCAAGTTTTTGTTTTTGGTCATTTTTTAGCAGCTTAGTTTTTACCGGTGAAGAGTGATGTCATAAATAGGTTTTGTTTGGTAGCGAATTTTCTAAGTAGTCGTTAATGTCGAACTCGCATAGCTCTAGACTGTCCCCTAGCAATGGGGGAGCCGTACTATAGGCATGGTTCGTCAGCGTGTCTAGGCTATACCAGCGAGCATGACTAGGGATGAGGTTAGATATCTCGTCCAGACAGTGATTCAGATACTCTCTGGATTTAATGTCTTGTCCCCATGCTGCCCAAACGTCAATGGTGTGACCATAATGTTGAGTGAAAAACTGCTTTAACGTGTTTAGGTTACGTTGATGGGCTTGGGTATTTAGTGATGTATCCATTGTGTTGCTGCATTGACTGCGCACGGGATATAAATGGATAGCACACCAGTTTTTATAATCCACATGACGGGCAAGGTGCTGAGCAATAGTTGGGTGAAGCGTGTCGTTCTCTAAAGGATGTGTGCCAATATAAAGAAGCAAAGAACGATCGTGAGTTTGTGATAGATCCCCGACTAAGTAGCGCTCCGAGTTATCGTTATTGCATTGCTGTAAGCGTGTGCTGAGTGTGTGGGTCATGGGATGCTCCGTACTATTACAGATTAAATATATGACATTGCTGTTTTAGTATTTATATTACCGTGTCGTTATGACACTGAGCTTAAAGTAGGTGTTGTGGGCAGGCAATGGGGAATAGGCCTTATGAAATGATCCACATAGGCAAAAAAAAGCCCCTTGCGGGGCATAAATGGAGTTGATCTAGCCTTTATTTAACGTCCACCAAGCAATGACTTTGCCTTGGATGCGAATGTCTTTGTCGGAGTCCTCTAGTTGATAGAGCTCTTCGTCAGGAAAACTGGCGCTGTTTTCGCTTTTTAGTTTCAAGACACGATTGGCTTGGATAAGCGCTTTTTTCAAGATAAAGACATCGGCGACCTCGATGAGGTAATAGCCGGGTGCATCAATCCAGGTTTGAGCGGTATCAATAACCACGACGTCTTGATCGTAAATAGCCGGTTCCATACTACGACCTACGGCCGTAAATAATTTAATCGATTCCAGTGCCTGAATTCCAAATTGCTCTTTGAGAAATTGGCTTTGCATGTCTAAGTGCGGCAGAACCACTTTGCTGCGAGAGGTACCGGGTCGCTTTGACTCCAAGGGATGACAGAGGTGTTCGAGACGCACATAACCATCAGCGAGGGCCTCGGAGTGGATGAGTTGAGATTTAGATGGAGCTCTTTCAAACGGGCCTAGACCAATAGCTAGCCAGTCGCTGCTGACATTTAAGTATTGAGCGGCTCGTGCATTGTTCGCAGAGTTAAACGCAGCCGAGCGGCCATCTATTACTTTTTTAACGGCTTGATATGAAGTCCCAAGTACCTCGGCGAGTTCTCGGATTGAGGTACCCGCTTTTTCCATAGCCCAAACGAGACGATCTGAATAGTAAATCATGATGATGAATCATAAACTATACTTATTGATCCATGGTTTTATTTTTAATAAACTATGGTTAATTAGGTTGTTGAAGTAATGTTCATTCCCTTTTCCTATGAAAACGATTACATCTTTTTATTTTTAACGATTCGAATTGAACTTAATTTAAACGAGTAAATCTAACTCTTTTTACACTTTCAGGAATGGCTTTTTTTATGTCTATACAGAACCTTTTGAAACAAGTGTTACAAACCGCGCAGCAGCAGATTCAACCCTCTACCTCATCTAACCAAGACAAAAAAGGGGGCGGTTTTTCTCTGGGTAATTTTGCTGGCGGGGCTGCCTCGGGTAGTGTTTTAACCCTATTGATGGGAAACAAGAAATTCAGAAAAATGGGCGGCAAGGTAGCTATGTATGGGGGCGTTGCCGCAGTGGGTGCATTAGCCTATAAAGCCTATGGTGACTGGAAACAAAAAAGCACTGACCAGCCGGCTCCTGTTGCGGCTACGCCACAGCAATTCGAGCAACTACCCGCTCCAGCCCTAGAGCACCAAAGTCGTTTGATTTTATCGGCGATGGTAGCGGCGGCTAAAGCTGATGGTCATATTAGTGCTGAGGAGCAAAACTTAATTGACGGTGAACTTTCTCAATTACAAGTTTCTGCTACTGATAAACAGTGGTTTAATTCGCAACTAGAGGGGCCCGCTGATCCTGCTTCTATCGCACGTTTAGCCAATACGCCCGAGGAAAAGGCCGAGGTGTATTTAGTCAGTTTATTAGTTACGGGTGCAGATACCTTTATGGAAAAAGCCTATTTAGATGAATTATCTAAACAATTGCAGCTAGAGCCGGGTCTAAAAGAGCATCTAGAGCAGACGGCTTTACACGCTACCGCAGGCTAAACCTGTTGTGTCGCAGAGCAGTGTATGCACGTGATAACGGGCTTAAACCAGGGTTTAAGCCCGTAATAGATCGTAGGTTGGATAGCAGGGACTGATTAGGCCTTGGCCTCGTGGCGCAGATGATGTAGCCACGAGCCTAAACTAATGAAAATCAATGTCACCACCGAGCCAAAGGCCAAGGTAGATATACCACTTAGGCCTTGGCCAATGGTGCAGCCCATACCTAATACCCCACCTATACCCATTAAGCAGCCACCACGCACCGAGCGTAGCAGGTGCTGAGGCGAATCAAAGCCTTTTAAGTGGTAGGTCTTGCGTAGGATGGCACTAATTCCAGACCCAATTACTACCCCCAAAACCACCAATAAGGCAAATTTGGGATTCATGCCTGTAGATAGCATAGCGTATTGGATGGTTTCGCCAATAGGCAGTACAAAGCTAAGTGAGCTGGGTGGGGCGGGCTCGAACGGGTCGGATCCAATCCAGCCCGTGCTTAGCCATGCAGCCACCACCAATAAACCGATGATTGCTCCACCCACTAGGTGTCGGGCACGATGCGTAGTGGCTGATGCCTTGAGCGCATACCCAATTAATAAAACGGCAGCCAGAGCTGTCCAAAACCACGGAGCACCCCACTGCGTAGGGCTGACATAGCTAAGGTTGATAAGGCTGTGATTGGCTAGCCAGAGGCGCGCAGGCCCAAGCAGGCCAGTTAATGTGATTAGAGACGTAATCCCCAAGCACAGTAACACCACGATTGAGCGCAGGTTGCCTTGACCCAAGAGCACCAAAGCACGAGCCCCACAGCCGTTGGCTAAGGCCATACCATAGCCAAAAAGCAGTCCGCCTAAAGGCAAAAGTAGCCAAGACAGTCTGGGGCTGAGATAAATGCTTTGATGTAAGTCGATCAGACCCAAGGCTGCGCTGCTTTGTGCACCAATAATCGCCACGGCGGCGGCCATGGCGAAACTAGGCAGTTGCAAGTTGGGTTGTTGGAGCCAACGTTCTTTTAAACCCCGGTAATAACAAAAACCGGTGATTTGCCCCACCACACCAAAGACAATTCCTATGAGCAGACCTAAGCCTAACAATAGAGAGGTACTCTGTTCCATGTTACTTGGCCTTTGCTAGAGGGGAATTCCAGATGTCGTTAGCAATGGCGTCGTACCACGCAGCACCATAGGCAGCTTCGAGTTCTCGGAAGTGCGCATCGGCATCAATAGGACTGACACCGCCAGTGGTTTCTACCAATTTACCTTCACCATCTAAAGCATAGGCGCTGGCCACGGAAATACCGTGCTCGGGGGCGATTAAGCTGTAGCAGGTGTTGGCATAGTAAGGCTCGGCTAAAGGTTGATCTAAGAGCGAGCCCACAATGGCTGCTGCAGCCACTTTAGCTTGAGCATTGGCCGAGAAGCCAGACTTGGGCATGGGGGAAGCAATGGTTGCGTCACCGACCACATAAATATCGGGAACCAAGGTGGACTCGAAGGTGTCGCTATTAACAGGTACCCAGCCACTGTCGTTGGTGACACCCGCTTGGAAAGCAATGGAGCCTGCTTTTTGGGGTGGAATCACATTGAGCACGTCAGCATGATGAATTTCGCCAAACTCGGTTTCAACTTGACGCTTTTCAGCATCAACGCGTACGACTTTACCGTCCTGAGAGTAAGGAACCCATTCAATCATATCGCCATAGTGTTGTTCCCAGCCTTGCTGAAACAGACCCTGCTTGGAGAAATTATCTTTGGCATCCAAGATCAGGATTTTGGAATTGGGTTTGTTGTGCTTCAGGTAGTGCGCCACCATACTGGCACGCTCGTAGGGTCCGGGCGGGCAACGGAAGGGGTTTTCTGGGGCAACCATTAAGAACACACCGCCATCGGGCATGGCTTCAAGCTGTTGCTTTAAAAGCTGAGTTTGAGGACCTGCTTTCCACGCATGAGGCGCTAGTTGGCTAGCGGCTTCGTCGTAGCCTTCGATGGCATTCCATTGGAAGTCCACACCGGGAGCGAGCAGAAGCTTATCGTAGCTAAGGGTTTGACCGTTTTCGAGTCGTACTTGTTTTTTCTCGGCATCTACCGCTGTGGCGAAGTCGTGAATGACTTTAATGCCTTGGGCTTTGAGGTCATTGAAATCATGGCCAATTTCATCAAAATCGCGCAGACCCGCCAAATAGAGATTGCTAAAAGGACAGGTGTGGTAGTTTTGATTGGCTTCGATGAGCGTGACATCGGCATTAGGGTGACGGCGTTTGATGTAACGAGCTGCTGTTGCACCACCGAAACCACCACCCACAATAACCACTTTGTCTTGACTAGAGCGAGCAAAAGCAGGCACAGATAGCAATACCGTACCGGCTAGGGTAGTACCACCTACACGTTGTAGCCATTGGCGTCTAGAGAGGTTGTGAATTTTGCTCATTATTTGGCTCCTTGAGTGAGGGTGGCAGGCTGTTGGGCAAAGTAGTTGGCCAAGGCATCCAGTTGTTCGTCACTAAGGGCTTTAACAAGACGGTTCATGACCGTGGTGTTTGCCGGTGGCGTGTCGGATTTGAAGTCATAGAGTTTTTGGCGTAGTTGGTCTTCGGGTTGGCCAGCCAAGTTAGGTATGACGGTTTGAGAGCGACCATCTGTACCGTGGCAGTTAGCACAAGAACCAGCTAAGACGCTGACATCAAAGGTTTTTTGAGCAACAGCGGGTTGTGCGAGGACACTAACGCCCAATACGACAACACCCAGTGCCCAGCGAGAATAAGAGGCTAGAGTAGACATGGTGCTAAAAGTAAAAACCACACGTGCCGCAGGTGCGGCACGTGAGCAGATTAAAAAAACGTTCAAACTAAGCACTAAGGCTGAGTTCTAGGTCGTCGGTAATGACCTGACCTTCATCGTCGGTCCATTGCATGCTGAGTCTACCAGTTTGATTAGCTTTGAAAGTAAATTCTATATATGGATTTTGAGATATAGCGGTTTCGGGAAACCAACTAAAGAGCAATTGGTCGTTTAGTTTGGCCTCAAAGGTGTGAATAATATTGCGTTCTTTGGTGCTGCCGTCTTCGGCAGGGCGTAGACCCGTTTCCATACGATGGGTAACTAGGGCGCGCACCCGAACTAATTCACCCGCCTTAGGTGTTTTGGTGCTGATCCAAACACGTGCTTTACTCATGGTGATTCCTTACATGCCACAACCGCCAGCCGTGACGGTAATGGGGCGTTGTGCGATTAGATAACGACCATCGCTCATGCGAGCTAAGGCTTTGACGGTTTGCGACTCGATTAGACGTAGGCGTATAGCGACTTCAGTGGTGCCGGCTAGGGGCGTGAACTGAAAGCGGCAGGCCAAAGGCCTAGGATTGCGCTCGGCTAAAATGATGAGCTCTTCGCAGTAGGTTTGTTCGTCAAGAGGAATTTCGAACAACACTTTGACAGGAACCGCCGAGGGATTGTCGCCCAACACCGGCATATCAAGTTTTAAGCCTTCGGTCAGGGCTTCAGCCCCTTGAAGAAAAGTATCAATGACGGCTTGTACTTCGGCCTGAGAGGCCGATTGCAGCAGGGATTGGTTTGCAGTTTGTGCATGCAAGACAGCTGGCAGAGCCAAACCGCTTAGGCCTAGTGAGGCGGCTACCATTAGTTGTCTACGCTGTTGAAAATGCGTAGATGAAGAGTTAGAGGAAGTCATTAAAACGGCTCTTTATCCAATTAAAATCGTCTTTGACCAGATCAGCCGAGCGTACATCCATATCAATCTGTGTTTGGATGACTTTGCCGGTAGGGTCGAGTTCGTATTCAAATACGACGGAGATTTCTTCTTGAGGGTCTCCATTGACCATCATATAGCATAGGTTGTCCGGTAAGACAGGGACGACCTCTTTGCCTGAAATACGTTCAGCAATGTTTTGCGAGACGATTTTGGCAACAGCGTGCGCGACGTGAGCGCTTTTCGGGTAGTGACCAAATTGATCCGAAATGAAACCCATAGAGTCGCCTACGACGTAAACGTCTTCATCGGCATTTGCTGTAAAGAAACGGGGATGAATATCTGCCCAACCAGTGGGTTTGCCATCGGCGCCGGTGCCAATGAGATCCGCGTACCAAATCATGTCGGACGCTTGGTGCGGAGGCATGAGAACCGCATCGTCAAAATCAAAATCGCCTGCGGTGGTTTTGATGTGTTTTTTGAATGGGTCTACCTCGAGGACATGTGCATTGGGTACGTGCGTAATGATGTCGGGGTACAGTTCACTAAATGCAGCACGGTAGCCTTCACCAATGGGAGCAACCATGGGTTTGGGATCTAAGATAAGGATCTTGGCTGGGATGTTGTTGGTTTTAAAGTGCCACGCCATCAAACAGGCACGCTCGTAGGGTGAGGGGGGGCAACGGTGTGGGGGCGGCGGCAAGGTCATGACAATGGTGCCACCCTTGAAGTTCTTCATTTTGTGCTTTAATGCAAACATTTCTGCATTAGGAATGTAGGCATTAGGGAAGTGTTGGCGCGTGTATTCGGCAGCGACTTTATCATTGCCAAACCACGTGTCGTAGGCATTACGAATACCGCCTGATAAAATCAGATAGTCGTAATCGAGTTGGCCATGCGTTGTACGG
>CANQRK010000025.1 GCA_947626245.1 uncultured Paenalcaligenes sp. | reverse complement strand
TGCTAAACTTGACCTACACCCCGAGCAAGTGGCGCAAAGTATCGAAGACATCAACATTGGCTTTATGTTTGCCCCCGCTCACCACAGTGCCATGAAAAACATTGCCGCTGTACGCAAAGAGTTGGGAGTCCGCACACTATTTAATATACTGGGTCCACTGACCAATCCTGCTGGGGCTGCTAATCAACTCATGGGGGTATTTCACCCAGACTTGGTGGGTATTCAAGTTCGCGCCATGCAACGTCTAGGCGCTAAACATGTACTAATCGTTCATGGCAAAGACGGCATGGACGAAGCCTCTACCGGAGCTGGCACGTTGGTAGGAGAACTCAAACACGATCAGGTCTTTGAGTACGAAATTCACCCCGAAGACTTTGGTATCACCATGAGCTCAAACCGTTCTATACGTGTTGATTCCAAAGAAGAATCTGCGGTGATGATTAAAGAAGCCTTAGGCAATGTACGCGGCACAGCCCGTGACATTGTGGCCTTTAATGCAGGGTTAGCTATTTACGCGGGCGATGGTGCTGATTCCATCGAAAAAGGCCTACACATCGCTTTTGATACAATAGCCTCGGGAGCAGCTCGCGCTAAGCTCGATGAATTTTGTACGTACACACGGAAACTATAAGCATGAACGATATTCTCGCTAAAATTCTACAAACTAAAAAAGAAGAGGTTGCGGCGGCTCGCCAATTGCGCAGTGAGGCAGACTTACTGCGCGAAGCCAAAAGTCGCAAAGACGTGCGTGGTTTTGCCCGTGCCTTAAATGACAAAATCAATCAAGGACTGCCCGCCGTTATTACCGAGGTAAAAAAAGCCTCTCCATCTAAAGGCGTCATTCGCGATAACTTTAATCCTGCTGAAATTGCGACATCCTATGCAGCCCATGGTGCAGCGTGTTTGTCTGTCTTGACCGACATGCAGTATTTTCAGGGATCCTACGACCACCTACGCCAAGCTCGTGCCGCCTGCGCTTTGCCTGTACTACGCAAAGATTTCATGATGGACCCTTACCAAGTCATTCATGCCCGCGCTATCGGCGCCGACTGCATTTTACTCATTGTGGCCGCCTTAGGTTTAAATCAACTACTCGAACTAGAAAGTCTAGCCCTAGAATTAGGCATGGACGTGTTAGTAGAGGTGCATGACAAAGACGAAATGGAAACAGCGTTGCAACTACGCAGCCCATTACTTGGTATCAACAATCGCAATCTACGCACCTTCGAGACCAGCATTCAAAACACCATTGATTTGCTGCCATTAGTGCCCGAAGACAAGCTGATCATCACAGAAAGTGGTATTCTTAGTACTGATGATGTGAAAACCATGCGCGACCATCAGGTAAACGCATTTTTAGTGGGCGAGGCCTTTATGCGCCAAGCAGATCCTGGGGTGGCGTTAGAGCAATTGTTTTTTAACTAAAGACACCTAAGCCTATATGCAGATGCAACAACTAGGGCTGCTAGATAATCAGCCAGAAACGCTTAATCAATTAACCGGCTCTCTTCAGCCTTTGGTTGCCGCATTGTCTATAGAGTGGCAGCAGGTTCTTCTCCAAGAGCCGCTGCACACCAAGCTCCAACTGCTCGATTATTGGCTTAAACAACGTCTTGCCACCGGCGCAGTCATCTATCCCTCTAATCCGTTCTATGCGCTGACCTTATGTCAGCCGGCCGACATCAAAGTCATCATCCTTGGCCAAGACCCCTATCATGGCCCCGGCCAAGCCCAAGGATTAGCCTTCTCTGTTCCCGACTACGTCCCCTGCCCACCCAGTCTGCGTAATATCTACGAAGAACTGCACCGCGAATACCCCGAATACGCCAACCAACCCCCAAAACATGATCTGACCCCTTGGGTAGAACAAGGCGTACTGCTATTAAACAGCTCACTCACTGTCGAAGACGGCAAAGCTGCCTCGCATGCCAACAAAGGCTGGGAACACATTAGCGATGGCATTTTGCAGCATTTACTGAGCATTGATACGCCCAAAGTATTTATGTTGTGGGGCAATCATGCCCAAGCCAAAACCGAACTCATAGAGCAACACAAAACGGGTCCCATCGAGATCCTACGCTCAAATCACCCCTCTCCGCTAGCTGCCAAACGCAAACCCACTCCCTTTATCGGCAGCGGCCAATTCCGTCAATGCAACGACTGGCTCATCGCAAACGGCCAATCCCCTATCGATTGGATCGCTTCCCTATAAGACTCGTATTTCTTATACGAGCAGACCATGCCTGCGATAAAACGTGTTATCAGTATTCTGCGGAGATGCCATGATGGCTTCGCTAAGCAGTGCTCACTCGTTTCACTCGCTCCGCGCTGAACCGCTCAACCATTCATGGCATCCCCACAATCAACAGACATCCACCCAGCACCTACCCCTGTACAGGGTGGAATGGTGTGATGATGTCTGCAGGTAGTGAGTTGTACACGGACGAACGGTTCAGCGCGGAACGAACACAGTGAGTGAGCACTGCTTAGTGAGAACGTGAACAACTCACGGCCGGAAGAATAGAACACACTGAAGAATGCACACTGGATCGGGGGCATAGCCCCCTCGGGCAGGTTAGGCGACGCCGGCGGCTTCGGCTTGTTGGTCGGCGTGGTAAGAAGAACGTACCATGGCACCGATAGCAGCATGGGTAAAGCCCATCTCGTAAGCTTTCTCTTCTAACTCTTTGAACTCGTCTGGTGTCACATAGCGCAACACAGGCAAGTGGTGTTCGGAAGGCTGTAAATACTGACCGATAGTGAGCATATCGACGTTGTGTGCACGCAAATCGCGCATGACGTCGAGAATTTCCTCGTTAGTCTCGCCTAAACCCACCATTAGACCCGACTTAGTTGGCACATCAGGGCAGCGCTCTTTGAACTGAGACAACAGCTTGAGTGAGTGCTCGTAATCGGCACCAGGACGAGCCTGTTTGTACAAACGAGGCACCGTTTCTAGGTTGTGGTTCATCACATCGGGAGGGCTTTGTTTAAAAATATCCAAGGCGCGATCTAAGCGGCCTCGAAAGTCAGGAACCAGCACCTCGATGGTGGTTTGTGGAGAATGTTCGCGTACTTTGTCGATACACTCGGCAAAGTGGGCAGCACCACCATCACGTAAATCGTCGCGGTCTACAGAGGTAACCACCACATAAGACAAGCGCATAGCACCAATGGCCTTGGCCAAATTGATGGGCTCTTCGGTGTCTAGTGGATCGGGACGGCCATGACCTACGTCGCAAAACGGACAACGACGGGTACATTTGTCGCCCATAATCATGAAAGTAGCCGTGCCTTTACCAAAGCACTCGCCAATATTAGGACAGGAGGCTTCTTCGCAGACGGTGAACAAATTGCGCTCGCGCAAAATGGTTTTAATATCGTAAAAGCGAGAGCTAGGAGCAGCGGCTTTAACGCGAATCCAATCGGGCTTTTTTAAACGCTCGGCTTGTACAATTTTAATAGGTAAGCGTGAGGTTTTGTCTTCCGCTTTTTGCTTACGCGTTGGATCGTATTCACGAGGACGCACAGTGGGTTTGGGTGTATTCACGTTATTCATAAGCTGATTCAGTTGTAACGCTAAATTGATTTTTTAGCTGTAAAGACAAGACCTGGCCTACTTGCTCTAGGCTTGCTGTTTGACCACACGAGCGCATATCGGTGGTACCCATACCGGCATACCCACACGGGTTGATGCCGCCAAACGGGCTAAGATCCATATCCACATTTAAAGACAAGCCATGATAGCTACGACCATTGCGTATTTTAACACCCAAGGCGGCGATCTTGACTAATTCATTGGCGGCGTAATGGGTATTCAAGACAGCACTGCCCGGCACATAAACACCAGGCGCGTTGTCTTTACGCACGCCTTCTAGGCCATAATGCGCTAGGGTTTGGATAATAGCGTCCTCGATTTTGGTCACGTACTGGCGCACATACAGGCCCTGACGGCGCAAATCGATTAAACAATAAGCGATCAACTGACCGGGGCCATGATAGGTGACTTGGCCCCCTCTATCGCTTTTAACGATAGGAATCGCATTGGGGTTGAGAATATGCTCGGGCTTGCCTGCTTGCCCTAAGGTATACACCGGTGCATGTTGCAACAACCAAATTTCATCTGGACTATCGACCTGACGAGTATTGGTATAGTCCTGCATTGCCTGCCAAATCACCTCGTAATCGGGCTGGCCACTTAACCACCGCACCTGCATAGTTATCAACCACCTATTGTTAAAGCACTATAGAGACCAAAGGATGATCGTGCAGCGCTTGATACAAGGTATCGAGCTGCTGGCGTGACACCGCATTAATATGAAAAGTGAGTCCCGTGTAGTTGCCTTTACCACTCGCGCGTGACTCTAGCGTTTCGGGATTGTATTCAGGATCGTGCTGTAGAACCAAATCAATCAGCTCGGTCTCGAGTTCGGGGACGGCTTTTCCCATAACCTTGATAGGAAAGACACAAGGGTATTCAATTAGGGAATCTTCGGGTTTGATTTCCATGCTATTTTCCTTCTGTTTGAGCAATACGTTCATCGTAACCCGCGCGCAGAGCTTGGTAAATAGGCCCGGGCTTGCCGTTGCCGACGGGCTCACCGTCGTATTGCACGATAGGCAGTACTTCTTTGGTCGCTGAACTGATTAAAAGCTCGTCAGCCGTGCTGACTTCTTCGGCACTAATTGGACGTGCCTCGAAAGGGATTCCGGCACTGGCAGCAATTTCCTCGAGCAAACGGTAACGAATACCCTCAAGAATAAGATGATTACGCGGCGGGGCTAATAACACACCATTTTTCACTACCCAAATATTGGCCGCTGACCCTTCGGTTAAAAAACCGTCGCGAAATTGCACCACATCGTCTACACCAGCATCAACGGCTTGTTGGCGTGCCAAGACATTGCCCAATAAAGAGGTGGATTTAATATGGCACATCAACCAACGTAAATCGGGAACCCCAATTGCCGTTAAACCTTGCTCTCGCGCTTGAGCAGGACGCTCAAAAGGCGACACCATACAAAAAATGGTGGGTGTGCTGTGCTCGGGAAAGGGATGGTCGCGTTTGGCGGGTCCACGCGTAACATGAAGGTATACGAAGCAATCACGTCCTCGCCCGACTCTGGCCAACATATCTAACACGAGCTTTTCCCAATCTTTGCGGGTAAAAGACGTGTTGAGCTGGATAAATTTCAGGCTACGTTCTAGACGCTCTAGGTGCTCATCCATACGAAATGGTTTACCCAAATAAGCAGGAACCACATCGTAAATACCATCGCCAAAAATGAAACCGCGATCTAATACAGACACTTTGGCATCAGCCAAGCGCACATAGTCGCCATTTAAATAAACGATCGTATCGGGGTCTACGTTTGGAATCATGTTTGCCTCGTTATACCAATGATAAATAGAAAAAGACCGCTTAGTTAAACCACATACGTACTTTGTCGAACAAACGACCCACAAAACCGGCTTGAGGCACGTTTTCTAGAGCGACTAGGGGAATATCCACTAGGGTGTGCTCTTCGAGTGCAAACGTCACATTTCCTACTTGCTGATCTTGAGCCACTGGTGCCATCAAGGGCTGAGTGTAATGAGCGGTGGGCTTAATATCGTTAGCACGACCACGAGGTATAGTGATCCAGACGGACTCAGTAACGCCTAAACCAACTTGCTCGCTTTCACCTTCCCAAATACGGGCCGTCACAATAGGCTCATTGGGTTTATAGAGCTCGACCGTATCAAAGTTTTGGTAGCTCCAGTTCAAAAGCTTAAGGCTATCTTCGGTGCGCGCAGCATCGCTAGCAGTACCCGTTACCACAGTAATAATACGACGGCCATCGCGATTTGCCGTCGTAACTAAACCATAACCCGCTGATTTAGTATGTCCTGTTTTCAAACCATCAACCGTACCGTCTAACCACAATAAGCGGTTGCGGTTTGGCTGATTAATTTTGTTATAGAGGTATTCTTTTTGGCTGTAATAATGCAGGTACTGAGGGAAACGTGTGACCAAATTTTGTGCCAAAGTCGATAAATCGCGTACAGAGGTTAAGTGATCAACGTGCGGCAACCCACTGCCATTTTCAAAATGGGTGTTCGTTAAACCCTGACGCTGCGCTTCCTCGTTCATCAACGCAGCAAAGGCTTCCTCGCTACCCGACACACTTTCAGCCAATGTCACGGTCGCATCATTGCCTGATTGCACAATCAGGCCCTGCAGCAGCTCGTGAATAGTGACTTGAGAGTTGGGATTCAAGAACATGCGAGAGCCTTCGGTACGCCACGCTTTTTCCGATACCAAAACCTCTTGATCCAAGCTAAGACGACCTGCTTCTAGCGCCTCAAACACCAAATACGCTGTCATCAGCTTGGTTAAAGACGCCGGCTCAATACGCTCGTCCACATTGTGTGCAGCAATAATTTGACCGCTATTCGCATCAAGACTCAACCACGCTTTAGCACCCAGCGTAGGAGCAGGAATAGTCGATAGCTCGCTAACCATAAGAGGCCCGGCGGTTGTGACTAGGTCTTGGGCTGTCACAAGCAAAGGGGCAAAAGCAAGGCTAAGCGCCGCTATATAGCGACGTAAAGAAATTCGACCGTAGTTAAACATATATCCACTTCATCATTAAGAGGCAAAAGAAAGTGCTTACCATTATAGACATGCCATCCAGAGCACATAATGGCTAAAGACAGATGGTCATGCTACCATTTGTAACAAATCAATACTAAGCCGGTTGTTGCATGCCCCATTGCCACTGAGCAGCCACTAACTCGCGCAATACAATGAGTTTGCCATGGAAAAAGTGACCGGCTTGGGGAATCAGCGTCAAAGCTAGGTCATGGGTTTGGGCAAAATCCATCCCTTCGACAACAGGCACCACGTCGTCGTCTGCACCATGAATTAAATAGGTTTGTGCGGGTACCTGCAGTTGTTCGACGAACCTAAAACGCTCGACGGCACAACCTGCCAGCACTAAGTGCTGAGGAGTACGTAAACCAGACTGGGTCAACAACTGATACAGCTGTGCTGCCACCGATGTCCCAAAGGAGAAACCACCTAATAAAAAATGACCTTGAGCAATATCTGCAAACTGGTCTTGAAACTGCTGTACCAGCTCGAACATATCCCACGTTTCTCCGTGGCCGTTATCAAAGCTACCTTCGGATAGCCCTACACCACGAAAATCGGGACGCACCACCATCAAACCCTGTTGGGTTGCCGCACGGCTCATGGTGGTAATGACCTTGTTATTACGAGCACCACCGTGCAAAGGATGAGGGTGTAATAATAAAACCCAGCCTTTAACCGGTTGTGTTTCATCGGGCCAATCGAGGGCACAGTCAATACGTCCGGCTTTGCCTTCGAACTGAATAGTTTGCATACGTTCCATGTCTAAAATGCCATAATAGAAATAATTGATTTCATTTTAACTAAAACTACGTATTGTGCTTGTGAACTCACGTTTAACCTCTCAACCCTGTCCGGCATCCTTAGGTTTAGATGATCCTCAGATCCTCACACAACACCTCACCACCATGCTACCTTTTTTCCCGACCATTCGTTGGGTTGAACGCACGGACTCCACTAATGCAGACCTACTTGAACTAGCCCGTTCGCATTCTGGCCAGCTCATACGCCCTTGGCTTTTAGGGGCTCATTTGCAGGATCGTGGACGAGGTCGAGCTGGACGCACATGGGAAAACCGTCGGGGTGGGCATTTGATGTTTTCCTGTGCTTTCGATATTTTCCTACCCCCCCGCCAACTGCCTACGTTGTCCCCCTTGGCTGGCGTAGCCGCTACCGAAGCATTACGTGCTTTGCTTCCCCTAAACGATCAGCCTAAGCTCACCATGAAATGGCCCAACGATATTTTATGGCAAGACGGTAAGCTGGCTGGAATTTTGACCGAAGTCACGCGTGCTAGCACCTCGCCACTTAGCAGTGATCACCATGTCATCATTATTGGCATTGGGTTGAATCTGAACGATGCTCGAGTGCTCAGTCATGCCTTAAACCGTCACGTTGCCGACTGGTCCGAGGTTGTCACCGAGGCCCCTACTTTACACAAAATTAGCGCAACCGAACTGGCAGCTCAAATTGCTAAAAGCTGGTACCAAGCCCTGAATGAAGTCACTGCCTTTGGCTTTACGGGCCTACCCCAACGCTATCAACAAGTAGACGGTTTATTTAACCGACCGCTTAATATTATCGATAATCAGCAAGTGCTGTGCTCTGGCCTAGGAGCCGGCGTTAATGAGTACGGTCAATTATTGGTGCGCACCGACAAACAAATCCAAGCCATTTCCGTGGGTGAGGTCTCGGTGCGTTCTGCTAATCGCGAGTCCGCCCCATGAATTTACTCATAGACATCGGTAATACCCGCCTCAAAATCGGCTATGCCTTAGCCGATGGCACGCGTCCTCAGCATCTTAGTTTGGCCATCACTCCTGCCGAACTGCCATTACTATTGCCTTGGTTACAGCAGCACCATTTACAACCACAGCGGGCCTTGCTTGTATCAGTGGCGACCATCGAGGTTGAGCAACAGGTCGCAGCCTTATTGCAGTCTATCAGTTGCCCAACACGGTGGCTCAGCTCTATTCACCCCTGCCCGCTATTACATAATGGCTACGACCGCCCCGAACAGCTAGGAGCAGATCGTTGGTTGGCATTAATAGGCGTCTTGGCACAACAGCAGCATCTACATTGTCCTGTTGTTCACGCTAGCTTTGGTACCGCAACTACCGTAGACACGGCTCGACCTAACACAGGGCAAAGCGACACTCAACACGCTAGCTCAGCCCTATTCATCGGCGGTACTATCCTGCCTGGTCCACAACTGATGTACGACTCTCTCGCCCACAACACCGCCAAACTCGGTTCAGGTGTGGGTAATCAAGCTCACTTTCCCACCAATACTCGCGCCGCAATTAGTACGGGTATTGCTGCCGCTCAAGCCGGTGCAGTGCTACGTCAATGGCAATTAGCCTATGCCTTGCAACTTGGCTCGCCTGTGTTAGTCTGCAGTGGCGGGGGCTGGGATTTGATCAAAGAAGAAATGGAAAAAGC
This sequence comes from uncultured Paenalcaligenes sp., assembly GCA_947626245.1. Classification (GTDB taxonomy): domain Bacteria; phylum Pseudomonadota; class Gammaproteobacteria; order Burkholderiales; family Burkholderiaceae_B; genus Paenalcaligenes. Next base: position 11,049 of record CANQRK010000025.1, on the reverse strand, counting down.
CTATGCACAACAACAGCAGCAGTTGCGCTTAGCCGAACAGCCTGTTTATTATCAAGCCACTCCGGTTCTAGATGGCCTCGCTTATATGTCGACGCAATACTAAATCACCAAAAGGAACATCTTGATGCGTACTTTTGCCCTATGTTTAGTGCTAATGAATCTTTTTCTATTAGCCTACGGACACGGTTTTTTTGGCGTAGCCCCTAGCGAGCTTGGCCGTAACCCTAGTCCCAAACCGTTTTTTAACCATGCCAATATTCATATTGGTACCACCCAACCTTAAGTAGGCCTGCCTTATGAAACCCATTCGCAAAGCTGTTTTTCCTGTTGCTGGTTTAGGGACTCGTTTTTTGCCCGCGACCAAAGCCATGCCCAAGGAAATGTTGCCTATTGTGGATAAACCCTTAATTCAATATGCCGTCGAAGAAGCCATTGCTGCAGGTGTTACCGAGCTTATTTTTGTGACGGGTCGAAACAAACGTGCCATTGAAGACCACTTTGACCGCTTGCCCGAATTGGAATTTGAATTAGCAGCCAAACAAAAACAAGAGCTACTGGATATAGTACAAAACGTACTCCCCCCCCATGTCAGCTGTATTTATACCCGTCAAGCCACCCCATTAGGCTTAGGCCATGCGGTGTTATGCGCTGCCCCCATCGTGGGCAACGAACCCTTTTTAGTGCTACTCGCCGATGACTTAATTGATGCTGACCCCTGTGTGGCACTTCAAATGGTCGAGGCCGCGCATCAACACAACGGCAGTGTGATTGCCGTCCAACAGGTTGCGCTAGAACACACAGATAAATACGGCATTGTGTCAGGCAAACAAGTCGATCAACAAACCTTGCTATTAGATGGCATTGTAGAAAAACCCGCCCCCGAAGTCGCGCCCAGCCGCTCGGCAGTAGTCGGTCGCTATGTATTAGAGCCCGAAATTTTTGACCATCTCCGTCAAATCCCTCCGGGCGTAGGCGGTGAAATTCAGCTAACAGACGCTATTGCCTGCCTGCTCAAAGAAAAACCTGTCTTTGGTTTTAGCTACGAGGGCTTGCGTTACGACTGCGGTAGCAAAGAAGGTTTTTTCAAGGCCACAGTCGAATTTGGTCGTAAATACCACCAACTAGATATATAAGCCTAATCATCGACACAGCTTTCTGAAATTAAGCGACGCAAAGTCGCTTTGAGCGCTTCTACGTCTAAGGGTTGCAAGCGCTCAACCACGTCGGTCTAAGACTCTTGGGCTCTTATGGTTAACGCTAGGAACTAAATTGTTCACCTCTAAACTATTTATAGTAGAATACTTTTAATCAGCTAGTATTTAACTACACTTGGAGTCAATCTTCAGTCTCGTTAACCATCACCCAACCGTCTTAGTGTGGTGATGCACCGGAACTCTTAAGCATGAAACAAAAAGAAGCGTCACATAAGCTCTTAGAACAAAATCAGGACAGCGGCTACGAGGGACGCATTGACCCCAAAGACCCAGCCAGCTTACGTCTGTGGTTACGCATGATGACATGTACCAAGCAGATTGAGGACGAGATTCGTCGTCGTTTACGTCTTAACTTTGACATATCGCTTGCACGTTTTGACTATATGGCACAGCTTTATCGTTATCCCGACGGTCTCAAAATGGGAGAACTATCGCGGTATTTGATGGTAACTGGCGGCAATGTGACCGGTCTTACCGACGAACTCGCCCGCGAAGGTCTGGTCTCACGCGAAAGCAGTCCCACCGATAGACGCGCGTGGTTATTGCGCCTAACACCCAAAGGAAAAAGTACCTTTGAGCAAATGGCCACACAACACAATCAATGGGTCACTGAGCTCTTCGAGGGCTTAGATCACGATGCCGTCGAACAGATTCATCATCATCTAGCTCAACTACGGGTGCACTTATTGTCTTTAATCAAATAAGGCCACCCAGTCGTTATGTCACACTTGGTTTGGGTCTGCGCATCCCGCTTGCTTAACCCAAACCTTGATTAACTCAAAGTGCACACGCACCTCTTGTTACGAAGGACAAGCATGGGATCAAAGCAATATACCAAAGAGCACCGCATTCGCTTCTCCGAATGTGACCCAGCCGGTATTGTGTTTTATCCTCAGTATTTCATCATGTTTAATAACCTGATGGAACAATGGATAGACACAATGCTACCCGATGGGTTTAACGGCCTTATTGCACAACGCAAGGTCGGTATGCCCACCGTACACCTCGAGGCCGATTTCCGTTCTATCAGCCAAATGGGCGACGATGTGGTGCTTAGTTTAGGTATTACTAAACTAGGCAGCCGTTCACTGCAATTACAACTGCAGTGTATTGGCAAAGATGGCGTGTTGCGCATGGAGGTACAACAAATCATTGTGACTACCTCTCTTATTACCCACCAGGCTATCGCTGTACCAGATTTTTTACGCACCCCTATGCAAGACTACTTGCTAACGGATGTCACCTCTGCAGTCAGCTAATGAATAGCCAAGCAAAGGAGATCAGGTAATTTTTTTGTGGTTTTTATTTACGCAATTAGTTTACCTGTATACTATTTATTAATAAATATACTTAGTTTTAATTAACTAAGTCATAACCATACGGGACTATTATGAAAATCGTATGTATAGGTGGAGGCCCGGCAGGTCTGTATTTTGGTCTGCTGATGAAGTTACAAAATCCGGAAAACCGCATTGTGGTAGTAGAACGTAATCGTCCCTACGATACCTTCGGCTGGGGCGTGGTGTTTTCTGATGCCACCATGGAAAACCTACGTATCGCCGATCCGGTTTCTGCCCAAACCATTGGAGACGCTTTCAATCACTGGGATGATATTGAAACGCACGTCAAAGGGCGTGCCATCCGCAGCAAAGGTCACGGTTTTATTGGTATTGGTCGTAAAAAGCTCTTAAATATTCTACAGGCCCGCTGTGAAGAGGTGGGAGTAGAACTCGTGTTTGAAACCTTCGTCGAAGACGAGGCCGCCATTGCTCGCAAATACGAGGCAGACCTAGTCATTGCCTCGGATGGCATTAACAGCCGTATTCGCAATAAACACCCTGAAAGTTTCCAACCTGATGTGGACGAACGCCTCTGTCGCTTTGTCTGGCTAGGCACCACCAAGGTGTTTGATGCGTTTAACTTTATTTTTGTAGAGAACGAACACGGTTGGTTCCAAGCCCACGCCTACCGATTCGAAGACGGCTTATCTACCTTTATTGTAGAAACACCCCATGAAACATGGGAAAAAGCCGGCATCGAACACATGAGCCAAGAAGAAGGCATCAAATACTGCGAGCAACTGTTTGCTCCTCATTTAGACGGCCACCCACTTATTAGCAATGCCACCCACTTGCGCGGCTCTGCTATTTGGATCCGCTTCCCTCGTGTCATCTGCAACAACTGGGTGCATTGGGAGACCATCGATAGCAAACACGTCCCCTTTGTTTTAATGGGCGATGCCGCGCACACAGCACACTTTTCTATTGGCTCTGGTACCAAACTAGCCCTAGAAGACGCCATCACACTAGCGAATCACCTTAAACAAGATGACTCTCTGGAAACGGCTCTAGAGCACTACAGTGCCGAACGCAGTATCGATGTACTACGTATTCAAAATGCCGCTAGAAACTCGACTGAATGGTTTGAAAACGTAGCGCGCTACGCCAACATGGCCCCCGAGCAATTCACTTATTCCATGCTGACACGCTCACAGCGTATTTCTCACGAAAATTTACGCCTACGTGATGCCGCCGGTATTGAAGAGTTTGAGCGTTGGTTTGCGACCCAGGCCGGAATGCAACTGGCTGCAGATCAAACCCCACCACCACCTATGTTCACTCCTTTCCAGTTGGGTGGTATTAAGCTTAAAAACCGCTTAGTCTTTGCTCCCACGCTAACCTATAGCGCCACTGATGGCTTAGTGAACGATTTCCATCACGTCCATTACGGGGCTCGTGCTCTGGGTGGTGCTGCCTTGGTGATGGCAGAAATGACAGCCGTTACCCCTACCGGTCGTGTGACCCCAGGGTGTACTGGGCTATGGAATGATAATCACACCGCCGCCTGGACTAAGGTGGTCAATAGCATTCACCATAATGGCAGCCTTGCTGGTATTCAGTTAGGTCATGCGGGTCGTCGCGGCTCCACTCAATTAGGCTGGGAACAGCCCACTAAACCTTTAGCTAGCGGTAATTGGGATTTAGTCTCGGCATCAGCTCTGCCTTACGATAAAGACAGTGCGCCCCCAACCGAGATCTCGCGCGAACAAATGGATAGCATCCGTGATGCCTTTGTAGCAGCCACACAGCGCGCCGATGCGGCCGGTTTCGATTGCATCGAGCTGCAAGCCGGTCATGGTTATTTGCTCTCTAGCTTTATTTCACCACTCACTAACCAACGCACAGATGCGTACGGTGGCAGCCTAGAAAACCGGTTGGCTTACCCACTGGAAGTCTTTAGCGCCATGCGTGCGGTATGGCCATCACACAAAGCCTTACTAGTGCGTATTTCTGCTACCGATTGGGCCGACGGTGGTACCACTGTAGACGAAGCCGTCGACATCGCACGTTGCTTTAAAGCAGCCGGTGCCGATGCCGTGGACGTATCCAGCGGAGAAGTTGTCAGCGAACAAAAACCCATTTATGGTCGTATGTTCCAGACTCCCTTTGCTGATAGGATCCGTAACGAGGCCGGTATTGCTACGATTGCCGTAGGTGCTATTCTCGAAGCAGACCACGCCAACAGCATTATTGCTGCAGGTCGTGCTGATTTATGTGCCCTATCACGTGGTTTCTTGGCCAATCCAAACTGGCCCTTGCACGAAGCCGCCAAGCTAGGCTATCACGAGATGGCATGGCCCAAACCCTACCAATGGGGTAAAGACTGGTTAGAAAGACAAGAAAATCGCCCTGTACTACAAGGCTAAGGAGACAAAAAATGACTCAAGAATCATACGATCAATATAACGAAGACGTTGCCGGACGAGCCAATGTTGCAGCTACGCCCGAACTGATCCAATACTACAAAGACCTCGAACAATTTGAAACGGGTGCTCTTTGGAATGTGGCGAACAAAATCGAACCCTGGGAACCTAAATCCCAATCCGTACCTGTCATTTGGCGCTACCGTGATCTACGTGAATACGTTTTGCGCTCTGTCGATTTAGTCACACCCGAACAAGCCGGCCGTCGCGTCATTTATTTAAATAACCCTGGCCGCCAAGACGTCTCTGCTGCGGTGGGTTGGTTGTACTCGGGTCTACAGGTTATGCACCCCGGCGAAGCGGCTTCGGCACACTCGCACTCGTCTTCCGCCTTGCGCTTTATTATGGAAGGCTCCGGTGCCTATACCGTCGTAGACGGCCACAAAATGACCTTGGGTGCTAACGATTTTGTGCTAACACCCAATGGGGCATGGCACGAGCACGGAGTTAGCGCCGAAGGCAGCACCTGCATTTGGCAAGATGGCCTAGACATTCCCTTTGTGAATGCCATGGAAGCCGGCTTTTATGCCGTACACCCCGATCTGTCTCAGGCTGTGACCTATCCCGTCAATGATGCCTCTCATATCTGGGGTGGTCCAGGTCTAAAACCCACCTTGCACGATTGGCAAAAACCCTATTCGCCTTTGTTGAAATACGAGTGGGAGCCCACCTACGAGGCTCTATTGCGTTATTCCAAAGTCACCGACGGCAGCCCCTTTGATGGCGTCATCATGGACTACACGAACCCCCTCACGGGCGGTCCAGTCATGGCCACTATCGGTGCCAGCATGCAAATGCTACGCCCCGGCGAGCACACCAAAGCCCACCGTCACACCGGTAGCATCATCTACCAAGTGGCCAAAGGCCAAGGCTACTCTATTATTAATGGCAAACGCTTTGACTGGCGTGAGCGTGACATTTTCTGCGTGCCTTCTTGGATGTTCCACGAGCACGTAAATGGCTCCAGCAGCGACGATGCTTGCTTGTTCTCATTCCACGATTTGCCTGTCATGCGCGCGCTCAATTTGTATTTTGAAGAAGCCCTTGCTGACAACAACGGCCATCAAATCATTACCGAATAATTATTGAATCTAACGCGCTGCCTAGGCAGCGCACCCTATACTAACGGAGATAAAAATGCGTCTTGTTACTTTCCGCAGCGATGTGACTGCTTCTGCTCGCTTAGGTGCAATTGTTAACGATCTAGTCGTGGATTTGTTTGAATTTGGTTTAGCCATTGGCCAACCTTTACCCGATAATATGCTCGACTTCATCGATATGGGTCCAGCGGCTGTTACGGCAACACATCACCTACTTAACGACTACGCAGATGAACTGCCCTTAGGCGTAGCGCTACCAGTAAGTAATGTAAAACTACTTGCCCCTATCCCACGCCCACGCAAAAACATCTTCGGTATTGGCTTGAACTACGTCGAGCACGTAGCCGAATCCAGCCGCACGTTGGATACCTCCAAAGACCTACCCAAAGAACCTGTTATTTTCTCCAAGCCGCCTACCACTGTCGTTGGTCCTGATGATGCCATTGAGCACAACAAAAACATCACCCAACAAATGGACTGGGAAGTCGAACTGGCTGTCATCATGGGCTCTCGTGCTAAACGCGTAAACAAAGAAGACGCACTGAACTACGTCTTTGGCTACAGCGTCATGCTAGACGTCAGCGCTCGCGACTGCCGTCGTGCAGGTCAGTGGATTTACTCCAAAGGCCAAGACACCTTCGCCCCCTTTGGTCCTGTGATTGTGACTGCTGACGAATTAGTTGATCCACACAATCTAAACCTCAGCCTCACCGTTAACGGTGTGACCAAACAAAGCTCCAACACCAAACACATGTTGTTCAATGTGAACCACCTCATTGCTGACATCAGCGCAGGTATCACACTAGAACCCGGTGACATTATCGCTACAGGTACCCCCGAAGGCGTTGGTGCAGGTCGTGATCCTCAAGAGTGGATGTGGCCTGGTGATGTAGTAGAAACCACAGTTGAGGGCATTGGTACGCTACGCAACTACATCGTAGACGTGACCCCTACCAAATAAATCAAGGAGCACATGCATGCTTGAATTACCTAAATTCAAGGCTGCAGCTGTTCAGACCGCGCCGGTGTTCTTGGACACCGACGCGACCATTGAAAAAGCTTGCCGCTTAATTCACGAAGCCGCTGATAACGGCGCCCAGTTAGTCGCCTTCCCCGAAGTCTTTGTATCGGCTTACCCCTACTGGAGCTGGGTCATGAACCCAGTCGAAGCCAGCCCTTGGTTTGAAAAACTGGTGCTATCGGCCATTGAAGTGCCCGGCCCAGAAATTCAAAAGGTAGCCCAAGCCGCTCGCCAACGTGGTGTAAACGTAGTCATCGGCGTCAATGAACGCAATCCAAATAGCTTTGCCACCATTTACAACACGCTGGTCACCATTAATCACGAAGGTCGTATTATTGGTCGTCACCGTAAACTGGTACCCACCTGGGCAGAAAAACTAACCTGGGCCCCGGGTGATGCGTCTTCCATGCGTGTACACAAAACCAATATTGGTCCGTTGGGTTCATTGGCTTGCGGTGAAAACACCAATACCTTGGCACGCTTTAGTTTGCTTGCCCAAGGCGAAATGGTACATACCGCCAACTACATTGCGCTGCCCGTCGCTCCAAAAGACTACGACATGGCCGAAGCCATTCGTTTACGCGCTGCGGCCCACTGTTTTGAGGGCAAAGTCTTTACCGTGGTGTCTTGTTCGACTATTTCCGAGGAAATTATCGAACTCATGAGCAGCACACACCCCGAAGCCCGTGACCTATTAGCGCGTAAAAACAGTGCGTTCTCTGGCATTATTGGCCCAGACGGTCGCACCGTAGGCGAAGCACTCATTGATGACGAAGGTATTGCCTACGCCGACATTGATCTCAATCGCTGCATCCAACCACGTCAAATGCACGACATTACCGGTCACTACAACCGATTTGATGTGTTCGATTTACGCGTTAATCGTCGCGCTCTAACAGCGGCTACCTTTAGCAACGACAACTTTTCTGTCGATGAACTGAATCCAGACGATAACGATCTGGATCTAAATAACTAAATACACAAAACAAAAGGCGTGCTATGTACACGCCTCTTTTCACTAGCTAAAACAGCCTCATCACCGCATTAAGGAAAAAGACTCAGTGCAAGATCACTACCATTTTTACGAACCTAAAAACGGCCATGGCTTACGTCATGACCCCATTAGCGCTATTGTTGGCCCCCGTATTATCGGTTGGATTGGTACGCAGGATAGTGAAGGAAAACCTAATCTTGCACCCTATAGTTTTTGTAATATCTTTAACTATCGCCCTGCGCTGATTGCTTTTTCCAGTGTGGGCTACAAAGACAGCATTAAAAATGCCATTGAAAGCGGTGTATTTACTTGGAATTTAGCCACTCGCTCCTTGGCCGAAGTCGTGAACCAAAGCAGCCTAGAGCAACCTGTTAACGAGTTTGAACTCACTCAGCTTAATCCATTGGCCGGCAAGCTAATTAGCGCTCCACGTGTAGCGCAAAGCCCTGTTTCTATAGAGTGCCAAGTCACCCAACACTTTCAAATGGCCAACAAAGAAGGTGACACCGTAGACACTTGGATGGTGATTGGCGAAGTCATTGCGGTTCATATTGACCCAGCACTCATTAAAGACGGCGTTTACCATTGCGCTGCGGCGCAACCTATTTTGCGTGGTGGTGGCCCGGCCGACTACTACGAGGTCACAGACCAGAGTCTATTTCATATGTACCGCCCCAAATAACGCATTGCCGATGTGCAGCCTTGACCCACATCGGCCCCTTGCTATGCCTGGATTAGCGCAGCAATTGCTTGTCCTACTTCAGTCGTATTAGCCATACCGCCTAAATCTGCCGTACGCGGACCGTGCTCTAAGCTGTGCTCAATGGCCTGCATCATGGCCAGATATGCCGCCTGATGTGTGGCCTCACCTTGCCCTAGAAACTCCACCATTAACGCCGCCGACCACACCATCGCAATCGGATTAGCACTATTTTTACCTGCAATATCAGGGGCTGAGCCATGTACAGGCTCAAACAAAGACGGATAGCGTCGATCTGGATTTAAATTGGCCGAAGGCGCAATCCCTACCGTCCCCGTACAAGCAGGTCCCAAATCCGACAAGATATCCCCAAATAAATTAGATGCGACCACCACATCAAACTGCTCGGGCTGCAACACAAATCGCGCCGTCATAATATCAATGTGGTGCTTGTCCCAGCGGATCTGCGGGTACTGCTGCGCCATCAACTCTAAACGCTCATCCCAATAAGGCATGCTAATAGCTAAACCATTGGATTTAGTCGCCGAACTAAGGTGCTTTTTAGGACGTTGCTGGGCAACCTCGAAGGCATACTTTAAAACTCGATCCACGCCCACTCGGGTGAAAACAGACTCTTGAATCACCACCTCGCGATCCGTACCCTCAAAGATCTTGCCACCCAAGTTGGTGTACTCACCCTCGGTGTTCTCTCGGATCACCACAAAATCAATATCACCCGGTTTTTTATTCGCCAACGGACACGGCACCCCCGGCATTAAACGTACAGGGCGCATATTAATGTACTGATCAAAATCACGTCTAAACTTTAACAAAGATCCCCATAAAGACACGTGATCGGGAACCACATCGGGCCAACCCACTGCACCAAATAAAATCGCATCTACATTGCGAATCAGATCAAACCAATTATCCGGCATCATTTGTCCATGTTGCTGATAATACTCAGCACTAGACCAATCGAAATGCTGAAACTCGAACTGGATTCCAAACTGTTGACTGACTGCCTGTAAAGCGCGTAAGCCTTCGGGCATGACCTCTTTACCAATACCGTCCCCTGCTATTACCGCAATTTTATGTATCTGCACTCCCAACTCCTTTAAACAATATGATTATTTAGTCTTTATTTTCTATACAATGGATTTATCTATGGTTAGCTTCTTGGCTAACTGAATTAGCGCTTCACCACAAACCCTTTCCTGTCAGTTTATTATTTTACCTTGAAGCTACCTTCTCTAACTTCCTTACCTGCTTGGTCTGCCTTTTCTGCAGCGACCCAACATGCCGACCCATTGCGTAACGAGCTGCGTCTTATCGAAGCAGCAGGCCTAAGCATTGATCTCAGTGGTCAACGTCACAATGCCACGTTAGAACAAGCCGGTTTAGCACTTTTAGAGCAACGACAGTTCGAGCATCAACGCAAGCAATTACTGCATGGCGGCATAGTGAACCAGACCGAAGGGCGAGCCGCTTGGCACAGTATGCTACGCCAACCGGCAGCGATTCCCGAGGTCCTAGCCGAACGAGAACGCTTAAATGCCTTTGTGCGCGAAGCCGATCTAGGTCGACGTTGGCGCCACATTGTACACATAGGTATTGGTGGCAGTGATTGGGGCATACGCCTAACAGTCGGTGCTTTTGGCTATACCAAACAATGGCGTACCGTCCGTTTCATTGCCAATATTGATGGCCATGCCGTCAAAGCTGGTTTAGCGGATCTAAACCCCCACGACACCTTAATTGTGGTGGTATCTAAATCCTTTACGACCGCCGAAACACTGCAAAATGCAGCTCGTGCTGTCGAATGGCTCCAAGCCGCCAATGTCGATAACCCCTATGATCAAGTCGTCGCTATCACGGCAAAACCAGCCATAGCGCAGCAATGGGGCGTACCGGCTAAACAAGTCTTCAAATTTTGGGACTGGGTGGGAGGTCGCTTTTCGTTGTGGTCTAGCGTTAGTCTTACCACTGCGCTTAGCATTAGCTCTGATGTGGTTGCCGGCATGCAATCCGGTGCCGCCGCCATGGACAAGCATTTTGAAACAGCCCCCCTTACACACAATGCTCCGGTACAAATGGCTTTGCATGGTCTAGCCAACCGTAGCGTATTAGGTATTAGCTCGCTGAATTTAGCCCCCTACGACTCTCGTCTAATGCACCTAGTGCCCTACTTACAGCAACTAGAAATGGAGTCTCTAGGCAAATCCGTCGATTTGGCAGGACAACCCGTTCCTGTTCC
>CANQRK010000024.1 GCA_947626245.1 uncultured Paenalcaligenes sp. | reverse complement strand
GATGGTGTAGTTTCTCTACGATTTTGCTGCAATGCCGCGCACCGTTTACGACCGAACGATTCAGCGCGGAGCGAACGTAGTGAGTGAGCACTGCTTAGTGAGTGCGTAAACGGTGCGTGGCAAAGAAAGGAAATACTGTATCGGAGGCATGATCTCTTCGTACAAGAGCCATGCCTCTGATGCTTTAATCCCAGTAGTGGGCAACCTGATCAACGACAGCATCAGCCCGCTGTGGATCCATGCAGTCGAGACGATGTCGTTCTGGTATAGATCGCAGCCATGTCATTTGGCGTTTAGCTAATTGACGAGTAGCAATAATGGCGCGTTCCACTGCCTCATCTAACTCCATTTTTCCTTCCAGATAATCCCAAATTTGCCTATAGCCTACGCTGCGTATAGAGGGCAGTCCTGCGTGTAAATCGTCACGAGCATATAGCGCTTCGACTTCGGCAACGAGACCATTTTCTATCATTTGCTGATAGCGCGCGCTGATACGAGGGCTAAGTTGTGGGCGCTCGGTGGGTTCTAAACTAATGGTCGCATAGGAACGCTCACGCAAGGGGCGTGGAGGTTGTTCTTTGAGCCACGTGGACATGGCTTTGCCGCTGACGCGATAAATCTCTAAGGCGCGTTGTACACGTTGGCTATCGTTAGGCGCTAGGCGGGCAGCTGTTTCTGGATCCACCGCCATAAGCGCTTGGTGCAAAGCGGGCCAGCCTTTGATTAGGGCTTCGGCATCGAGTTCGGCACGAATTTCAGGGGTGGACTCGGGCAATTGACTCAACCCATCACGCAGCGCCTTGTAATACAACAGCGTGCCGCCGCAGAGCAGTGCATGACGTTGGCGTGCATGGATCTCATCAATTAAGGTTTCGGTGTCGTGTACAAAACTGGCGGCAGAGTAGGATTCGGCAGGATCTCGAATATCGAGCAAATGGTGGGGGACCGCGGCTTGTTCCGCCGCTGAAGGTTTGGCGGTGCCTATGTCCATGCCACGGTAGATGGTTGCTGAGTCCATCACAATAATCTCTACATCCCAGCGTTGGGCAATAGCTAGGGTGGAAGCGCTTTTGCCAGCGGCAGTTGGGCCAGTTAAACAAATGACGGTTGGCTCTGCCATTATTGTCCTCGTAAAAAGAGTTTATCTAAATCACCCATGCTCCAGTAGAACCAGGTAGGTCTACCGTGATTGCAGAGATCGGCTCGATCGGTTTGTTCCATAGCCCGTAACAGCGCATTCATTTCAGTTAAGCTAAGTTGACGATTAGCGCGTACCGAGCTATGGCAGGCCATGGTGGATAACAGCTCGTTGCGTTGGGCTTCTAGACGTGTTGAGTTACCAAAGCGGCTTAGATCTGCTAAGACTCCACGTGCTAAGGCTTCGATGTCAGCTTTGGCTAATAGCGCTGGCACGGCGCGCACTGCAATAGAAGTCGGGCCGGTGGGGCGCATGATGAGGCCGAATTCTTCGAGTTGATCGTGGTGCTCTTCGACCAATGCGCTTTCTGTTTGGCTGCAGTGAAAGGTGATGGGCACTAAGAGCTCTTGCATGGGTAGCTCGCGTTGATTCAGTTGGTTTTTTAGTTTTTCATAGACGACACGTTCGTGAGCGGCATGCATATCGACCAAAATTAAGCCGTTTTTGACTTGAGATAAGATATAAACACCATGAAGCTGAGCCAATGCCATGCCCATAGGCAGATCGCGCGCAGCCTCGGTAATATGTTGCTCTAGGGTAGGTGTAGTTGGGTTTGGAGTGGCTGGTCTGGGGGGGGCAACGGTGGGTACGCTCGACGTTGACGAGACAGTCTTAGGAGCAGGCATCGCATCGACGGGTGCGTAAAATTGCTGCCATTGCTCGGCATTGGGAGCTGCGCTGCTTTCTTGAAGACTAAAGCGTTGTTGGTACCTGGGTATGCGAGGCGTTTCGGTATTAAGATCCGTTGCGCTAGGATTACGAGACGAAGTCGTAGAGGGCAATACTGATGAGCTCGATGGTGTGACAGGTGTGATTTCTACGCTTTCGGTTGTCGTATCTAGAGGAGCACTGTTTTGAATACGTTCGGCTTGGTTGGTGGCCAAAGCGTCTTGGATGGCTTTGTTCACAAAGCTGAATACGGCTCCTGAGTCACGAAAACGGACTTCGTGTTTGGCGGGATGTACGTTGACGTCCACTGCATGTGGATCAATCGATAAATACAAGATATAACTAGGTTTACGGTCGCCATGCAGTACGTCTTTATACGCGGCTTGAATGGCAGCCGTCAGTATGCGATCGCGGACAAAACGCCCGTTGACAAAAATAAAGGTTTGATCGGTACGTGCTTTAGCAAAAGCTGGACGAATGACTAAGCCTTCCAGACGGATGAGTCCTTGGTCTATTTCTAAACCTACACTTTGTTCTACAAACTCGACGCCAAGGATTTGCATGACGCGATCCTGAATGGTGCCTGCTGGCCAATGACGACTGGCTTTGTTATTGTGAAAAATACGGAAGCTGACTTGGGGGTAGGCCAAAGCAATACGCTCGGCAGCCGTAATACAATGCCCAAATTCTGTGGCTTCGGATTTTAAAAATTTACGACGGGCAGGGATGTGGTCAAAGATTTGGTGCACATCAATGCGAGTGCCTTGTGAGCCAGCGCTAGGTTGGGGCTCGTCTTGGCCGAAGTGAAGCTCCCAAGCATGTTCAGCTTGAGCCGTGCGTGAGCGTAGGCTCAGCGTGGCGACTGAGGCGATAGAAGGTAAGGCTTCCCCTCTAAAGCCCATGGAAGCGACCCCTTCAAGCTCATCTAAGGAGCGGATTTTGCTGGTGGCATGCTGAGTGAGTGCCAGAGCTAGTTCGTCTTTGGGAATACCGGTGCCATCATCACTGACAGCAATACGTCGAATCCCCCCTCCATCTAGACGAATTTCAATGTGGTTCGCTTTGGCGTCAAGGGCGTTTTCTAAGAGCTCTTTCAGTATAGAAGCCGGGCGCTCGATGACCTCGCCAGCCGCAATTTGGCTGACAAGTAGAGAAGGTAAGGGCTGAATGGAGCGATGTGTCATAGCAAAGTCATATCTGGTTTGATCGTCATTGTAGTGTATCTTGAGTTCAAAGCAGATGTGTGATTGCCATCAAAACAAGTGTTTATAAAAAAACCAGACGGTTGAGTCTGGTTTTTTAGGAGCTTAGCCTCGTTGGGCTAAAGCCGCACCATTTTTGAAGTAGTCTTGGATGCCACTGAGCATGGCTCGTGCGAGTTTGTCTTGGTGGCTAGCGCTTTTGAGGAGTCTTTCCTCGGTGGGGTTACTGATAAAAGCCGTTTCAACCAAAATAGAAGGAATGTCAGGAGCCTTGAGCACAGCAAAGCCAGCGCGTTCGACTTGACGTTTGTGCAGATGATTGACCTTGCCTATTTCGCTTAGTATTTGGGTGCCTATCCGCATAGAGTCATTAATTTGAGCTGCTGTCGATAAATCTAACAGGACCTGAGCAACCTGTTTGTTGTGCGAGCCGATATTAATGCCCCCGACTAAGTCGGCGTCATTTTCCTTTTTGGCAAGCCAACTGGCGGCTGTACTGGTAGCGCCATTTTGGGAGAGGGCATACACCGATGAGCCACGAGCCGTAGGCTTGATCCAAGCATCGGCGTGAATAGAAATAAATAAATCGGCTTGGACGCGACGGGCTTTTTGAACTCGAACCCCTAGCGGCACAAAGAAGTCTTTGTCGCGCGTGAGGTAGGCGCGCATATTGGGCTGTGCATCGATAAGGGTTTTGAGACGCAACGCAATCTGTAAAACGATGTCTTTTTCGTAGGTTCCGCTAGGGCCAATGGCGCCAGGGTCTTCGCCACCATGCCCAGGGTCTAGGGCGATGAGGACCGGACGGTTTTGCGGTGAAGGTTGAACCTGAGGAATGGACGTGTTTGGAGTGGGTGCCGCAGAAGGTGTGCTAAGCGGGGGTGGGGTGCTTTGACCACTGACGGTTGGGACGGGTACAGAGGGTTGGGCTTGGGCGATTTGCTCGAGCACCGCGGCTAAGGGATCGTCGTCGGCGGCATTGTGTAGTGCCAACAGAGGATCGCGAGCGACGCGAGGGTATAAATCAATGACTAAGCGGTATTTGTAGTCGCCAATAGGTTTAAGCGTAAAAACCTGCGGAGCAATAGGTTGTTTGAGGTCTAAGACCAAACGAACGGTTTCTGGATTGAACTGCCCTACCCGTACATTTTCTATGTAGGGGTCGTTGGCGCGGACCTTGGAAATGAGTTCTTGGAGGGTGGTGTTGATTTGAACGCCCTTGAGATCAATGACCATACGGTGCGGATTGTCTAGGGTGAAGTGTTCGGATTGGAGTTCGTGGTCTAGTTCTAGAGTGACGCGAGTGTAGTCCTCGGCAGGCCATGTACGAACGGCAACGATGCTGTTGGCGTGAGCAATACTAGGCACAAGCGGGAAGACAAGCAGTGTCGTCGCCGAGGCAACGAAGCGACGTCGACCTGAATTGACGGAAGCCATGTTTAGGTGCGTTGAGTGAGGGT
Organism: uncultured Paenalcaligenes sp.; assembly: GCA_947626245.1. Lineage (GTDB taxonomy): Bacteria > Pseudomonadota > Gammaproteobacteria > Burkholderiales > Burkholderiaceae_B > Paenalcaligenes. Next base: position 15,604 of record CANQRK010000024.1, on the reverse strand, counting down.
GGTTAGCCATGCTTGTCCTTGTTTACTATAAGCCGTAATGGTTAAGTCTCGTCCTTCTCCTTGGTATTCAAGGTGCACAGTAAGGTCTGGTGCGGGCAATAGGCCCCCCGCTTTTTCGGGCCATTCAATTAATACAACGGCTTGTTCTTCTAGAATATCACGAAAACCGGCTTCTACCCACTCTTCGGGGTCATTAAAACGATAAAAATCAAGATGATAGCAATTAAAGCTGGAAAGTTTATAGCTTTCTAGCAAAGCGTAGCTTGGGCTTTTGATGCGTCCTGTCACCCCTAGGGTACGTAAAAAAGCACGAGTGAAGGCGGTTTTGCCTGCACCCAGATCGCCGTGTAAGTACAGGTGAGCACTGCTGTGTAAGGGTTGCAGGGCTTGGGCCAGACGTTGAGCAATCGCAGCCGTTGCCGTTTCATCGGCAAGAAATTGCGTATAGGTGGCTAGGACAGGAGTAGAAGAAGACATAATCATTAAGCTAAGCCAAAAGCTGACGAAATGGTGAGAGTCCACCTGTGTGGTAGAAAGTCATAGAGATCTATTATAGATTGCTTATATGGGAATTTTCTTTTTATAATTTCAAACGCTGGCCCCATAGTTAAATGGATATAACTTTCCCCTCCTAAGGGAAGATTGCAGGTTCGATTCCTGCTGGGGCCGCCATTCATCGCCTAGGTATCATCAAGCCTACGACCCCCCCCCTTTTTTTTAGATCACAATAGAGAAATGGCAGATCCAACGATTACCTCTAAGGGAAATCACTAACATTAAACATTAAATGGTTAATGTAAATTAGAAAGTAGTTCACTATCGTATCTTTGAGAGGCTGTTATGACTGATCTGTTTGAAAACCCGATGGGGTTGGCTGGGTTTGAGTTTGTTGAGTTTGCTGCACCTACGCCGGGTCTGTTAGAGCCTTTGTTTGAAAAGCTAGGCTTTACCGAGGTAGCGCGCCATCGATCCAAAGATGTGTCTTTGTATCGTCAGGGTGGCATTAACTTTATTGTGAACCGCGAACCCAAAAGTCTGGCCTCTTATTTTGTTGCCGAACACGGGCCCTCAGCGTGTGGTTTAGCCTTCCGTGTTAAAAATGCTCAAAAAGCCTATCAGCGTGCTTTGGAACTGGGTGCTCAGCCTGTAGAGATCCCTACCGGTCCCATGGAGTTACGTTTGCCTGCCATTAAAGGTATCGGAGGCGCGCCGCTGTATTTAATTGACCGCTACCAAGAAGGCGAGTCTATTTACGATATTGATTTTGAGTTCTTGCATGATGTAGATCGTCATCCTGTGGGGCATGGCTTTAAGATCGTCGATCATTTAACCCATAATGTGTATCGGGGTCGCATGGCCTTTTGGGCTGACTTTTACGAACGTTTATTTAATTTCCGTGAAATTCGTTATTTTGATATCAAAGGCGAGTATACCGGGCTAACTTCCAAGGCCATGACGGCACCTGATGGCAAGATACGTATTCCGTTAAACGAGGAATCCAAGCAAGGGGGCGGGCAAATCGAAGAGTTCCTAATGGCCTTTAATGGCGAAGGGATTCAACATATTGCGTTGCTCAGTGACAATATTTATGAGTCCATCGATGCATTACGTGCCGCGGGTGTGCCTTTAATGACGGCACCAAACCAAAGCTACTATGATATGTTGGCCGAGCGCTTGCCTGAGCATGGCGAAAACGTCGCCGATTTGCAGACCCGAGGTATTTTGCTAGATGGCAATACCGAAGGAGGGCATCCACGTTTGCTGTTGCAGATCTTCTCTGAACCTGCTTTGGGGCCAGTGTTTTTTGAGTTCATCCAGCGTAAAGGGGATGATGGTTTTGGTGAAGGAAACTTCAAGGCCCTATTTGAGTCATTAGAACGAGATCAAATTCGTCGCGGTGCCTTGGCTACCGAATCCAATAACTAACTGAATCCAACATTAAATTAAGCGCTCTTCCATCTGATCGATGGAGCGCTTAGTTGCATTGTGATGGGCTGCCGGCTTGAATAATCATTTGACTAATCACTTCGAGCTGCATTTGGGTGGCGGCCTCGTCTATATCAAAGATACGCATCACGGCAATACCACGTAAAGCAGAGAAAATCACATAAGCGAATTGTTCGGGTTGATCGTGGTGTTGATCGACCTCGGGGAAAACTTCGACAAAATGCGCAAAATAAATGGGGTCATGGACCGAGCGGTGTAGGTTTATTTTTTCAAATAAGGCGGTATTTTGACTGCCAAAAAATAAACTCCAAGCCGCTAAGTAGCTGGGGTTTCCATAGACGTTATGCCATGCTTGGTGTACAAATTCGTGGGCACGTTGCGAGAGTGGCAGTTGCAAGGCATCAATCGACCAGCCTTTTCCTATGGTAGCCAAAGGGGCCATCACGGCCTCCACGACTTGCTCCATTAATGTTTGCCTATTGCCGAACTGGTGTTGCACAGCACCAAGAGTGACATTGGCGCCTAATGCAATGTCTTGTAGATTGGTTTTTTGATAGCCTACGGTTTGCAATAAATGCAGTGCTGATTGGATGATTTTTTCTTGGGTGATTTGACTGCGCTCAGACTGAGTACGCCGTTTTGGTGCGCTTTTTTTTATCGTTGTGGCCATGTGTATCCATGAAATAGGTCTATGATTACGGCGGGTAAAGCAACAAAAGTCTCCAATTCATTTTAGAGCCAGTCCTTTAATCTCGCAATCTGTGCCTTTCTTTGCTATTAAAGATATTACCTGCATTAAGCATTTAATGGTTAATGTAGGTAGTTTTTTAATCAGAGTCCCCGTTCATTTCTTACTATCCATTGAGCCAGACACCATGACAGTACAGATTACTCGTTTTCCTATTGATGATAAAAGCAATGGTTGGAGCGTTATGCTGCCAACACGCAAACCCACATTGTCTTTGGCTGAGGACAAAGAGGTCGACTGGTTAGTTATTGGGGCAGGGTATGCGGGGTTGGCGGCTGCACGTCGATTGGCCGAATTACAGCCTCAGTCATCGGTGGTGGTGTTAGAGGCGGGTGTGGTTGGGGAAAATGCGTCGGGGCGCAATTCGGGTTTTGCGATTGATTTGCCTCATACCAGTTCTAGTGTCGAGGATTGGAGAGATCAAGGTAAGCGTAGCATTCGGGTGGGACGTTATGCGATTCAGTGGCTGGATCAGCTTATTCAACAGCATCAGATTCCGTGCGATTGGCATGCGAGTGGTCGTTATCATGCTGCCGTCACCTCTCAAGTCAGTCAGCAGGTGCTGCGCCAATATGAGCAGAACTTAAAGGCTTGGGGCGAGTCTTACGAATGGCTAGAGGTAGACGCATTAAAAGAGCGCTTGGGCACACAGTATTACCATTCCGCGATTTATACGCCAGGGACGTATTTAATGAATCCAGCCGCTTTAGTGCGAGGTTTAGCCGACCATCTGCCGGAATCGGTGCAGTTGTATGAAAATTCAGCGGTGATAGAGGTGAATCTCCAAGGTACCGCTCCGTATGTACGGACTGAGGCGGCAGTGGTACGAGCTAAGAAAGTGATTTTGGCGACCAATGTGTATTCGCCTTTATTTGGCGTGTACGAAGAATGCCAAGTACCCATATTGTTATTTGCCAGTTTGAGTAAACCCTTAACCTCAGAGCAGCTGCAGCAGTTGGGTTCCGATGCTATGTGGGGTGTGACGCCGGCGCATGGCGTGGTGGGCTCTACGTTGCGTTTGACTGCCGATAAGCGGCTATTGATTCGTCAGGGCTTTGAGTATTCGCCCAGTTTGAAAACCACTGAGGCACGAAGACAACAGGCACGTGCTATGAACTTAAAATTATTACGACAGCGTTTTCCTCAGCTGCCGCAATTGGAATTAGAGCATTTTTGGATGGGATGGTTAGCCGTATCGCAAAACCATGCCCCTGCGTTTGGGCAAGTTTCTCCTAATGCCTTTGCGATTTCGTGTTGTAATGGCTCCGGAATTGTGCGTCATACTGCAGCAGGTAGTTTGATGGCAGAGGTTGCAGCTGGTATGAAAAACCCACTGGTTGATGATTTTTTAGCTCAGGGGGTGGCAAAACGTATTCCCCCGCGACCTTGGCGTGATGTGGGGGTAAAAACCCATCTGTGGTGGGAAATGTGGCGTGGCCAAGCTGAGCAATAGATTTTGAAGTAAAAGGAATGAGAAAGTGGGAACAACGACAACGGGGCAACTAGAACGTAAGTTGAAAAACCGCCATGTACAGCTGATAGCCTTAGGGGGTACGGTTGGAACGGGCTTGTTTTTAGGGGCCGCCGGCATTATTGAGTTAGCGGGGCCCGGTATTTTATTAGGCTATATGATTGGTGGCCTAATTATTTTTTGTATTATGCGGTGTTTAGGCGAAATGCTAGTCGAAGAGCCTAATGCTGGTTCATTTAGCTTTTTTGCCAATCGCTATGTTTCTCGATTTACGGGTTTTTTATCGGGGTGGAATTGCATTGCCTTGTATGTGTTAGTGGGTATGTTAGAGCTGACCGCAGTAGGCAAATTCATGCAGTTTTGGTGGCCTGATTTGCCCGTATGGGTCACCGTAGCGGTCTGTTTTATACTGATTAATAGCGTTAATTTTATTAATGTTAAAGCTTTTGGCGAGTTCGAATTTTGGTTTGCTCTAATCAAAATTGTGGCAGTCGTCGCGATGATTATGACGGGCGTGTATTTATTAGCAACCACCACAGACCCGACTCAAACGGTTAGCAATTTATGGACCCAAGGGGGCTTTCTACCCAATGGGGCTACCGGCTTGTTCATGGCATTTGCCTTTGTGATGTTTGCGTTTGGTGGCGTGGAAATGTTGGGCTTTGCCGCTGCCGAGACAGAACAGCCCGCCAAGGTGATCCCTAAAGCCATTAATCAAATTATCGTACGCGTGCTGTTGTTTTATGTGGGCTCTATTGCCATCTTGTTGTCGTTAACTCCGTGGCAAGACTTAGTCATGCAGTTACAAGCGGGGGGTAGTACTTACAGTAGTAGTCCATTTGTATTGGTGTTTTCTGGGCTAGGGGAGCACACCGCCGCTCATTTGTTGAATTTTGTGATTATTACGGCGACGTTGTCTGTCTATAACAGCATGGTGTATTCCACCAGTCGTTTGTTGTATGGCATGGCCCAAGAAGGAAATGCGCCTCAATCCTTGGCAAAGGTAAACCAACGAGGTGTGCCTGTACGAGCGATTGTGTACCCTGGATTGTTTACCGCGTTGGCGATTGTATTGAATTATGTCGCCCCAGCCGGTGTGATTGAAATGCTGATCTCATTGATTGTGGCGGCCCTAGTTATTACCTGGGTGATTATTATTCTGACGCATTTGCGTTACAGAAAAATAGCGAACGCTGAGGGCCGTACACGTCGTTTTATGGCACCGTTTGCTCCGTGGACCAACTATATGTGTTTGATTGCGATGGCTGCGGTAGTGGTGGTGATGCTATTGACCCCTAGTGTGCGGGCTTCGGCGATTGCAATCCCTATTTGGATTGCCGTGTTGTATGGCGTGTATCAGTGGTTGTCTTGGCGTAAAAACAAAGCCGAACTGTTAACTGCTTCCGTGGAAATTAAATAAAGAAATAAAAAAGCCATACGTCGGTATGGCTTTTTTGCATGAGACGGAGCTACGGATTACAACGCTTGAAAATACATGGCGGCCGCATCTGCTAAAACTTGATCGTTTTGACTATTACTGCCGCTGACCCCAATTGCACCAATTAAACGATTATCGTTGTTATATAAGGGAGTACCACCAGGAACCGAAGTAAGTTGCTGGTCTAGGTAGTCGTGAGTCTGTAATTGGGTTTGCTGTAACTGGGAATGAAAGTCAGTGGTTGCTAAGCCTAAGCGCGCAGCGGTATAGGCTTTGGCTATAGATAGAGAAATAGTATGAGCCGGGGCGAGGTCCATGCGTTCGAACCAAATTAGCTCGCCGGAGCTATCTACCATAGCAAAACAGACGGGGCCTAAACCATCTTCGGAGACGGTGTTGTGAAGCCAATGTGCTAAATTTAGACAGTCTAGGTGAGTTAAAAACATAAGAAAACAACGACTTGGGTTCGATTTTGGACTGAGTTAATTGGGTTAATGAATGGCAGCACCATGATATAGCATAACCCTTATGAGATAAAGAAATAGATCATAGGGGTAATACTAGGTGATTAATCCAGTGCGACATCCACTGCCTGTGCGGCTAACTGTTGGCTCAGGACCTGAGGATCAAGCTGCAATAGTAAACCGCGCTTGCCGCCATTAATGTAAATATGATCTAAGTCCAAAATACTACTTTGCACCCAAACGGGAAGGGCTTTACGGGTCCCGAACGGCGAGGTGCCTCCGACCAAGTAACCCGAGTGTCGTTGAGCGGTAGCCGGCTCACAGGGCTGAATGTGTTTGCCCCCGGTTTGTCTAGCTAGATTTTTAGTAGAAACGGCTTGGTCGCCATGCATCAAAATAATGAGAGGCTGCTTTTTTTCGTTCTCCATTACCAGAGTTTTAATGGTGATGTGGGGGTCTAACCCCAGTTTTTTTGCCGCATCGTTGGCGCCGCCCTTGGCTTCGTAGACATAGACGTGTTCAGTAAAAGGGATGTGGCGTTGTTTAAGCCAAAGTGTGGCCGGAGTTTCACTGGTTTTTTTTGACATGGTGCTAGCAAAAACAGATTAAGCCCGAGGGTGATGCTCGGCATGTAGTTGTTTGAGACGTTCGCGGGTAATGTGACTATAGATTTGTGTGGTGCTTGGATTTTTGTGCCCTAGTAGTAATTGCACCATACCAAGATTAGCACCATTTTTAAGAAGATGCGTGGCAAAAGCATGGCGTAATGAATGGGGTGATAAGGCTGAGGAAATATGAGCGTGTTGCGCGTATTTTTTAATGAGTAACCACAGCGCTTGGCGTGTTAGGGCTTTGCCATGGGTACTGATGAATAACGCCTCGGACATCCTACTATGCAAAATAGCAGGGCGGGCTTCGGAGACATACCGAGTTAGCCAATAGCAAGTTTCTGGGCCTAACGGGATCAGACGTTGTTGGGATTGATTAGGGTGCGTTACCAAAAGCAACCCTTGCTCTTGATTTAATTGGTTGAGTTCCAGTTCAGCTAACTCGGAGACCCGAATGCCGGTGGCATAGAGGACTTCGAGGATACTTTTGTCGCGTAGTCCTAGAGGGGTATTGATATTGGGCGCGGTTAGTAACTGATCTATATCTGCTTCGCTAATGTCGGGTTTGGTGGAGGCGGGAAGCTTAAGTGTCCGTAACCCATGGGCAGGGTTTTGCTTTATCTGTCCAGTCAAAACCAGCCAGTCGTAAAATTTATTTAAGCTGGCTAAACGACGGTTGATGGTACTGGGACTGGGGTTGTGCTCGACATCATTTAACCAGGCCTCAATCTGAAGCATTTGGGCCTGCTCAAGGCTAAGCTTGGGATGGTGGCTTTGTAACCACTGAGAAAACCGCTGTAAATCACGGCCATAGGCTGCCACGGTATGGGCAGATAAGTCGTGTTGACTAAGGTGTTGGCTAAATAGATCTAACCAAGGTGATGCGGATTGGTTCATGGTGAGTGATAGGCAGAGCGAGTGGTAGTGAGTCTTTATATAGGGTGGTATACTACGGTTTTCTATTATCTCATTAGGCCTTGTACCCAAGGAGAAGAGTATGTCGCAATCTAAAGCACGTGGTTGGGCTACTGTGGCCCTACTCACTTTTAGTTTATCAGTGATTTCGGCTTCTGCTGCAGCGACAGAGTTAATCGTGTCAGCGGCCTCTAGTTTAACTAATGCTTTCAAAGAGCTTAGCGACTCTTTTCAAGAGCGTCACCCTGATGCTCAGATTTTGCATAGCTTTGCGGCGTCTGATGTGTTGGTGCAGCAAATGAATCATGGTGCACCGGTAGATGTGTTGGCCTCAGCAGATCAAGTAGCGATGGATAAAGCGGTGCAAGCTGGAACGGTAGACCCAACTAGCCGTGTCGATTTTGTGCAAAATACGGTGGTGTTAATCGTACCCAAAGATAACCCGTTACAGATCCAAAGCGTGGCAGATTTAGTCAATCCGTTAGTGACTCGCGTGGCCTATGGCAACCCTCAATGGGTTCCCGTTGGGCGTTATACGCAGCAAAGTCTACAGGAAACCAACCAGTGGTCCGAGGTTAAAGCACGTCAAGTGTTAGGACAAAATGTACGGCAAGTGCTGGATTACGTGGCCAGAGGCGAGGTAGATGCCGGCTTTGTTTTTTTGACGGATGCTTTAGTTATGCCAGATCAGGTGAAGGTGGTTGAAACCTTAGTCTCTCCTGTGCCTGTGCACTATCCTATTGCCGTGGCCTTACAGTCAAAGTCTCCAGATTTATCTCAGGCGTATATAGATTATATTTTGTCGCCCGAGGCTCAAGCTATTTTAGCGCGTCACGGTTTTACGGCACCATGAGTGAGCTGTGGGTCCCCTTAGGGTTGTCTTTTAAAGTGGCGGGATGGGCGACTTTTTTTGCTACTTTGTTGGGTGTGGGTGGGGCTTTTTTATTGTCGCGTTGGCGCTCCCCTTTAGCGACCGTGGTGGACTCCATGCTGACGTTACCGTTAGTGCTACCTCCCACTGTCATTGGCTATTATTTATTAGTGGTGTTTGGGCGTCGAGGTTGGCTAGGGCAGTGGTTATCCAGTTGGGGAATAGAGCTAGTCTTTACATGGCAGGGAGCGGTGTTAGCCGCAACCATTGTGGCCTTTCCTTTGGTTTTGAAATCGGCCCGAGCCGCCTTTGAAGGGGTGGATCGTCGTTTGGAACAGGCAGCGGCGACGCTAGGACTTAGTTCCGCTGACATTTTTTTCAGAGTCAGCTTACCTTTGGCAGCTCGTGGCATTATGGCTGGTGTGCTATTAGCTTTTGCACGCGCTTTAGGTGAATTTGGGGCTACGTTAATGATAGCCGGTAGCATACCTGGGCGCACTCAAACCTTGTCTATTGCCATTTACGAGGCCGTGCAAGCAGGTAACGATGAATTGGCTTTCATGATGGTGCTGCTCATTTCCCTAAGTTGTATTATTGTTTTGTGTGTGGCGGGGTGGTTGACACCCAATACACAGCGGCGAGAGACGACCTAATGAGCGTATCCATTCATATTCAACGTAGTTTTCAACAAGCCAATCAGGCGTTTGATTTGGATGTTCAGTTAAACACCCAAGCACAACGTATTGCTATTTTAGGGCCATCAGGCTCGGGTAAAACCTTAACGTTACAGGCCATAGCGGGGTTAATGCGTCCTACTGTCGGGCGCATAGAAATTCATAACCAGTGTTTTTTTTGCTCTCAGTCGGGCATTGATATGCCTCCTCAAGCGCGTCGCTTGGCTTATTTGTTTCAAGACTATGCGTTGTTTCCGCATTTGACCGTAGCGCAAAACATTAGTTTTGGCTTAAAGCGCGGTTGGCTAAATGCTTCAAAGAAATGGGTGCCTGAGGCAGCGCATCGTTGGATAGAGGCCTTTGAGTTAGAGACCGTTTTGGGTAGTTATCCTCACGAGATTTCAGGGGGGCAAAAGCAACGCACTGCTTTGGCGCGAGCGTTGGCTGTCCAGCCTCATTTGTTGTTGTTGGACGAGCCGCTGGCTGCCTTGGATATGGGGTTGCGAGTGCGTATGCGCCAAGAGCTACTACATTTACAGCATCGCCTGGATATCCCCTCCATTATTATTACTCACGACCCTGAAGACGCAGTGGTGTTAGCCGATGAGGTCTACACGATGGCAGCAGGAAAAATACAGGGGCGATGCAGCCCCGAGCAGTTGCGACTAGACGTAGCGAGTAGCCAAAGACGGCTAGAGATAGAGCTCCAGCGTTTTGCCTTAAAGGCTTAATCGATGGTGCCTAGCAGCACGCTAGAGCTTTTGAAAATAGCGGTGGCGTGTTGACCTTCTTTAAGTCCCAATTGTTGGATACTTTCCAGAGAAACCACTGCCGTAATGCGGTGTTTTTCGGATATATCCAATGATAGCTCCGCGCTAATCGCACCAGATTCAATACGGGTAATGACGCCTTCGATTTGATTTCGGGCCGAAAGCTTGCATTCGCTAGGTAGCCCAATAATAATGGATGAGGCCTTGAGGAAGGCTAAGGCGCGCATGCCTTTTTTTAGCCCTAGGTTTTCGGCACTTTCACGCGTAATGGACGCCACGATGGACTGATCGGGACCAATATCTAGGGTGACCTCAGCATTGACCGCCCCCAAACTGACTTTGGCGACTTGGCCTAAAAAATTATTGCGAGCAGAGGTTTGAACCATCATGGTTTGTAATAACTCCAGGTTTTTGTCTGAACCGGGCTGGGCTTTGGACAGGTGTTTCATAAAGCGTTGATGCGCTTCGTCTAGCTGTTGGTATAGCTCTAGAATCTCTAGCGCGCGTGGAGTTAGCGAAGCACCTCCGCCACGTTGCCCTCCCGTGGTGCGTAGCACTAGGGGCTCATTGGCTAGATTGTTCATGGTGTCGATAGCATCCCAAGCCGCTTTGTAGCTTAGGTCTATATGACGTGCAGCGGCCGAGATAGAGCCATGCTTATGAATAGCGGCCAAAAGCGCCATCCGTCGTGGGTTCCCCCAGTTTAGGGTGCCGGAGCGAAACCAGATTGAGCCGGCTAGCTCAAACGAAGGGGTATTTTCTGATGACATGGTTTGGTTTTAGGTAATCTGTGTCTCTGTGTTTTAAAGAAAGAGCAAAAAGGAGATGCGTTGTATGTACGCCCAACTTGATTGTACTCAGTTGCTTCAGTTAAAGAGCGAAGACACGTTAGTGCTAACGGTAAACAATCGGTTTGCCAGACGCATTTTGTCTGAGTTGCAGCGTAGTTTAAGTGGAGCGCATAAAGCCATTGCTGTTCCAGATATTATGCCTTTATCGGCCTGGTTAAGACAGGCGAACGATGAGTTAAGCTTTTACGATGCGTATGGACCCGCATCGTATCTGTTAGATGGTTTTAGCAGTCTTCATGTGTGGGAGCAAATTATTTATGCCCACGAGCAAGAGGATGCGTGGTTGATTGATGTGCCGCAGGCAGCTAAGCTGGCCGCTGACGCCGATCAGCTCATAGATGAGTGGTCTTTGCCTATAGAGCAAGCTGAGCATACAACGGATTTAACACACTTTCTAGCATGGCGTGCTGCTTACAAGGATTATTTGCTGCGCTATGATCTCGATGACTCGAACCGTGCTGCCGAGCGTGTAGTCCAGGCCCTAGAACAAAAAGGCTACGAGCCTCGTTGGCAGCAGGTGGTGTTAGTTGGTTTCCACGAGCTATCGGTACGTTTGCAACGGTTGGTGCGTGCTTTGCAGCAGCAAGGGAAGGCCATTTATGTGTACGAGGATCAGCTCCAAGCCGAGGCGGACTGCGAACGAGTTTTGGCTCCTACGCCCGAGGCTGAGTGGCGGTTGGCGGCGCAGTGGGCAGCACAACAACTACAAACTAACTCCACGGGTAACTACGCTATTGTGGCTTTTGATCTGCAAAATCAAGTGCATTTTGCCCATCGTATTTTGGCACACGAGCTAGCGCCGCACACAGAGCAAGACACCGGGTTTAATTGGAATATTGCGGTTGGTCGGCCGCTGAGTCAGTGGCCATTAGTACGGGCAGCCTTAGCGTGGTTACAAGCCTTGGCCGAGTGCCAACAGGGCCAAGTTCGATGTAGCTCACTGGGGCAGGCCCTGCTCAGTGGGTACTGCGTTGCCGAGCAAAGCGAGCAGAATCAACGAGTGCGTTTAGATGTACGTTGGCGTCATAAGCAACAAGAGGTTTTGTCGTGCGATCAGGTGGACGAAGCCTTGGCTAGTTGTCCGCAGTTGGCCCAAGCGTGGGGGGCGGCACGAGCTGTTTTTGCTGATAGTGAACAGACCTTGACACCTGCACAGTGGGTGCCCTTATTGCGATCTGCTTTGCAAGCCTTGGGATTCCCCGGCGAGCAAAGTTTAGATAGTCATGCCTATCAAACCATGCAGGCCTTCGAGCAGCGTTTATCGTTATTTGCGCGCTTAGCCCCTGTGTTTGGGACGTTATCGTGGGCACAATTAATGCGTTTGCTGCGACGCTATTTAAAAGAAACCATTTTCCAACCACAACGAGAAGTTGGCACACGTTTAGATGTGTTGGGTGTGTTAGAGGCAGAAGGGGGGCGCTGGGATGGGGTCTGGGTGTTGGGGGTCACAGACGAGGTGTTGCCGGCGGTTCCCAAGCCTAACCCCTTATTACCGTATCAGATGCTACGCCAAGCACAGGCGCCACGCTCTACCCCCGAGCGCGAATTAGAGTGGGCGCATTATGTTTGTGCGTCTTTACGTCAAGCGGCCCCCCAGTTAATTTTTAGCTATGCCGAGCAAGACAACGGGCGGCTTTTGCGACCTAGCTCATTGATTCAGCTTATTCCATCCCGTCAGGCAGCAGATCCCTTAACGGCCGAGCTAGAGCCAGCGGTCTCATTAGCGCGTTTGCTGGATGAGCAGGCCCCACCCGTTCAAGCCGATGAGCTTGTTTTTGGAGGAAGCGGCCTCTTGGATAAACAGGCGCGTAATCCTTTGTGGGCGTTTGTACAGCATCGGTTGCATGCCAAGGCTTTAAAGCCTTACGAAGATACGGGGGTGATGCGCTTATGGCGAGGCAATGTCTTGCACCATGCTTTAGAGTTATTTTGGTTAGGTCTAGAGGATCGTAACTTACAGGCTTTGCAGCAGGCTTTTGCATTAAGGCAGGTGGAAGAGCGGCTCAAACAGGCCATTGCCAAGGCGGCGGAGCAGCATTTAGCGAGTGCTCCAGCGGTGATTTCTCAGCTCGAGCAAGAGCGAGCCTATCAGGTCCTGTGGCGCTGGTTACAACTAGAGCAGAAACGACCTACTTTTCAGGTGCGAGCCATCGAGCAAGATCATCAGCTGAAAGGGTTAAATACCACGTTGCGCATTGACCGTATTGATGAGCTCGAAGACGGACGCTATTTGTTGATTGATTACAAAACAGGCAAAGCCTATAGCTCTAAGTATGACAAAGAGTGGCTACGATCTCGTCCTATTAATTTACAACTACCCATTTATATGGCGATTTTGGCCGAACAAGAGCATTCAGTCGCGGGGCTAAGCTTAGCCTTTTTAGATTATGCGCCAGCTTTAGTGGGGTTTAGTGACGACGATAGTCTAACTAAAACAAATGAAAAAAAACTGGCAGAACTCTATGGGGATTGGAGTGGTTTGGCACAGCATTTACAGCAGCAGGTGTTGAGCATGAGAGATGAGTTTTTACAAGGTGTGGCGCGTAATGAGTACGAGGACTTGAAGGATTTGCTTTATTGCGAGGTATTGCCCTTTTTGCGTCTAGAAACCGAGCAAGAGTTAGGGGAAGAAGAATGAAGCCAAGTGATTATGCTGTACGTAACGCCGCTGTAGATCCAAGTCGCTCGTTTTTAGTCCAAGCGCCAGCCGGGTCAGGCAAAACAGAGTTACTGACAGACCGAATTTTAGCGTTGCTCGCTTTGGTGCAAAAGCCAGAGGAAATTGTAGCCATTACCTTTACGCGAGCCGCTGCAGCTGAAATGCATGCTCGAGTTATTGAAAAACTACATGCAGCAACCTTGCCCGAGCCCGAAGAAGCACATAAAAAACAAAGTTGGCTACTAGCACGCCAAGCCTTAGTACAAGACAAGGCGCAAAATTGGAACTTGCTTGAGCATCCTGCTCGACTTAGTATTCGCACGATTGACTCATTATGTTCGCACTTGGTGCGGGCGATGCCGTTATTGAGTGGCTTGGGTGGGGTGCCAGAGGTCTCTGATCAGGCTGATAGCTTGTATTTGTATGCTGCACAGAAAGTGATTGCGGCAGCGAATCACACGCCGGCAGTCGCGCAAGTCATTAAGCATATAGGGGTGAATCTTCCCGAGTTAGAAAAGTTATTAACAGAGATGCTCGCTAAGCGCGATCAGTGGTTGCCTTTTCTACACCAAGGTGGCGAGGTCGATTATTTACAGTATTGCTTACATACGTTGGTCGAGGAAAGCCTGCAGCGTGTTGACGACGCGTTGCCTTTTGGGTGGCAAGTTGACTTACAACCTTGTGCTGTATATGCCCATGAAAATCTCGTAGCCAAAGGTGGGGTTGGTTATCCGCAGTTGGCGGACTGGTCTGAAAACAATCCCTTAGAGCCGATTCCAGAGCATTTGCCACGTTGGCAAGCGTTGATCTCTTTGCTGCTGACCAGTAGTTTGGCTCCTCGTAAGCCGGGCGGGCTTAATGCGCGCAGCGGCTTTCCTGCCGATGGCAATAAGGCCATCAACCAGCAAATGAAAGAGTGGATCGGGGCCTTTGATGAGACCTCAGCTTGGGTGTCGGCTTTGCTCAATTTGCAGCATTTGCAGTCCGAATACACGCTAGCTCAAGAAGAATTGCTTGAGCATCTCAGTATGACCTTACGGCTTGCTGTGGCTGAGCTGCGTTTGGCCTTTATTGAACAAGGGCAGGTAGATTTTATTGAAATTGCACAGCGAGCACTCGAGGCGTTGGGCCATGGTGATAACCCCTCAGAACTCTTACTGCGATTGGATAGACAAATTAGCCATTTGCTCGTGGATGAGTTCCAAGATACCAGCCTTAGTCAAATTCAGTTGCTTGAACGATTAAGTTCAGGTTGGACGCCAGAGGACGGGCGCACCTTGTTTTTGGTGGGCGATCCGATGCAGTCGATTTATCGCTTCCGTAAAGCCGAGGTGGGTTTATTCCTGCAGGTGCAACGTGAGCAGCGGCTTGGTGATGTGCCGCTGACGGCTATTACCTTGACCAATAACTTTAGGTCCACTGCGAATGTGGTGGATTGGGTGAATCAACTAGGTAAGACATTGTTTCCCTTGCAATCTGATGCGGGGCTAGGTGCTGTTAGCTACAATCCATCCATTGCATATCATGATGGTGCCGATCATTCTGGTGTTAGTGTGCATCCTTTTTTATATCAAAAGGACGCAGCAGATAAGGTCGATGAAAAACAAGCCCGTCTTTTGATGGAGCAGCAAGTGGTGACGCTTTGCCAAGAGGCATTGACTCGTTATACCGATAGCGCCAAGCCAGTGACGGTGCTAGTTCGTGCACGCAGCCACTTGCAGTCGCTAGTGCGTTTACTAAGTGCTGCTGGAGTCCCCGTGAAAGCGGTGGAAATCGATGAGCTTAAGTCCAGGCCGGCAGTACAAGACATGGTGCAGTTAGTCCGTGCTTTATGTCATCCAGGCGATCGTGTGGCCTGGTTGTCTTTATTACGTTCCCCATTATGTGGCTTGCGCCTTAGTAGTTTGCATCAGTTATGTGGGCATTCGACTTATGACACCATCCCGTGTTTAATCGAGCAAGCGCAGTCAGCGGACTGGGACCCCGATGAGTGGCAACGCCTACAGCATGTGGCTGATGTCTTGTTGGATCGATCGCATCGTAGCGGTGGGTTGCCCTTTGTGGCGTGGGTAGAGCATTGCTGGTTACGCTTAGGTGGACCGCAGGTTTATGCGGCAGCAAACGAGCTGACTGATGCCGAAGCCGTTTTGCGCTTGTTAGAAAGCTTAGCTCCCGACGGAGAGGTGTT
>CANQRK010000023.1 GCA_947626245.1 uncultured Paenalcaligenes sp. | reverse complement strand
GGAGTTTGACCTCCTCGTAAACAAGCACGCTCAAAATAGTCCGCCAAAGCGGCTTTGTAGTCAGGGTGCACACAGTTCTCAATAATCAATGCAGCACGTTCGCGAGGAGCCAAGCCACGCAAGTCAGCTAGACCTTGTTCTGTGACCAAAATATCTACATCGTGCTCGCAATGATCCACATGAGAGGCCATGGGCACGACGCGACTGATATCACCCCCTTTAGCTAAGGACTTGGTGACAAAAATAGAAAGATGGGCATTGCGCGCGAAATCACCGGAACCCCCAATCCCATTCATCATTTTGGTACCGCTGACATGAGTGGAGTTCACATTGCCATACAGGTCAAACTCTAGGGCCGCATTAATGGCGATAATGCCTAGGCGACGCACCACCTCAGGATGGTTACTGATTTCTTGTGGACGTAGCACAATACGATCACGGTACTTTTCTAGATGATTAAAGAAGTGCTCCATCATGGGGGCGGATAAGGTAATAGAAGACGCCGAGGCAAAGCGTAATTGACCGGAGTCCAACAATAAAAATGCACTGTCTTGTAAGACTTCAGAATACATTTCTACGTCTTTAAATTCGGATTCCAGTAAGCCTTGGGTGACGGCATTGGCAATGCTTCCAATACCGACTTGTAAAGGCAGTAAAGAGTTATCCAAGCGTCCAGCTGCTACTTCTTGTTCTAAAAAGCTCACAATATGACGAGCAATGCCTTGAGTTTCGGCATCAGGCGGCGTCACGGTGGATGGACTGTCTAGTTGCTGTGTCGGCACAATGGCCACAATACGTTCTGGGTCTACCGCAATGGCAGTTTGCCCCAAGCGTTGATCGACCTGAGTTAACGCAATGGGCTCGCGCTTGCCGCGCGGTCCTGGGATATAAATATCGTGATAGCCCTCTAACTCTTCAGGCATCGCGCTATTGAGTTCCACAATAATCTGTTGAGCATGTTGGACGAAGCTAGCGGAGTTCCCCACAGAGGTACTGGGAATAATGTGTCCCTCTTCTGTAATCGCAATGGCTTCAATAATGGCCACATCGATGGGAAAACCTGATTCAGCTCGTAGTTGTTCAGCCATTTCAGACAAGTGAATGTCGTAAAACATCACTTTGCCTTCATTAATGTGTTTACGTAAGGTTGCATCGACCTGAAAGGGCGCGCGACGTGCTAAGACATGATTTTGACTCATTAGGCCATCACTGTCATTCCCTAACGAGGCGCCGGTCAATACCTTGAGGTGCAATGGGCCGTAATGGGAGGCTTTATTGGCTAAGGCAACAGGCATGGCTTTACTGTCGCCTGCACGAGTAAAACCACTCATGCCTACGGTCATGCCTGCACGGATATATTGCGCAGCTTGATCGGCTGACATGATTTTTTTATGTAGGTCAGTTTTACGAATACGTTTTTGCCACATAAGTTGCTCCTAATCTGTTGTTGTTATCTTCAAAACTGAGCATATCATTGAGTTTATGAATAAAATAACTGAAATCTATTCACTTTAGGAATGGTTATGCTAAATGTTATGGCATTACGATATTTTGTGGAGACAGTACGTTTGGGCAGTTTTACTGCAGCTGCACAATTCTTGCAGGTACGACAGTCTACCGTCAGTAAAATGGTTCGCGTTTTAGAGGATCAAGTGGGAGACACCTTGATCGTGCGCAATGGCAAGCCGTTATTACTCAGTGATGTAGGGCGCGTTTTATTTGATCAGGGCAGTGTGCTCTTAAAGGATTTAGAGCGTCTAGAGCAAGAGGTTCATGCGGTACAAGCCCTAAGCAAAGGTCAGCTCAAAGTGGGTATCCCCCCTATGATCAATCTGCTTTTTACTTCAGTCCTAAAGGACTTTCGAGATCGCTACCCTAGTATTCAGTTAGAGGTGATTGAGCAGCCGGGGCCGGCGATAGAGCAACTGGTTGCTAGCAATGCATTGGATATGGGCTTTAGTATTGCGCCAGTGGCGACGGGTTTAGGATTGCAACACCATTCGGTCGCTCACTATCCCGTTTATGCGTTGGCTTTGCCCGAATTGTTGCCCCGCAACAATACACCCATTAGCCTGCAACAGCTGTGTAAAAAACCTCTTTTATTGTTGAATGAAGATTTTGGCTTAACGCGGTTAATTCGCCACCATTTATTCTTAGAGCAACTGCAGCCACGGGTTTATGCTCAAAGCAGCCAAGGAGACTGGCTGGTGTCGATGGCACAGGCTGGATTAGGTGTGGCCATCTTACCTCAGCCCTTTTGCCAGCGTTTGCCAGATGATTTGGTTGTGCGCGTTATTGAACAGCAGCAGCCTTTGCAATGGGAGGTGGTGCTGTTGTGGAATGGTAGTTATTTATCTCAGGCGGCTAAAGCGTGGTTAGAGTGTTGCATGCCCATTTTTCAAGAAGACCATTGGGGCGAGCTAGAGCAGCAAATTGCGTCCATGCCGCACTAAGGGTGACGGATCCTGCCCTAAATGGTAGGCTCCATGGTAAACCTACATTAGGCGCGCCGTTTTAAGCCGTATTAAAGACGGCGTCTTATTTATAAATGCAAAGGAGATAATGATGACAATTACACGTCACGCTGGTTTGGCTGTATTTAGTTCGGTGGTGGAGCATGGGGGTGTGGTCTATGTATCGGGTCTAGTGCCCAAAGAGCGCAGCCCTGATGTGGCAACTCAAGCCAAAGACGTATTTAAGCAAATTGATGAAAACCTAGCCAAAGCGGGTGTAGATAAATCCCGTTTACTGAAAGTAGAAATTTGGCTTAAGCACATTGAGCGCGATTTTGCTGCTATGAATGCCGCATGGCTAGAATGGGTTGACCCAGCCAACTTGCCTGTGCGTGTGACCAGCGAGGCTAATTTGGCCAGCTCGGATGTTTTAATTGAGGTTATGGTGACAGCGGCTAAATAGTTCGCACGCTACGAATTCAACTCAGTATAAAAAAGGCTACACCTAACTAGGTGTAGCCTTTTGCTATAGAGGGAAGCAAAAAGAGGAAGGGTTAGTCTTCGTCAGCACCCCGGTACCGTTTATAAGGTAAGACGTTCCATGTTCTAGAGGCCAAGCTTTCTGGGCAGACAGAACGAGGGATTTCAGATAGCAGTTTTTTAGCGACCTGAAGCTCGCGTTCGACTTCGGCCTTGTCTTGGTACATAAACTCGTCAGAAGCCGTTTCAGGGGCTTGTTTGAGTTTTTCTTCTAGATCGCTAATGATGCGAGTTTGTAATGCAGTGAGCTCAGCTCGGGTGTTGTCTAGCCAAGTGGGCTGTAGACTGCGATTGTGATCCAGTAGATCGGTGTATTCGCGATAGACCTCGTCAAAAATGGTGGTAGCGTGCTCGCGCGCATCGGAGGTGGCTATTTCGAGATCGCGAATGTCAAGGGTGGACGGTTCCAATGGTTGTGGTCGCAGCGTGCCTCCCAAGCGTGTGTACTTGGTATAAAAGGGGTACATGCTTTGGATGATTTTGGAAACGGGTAGCGTCCCCATGAAGTTCTCATCCACCCCTTTGGGTTGCACCCCTTGGATACCCGCCAGAGCCGACTCGGGACGGACGACTTCTTTGGGTGGCAAGATACCGTGACGCAGCATTTCGCGAATACCTGTACCTGAAATATTCAAACGGAAGCGCTCGTTGTGTGAGCAGGTTTGGGTAGAGGCGTGTGAAGCACAGCGTGTGCAATAAAAGACCTCGTGGAACAAACGAACATCGATGCCGAGTTCTTCGGGGGTAAATTGATCGAAAATATTATGGCTAGCGTATTTGTCGTAGTAGTCACCAATGCCAGCATGATCGCGTCCGATGAGGGCGTGTGTACACCCGTAGTTTTTCATGATCAGAGCATGCAATACGGTTTCACGCGGACCTGCAAAAATATAAGTCACACGTAACGGCGACAAAATAGAGCGGTCTTTGGGGTAGTAGGTGTCTAGTACATTGCGGTAAGCCAACATGCGGTATTCATGGCGTACATATTCACGTTTAGCCATTTCTACCAAGGGCTGTAGAAACAGGCCATCGACTTCTTCGAGGGCATTGCGGTGAATGTATTCGTGACCGCGGTGCAAGGGGTTAGCACCCGTAATGAAGCCAGCTACAGATTTAAATTTAAGCTCTTCGTAAAAGAGGTGCCACGTATCTTTGGGTTCGCGACGTAGCTTTTCAAAGGGGCCCCAGTCTACACGGTTAAGTAGGTGTAGCGTGCCACCTAACGAGGTATCACCCATACGACGATAAATCGAGTCCACGCCAGGGTGATTACGATCGGTGGTACCAAAAAGATGTTTGGCACGATGTGATTTGTCGTAGGCAAAAATGTCTTCGATATCAAGGATGGCGACTGGCTCGCCTTTGGTATCGGTTAGCGTGACTTGGTCACCTATTTTAAGTTGCTTAATGGTTTCTGCGTTGCGGTCCCCAATGGGAGCAAAGCTAAGGGGGACTGGCCAAACGGTGCCATTGCTGAGACGGCCATCTTGGAGTACAGAGAGGTAGTCGGCCTCTTGCATGAAGCCCTTGTTGGGTGAAAGCACGCCGGTCGCAATCATCTCGATGGTAATAATGGCCTCGAGATCGACGCGAATAGCAGGCAGAGTACGAGCACGCTCTATTTCAGCGGCACGTAGGTGCTCGGGTACGACTTGGTTGACCAGTGTTCCACCGTGTGGCTTTTGTGGGTACAGATCAAAATTTAATGTTGTCTCCATATTTCCTCCGAGTATTTGGTCTTGAGTGTGATGCCTATAGGCGTTTCTAATAATGGTGACCTGTAAATGTTAGTCCTAATATACCTATAAAATTCCCCCAAAGTCAGTGGGCAAGACCAAAGTAGGAGATTTATTATGTTACCCGTGTGGGTGATAGTCGCTTCTTTATTGTATGCAGCCGTCTTATTTGCTATTGCCTATTTAGGGGACAGAAACCCTTTATACCCGCAGCGGCCTTGGCTGCGGCCCATGGTGTACAGCTTGGCATTGGCTGTCTATTGTTCCTCTTGGACGTTTTATGGGGCGGTGGGCTCAGCGGTACGTTACGGAATAGGATATTTACCTATTTACTTGGGGCCTCTGTTGATGCTGCTGTTTGGTTGGCGCATTATTGAGCGCTTGGCGTTGATTGCACAGTCTCAAAATACGGTCTCCATTGCTGACTTTATGGCCAGTCGTTATGGGCGATCACAACGTTTAGCCGGTTTGGTGGCGCTGGTGGCCGTCATTGCCGCTATCCCCTATTTAGCCTTGCAGTACAAAGCGGTCACGCTTAGTTTGGGTATTTTGATTGGGCGTGATATTCAGGATACGATCTTGGGGGATCCGGCCTTATACGTTGCCATTTTGATGGCCTTGTTTTCCATTTTATTTGGTACGCGTCAGGTCGATGCGACTGAGCACCGACCTGGGTTAATGCTGGCGGTGGCGTTTGAGTCATTGGTGAAATTGTTGGCCTTAACGGCTGCGGGTATTTTTGCGTTAGTTTGGTCCAATCGGAATCAGTTGGATGTGTATAACGCCATGCACCAGCTTATCGAGCAAGCTCCCCCCGTGGGATTTGTGGGGCAAACCTTGTTGGCTTTTGCTGCCATTATTTGCTTACCGCGTCAGTTTCATGTGGCCATTGTAGAGTGTGGCAAGGTCACGGATATTCGCCGAGCTCGTTGGATGTTTGGGGGGTATTTAATCATTGTTAGTTTGATGGTGTTGCCGATTGCCGCCGTTGGGGTACACCTGTTTGGCGGTAGTGGAGCGGTAGCGCCTGATACCTTTGTATTGGCTTTGCCCCTGTCACAAAATCAATTAACGCTGGCATTGGCCGTTTATATTGGTGGTTTTTCTGCCGCTACCGGTATGGTGATTGTGACCAGCGTGGCCTTGTCTACGTTAGTGAGTAACGACTTGGTGATGCCCATTTTATTACGTCGGGGGTGGGCGCAGCAGTCACAAGGTGATATGTCGCGCACGGTGTTGTGGATCCGGCGCATGGCTATTCTATTCATTTCTGCTTGGGCGTATGGATACTATTTAAGCAGTGGTAGCGATACCGCTTTATCGGCCTATGGCTTGATGGCTTTTGCCGCCGTCGCACAGTTTGCTCCGGGGTTAATTGGTGGTTTGTATTGGCAAGGAGCAAGCCGTCGTGGGGTAGAGGCAGGATTACTATTGGGATTCAGCGTTTGGGTCTATACGCTATTGTTGCCGACTCTGACCGAGTCAGGTTGGTTTGATTCCAGTTGGCTGTATAACGGTCCGTGGGGCATTTTGTGGCTTAGTCCCTATCAGCTCTTTGGATTAAGCGGCTTAGATCCCTTATCGCATGGGACCTTTTGGTCTTTGCTTTTTAATATTAGTGCCTTTTTGCTCGTGTCTTTTCATCGGGGGCCTGGGTTGCGCGATAGACTCCGTGCTGAGCCTTTTTTGGATCCGTATGCGCAGCGGCGAGCTTTTCCCTCTAAGCAGTCATATGGAGGGCTCTATGTGCACGATCTGCTCGCTTTAGCCGGTCGCATTGTAGGCGAGAAAAAAGCCACGTGGGCTTTTGAAAAACAAGCGGCGTCGCTACAACAGCAGCTTGATACCGACCTTCGTGCGGATAGTGGCTGGATTCAGTTTACCGAGCTTTTATTGGCAGCAGCGGTGGGGGCGGCTTCCGCTCGCTTGGTGTTAACTAGTGCGTTGCGTGGCTCGGGGATGGAGGTTACCACCATTGTGGCGCTGCTAGACGAGGCTGGCCAAGAGCTACGTTTTAACCGCGATATTTTGTTGGCTACCTTAGAAAATCTAGACCAAGGGGTCAGTGTGGTAGATGCCAATATGTGTTTGGTGGCGTGGAATCAACGCTATCAACAGTTGTTTGATTACCCTCCTGGCATGTTGTATGTGGGGCGGCCTGTTGCTGATCTGATTCGATTTAATGCGCAGCGTGGAAAAATTGCTCATCGTCATGAACGCGATATTGCCGAGGCTGTGCAGCGGCGTATTGCATTTATGCGGGCTGGCACGTCCCATGTGTTTCAACGTACCTTAAATAATAGACAGGTGATCGAATTACGTGGACGGCCGTTACCTGGAGGCGGTTATGTCACCAGTTATTCGGACATTACCGAGTACAAACGGGTGGAGCGCGAGTTGTTGGAAATTAATGAAAACCTCGAACAGCGGGTTGCCGAGCGCACCCAAGAGGCTGAGCGTGCGCAGCAGTCACGGACTTTGTTTTTAACTGCTGTCAGCCACGATGTCTTACAGCCTATTAATGCGGCTCGTTTATTTGCATCGGCTTTGTATGACAGTCAGGAATTACAAGAAATGAAACGATTAGCCGAACGGGTGGATGCCTCGTTACGGGCCGCCGAAGAGCTTTTAGATGGATTGCTCGATATTTCTCAATTAGATGCAGGCGCTTTGCAACCAGAGATCACTGTATTTAAGGCCCAAGAGGTTATTGATGATTTAGTACAACAGTACGCGCCGTTGGCTAAACGTCGCAATTTAGCGTTACGTACTTATGCTCGTTCTATTTATGTGCGTAGCGACCAGCGCCTGTTGCGTCGAGTCCTACAAAATTTTATTGCGAATGCGCTACGCTATACCCGTCAGGGTCGTATTGTCGTGGCCGCTCGTGTGCGTCACACCGAGGTCGAATTCCAGGTTTGGGATAGCGGTCAAGGCATTCCACCGCATCATTTGAAAAATATTTACAACGAATTTCAGCGCTATGACCAAAGCTACGACTGGGGTGAGCGCGGCATGGGTTTGGGTTTATCTATTTGTCAGCGTATTTCTAGCTTGCTCAATCATCCTTTACAAGCCACCTCCGAGGTAGGCAGGGGCAGTATGTTTAGCATACGAGTGCCATTAGCACAGGCTCCCTTAAAACCGATTGAGTCCAATACGGCTGCGCCAGTGGCACCTGTAGCCGGTGCGCTAGAGGGCTTGCGTGTTTTATGCCTAGATAATGACGTGGAAATATTGATGGGTATGGAGGCGTTATTAAGTCAGTGGGGGGTTGATGTGATTACGGCTACAACCATTGATGGCGCATTAAACAAAATGGATCAGGAGCCCCATGTGCTGTTAGTGGATTATCACTTACATGATCGCTTGAACGGGATTGAGTGTTTAGATACCTTGCGTCAGCAAGCACCACATTTACAAGGGGCGTTACTAACAGCGGATGGCAGCCTAGAGCTAAAGCAGCTCGCCCGTGAAAAAGGCTATTTAGTGTTAACCAAACCGGTGAAGCCGGCTTCGTTACGTGCTTTTTTAGCGGCGCAGTATAGAAATTAAGGGCATTTTTTTAAGAAAAGCTAATTTCCTCGGGGTTTTTTTCGTTCAGGAGTAACTGGTTTGCAATGAGCACGGCTTGAGTTCTATTGGTAGCACCTAGCTTACGCAGAATCGCTGTCATGTGAGTTTTGATGGTGGCCTCGGACACGCTGAGTTCATGTGCGATTTGTTTGTTCAGCTGCCCTGTGCTAACCATTTGCAAAACGCGAAATTGCTGAGGGGTTAGCTCACGTAGCAACGAAGCAGCTTCTTTTTCGGCGGAGCTGATGACCGGTGAGCGCAGTGTCATGGTTTCTGGTAGCCAGGTATTGCCTATTAAGATCTCATGAAGGGCAGTGCTGAGCGTTTTGGCTTCGACCGATTTGGGAATAAATCCCATTGCACCGTGGTCTAGAGCGCGACGAATAAGGACCGGGTCCTCGTGTGCGGAAATAATAACAATGGGTAGTTGAGGATGCTGAGCACGTAAATGGACTAAGGCACTGTAGCCAGCGGCTCCAGGCATATTGAGATCAAGTAAAAGCAAATCAGCCTGAGGGCGGTCTTCAACTAAGGAATATAACGAACTAATGTTGTCGGCTTCGTAGATAGCGGTCGCAGGATAAAGTTTGGCGATCAGGCCGTGCAGAGCTTCTCGGAAGAGGGGGTGATCGTCGGCAATTAGTAATTCGTTCATTGTTGATTTCACAAGAGCTAAACCATAAACCACAAAGGGAGCCTACGGCTCCCTTTGTGGTGAGTACAGTTAACTAGGTAGTCTTAGTGGGAGCCGGCTTGAGTTGCACCAATTCCTGTTTGACTACGCACCGTGAGAGCGTCGAAGGCGGCTTTTTCTTTCACCGAGTCGGCTGAGTTATCTAGTTTAGAAAATAACCAGATTGCAGCAAAAGCCAACGGGATGGAAAGAATACCTGGGTTCGGGAAGGGAGTGATAGGCTCGGCGAAGCCAAACACATCGACCCAAACGGTAGCACTTAACATAACCCAAACAGTAGCGGTTGTTAAGCCAAGGAAACCACCAATTGTTGCACCTCGAGTAGTACAACCACGCCAAGAGATGGACAGCACCAAGACAGGGAAGTTGGAGCTAGCTGCAATGGCAAAGGCTAACCCCACCATAAAGGCGACGTTTTGGTTTTCAAACACAATACCTAGAATAATGGATAGGATCCCGAGAGCGACGGTAGAAATGCGAGAAATACGCATTTGGTTGTGCTCGGTGGCTTTGCCTTTGGCGAAGACGTTAGCGTATAAATCGTGCGAAATAGCAGCAGCACCGGCCAAAGCCAAACCTGCAACGACGGCAACAATCGTGGCAAAGGTAACAGCGGCGAGGAAACCAAGTAGCAAGCTACCCCCTACGGCATTCGCTAAGTGTACCGCCACCATGTTAGTCCCACCGATCAGGCTCTTGAGCATATCAAAGTTGCCTTCGGCATCAGTGATGTAGTACTCGGGGTGTTGAACCAACAAAGCAATCGCGCCAAAACCAATAATAAAGGTAAGTAGGTAGAAGTAACCAATAAAGCTACTGGCCCAAATCACAGATTTACGAGCTTCTTTGGCATCAGCAACGGTAAAGAAACGCATCAAAATATGTGGTAGACCCGCTGTACCAAAGGCCAAAGCAATACCTAAAGACAGAGCATTAAGAGGGTTGCCGCTGACAGAGGAACCGGGAGCCAAAATGCTGCGGCCATCTGGGTGAACAGCAACGGCTTGTGTGAGCATGTCGTCGATGTTGTAGCGGAAGGCGGCCAAAACCAAAAAGGTCATGAGACTAGCGCCGAACAGCATCAGTACCGCTTTAATGATTTGTACCCAAGTGGTGGCGGTCATACCACCAAAGGCAACGTAAATCATCATGAGCGAACCCACAATAACGACGGCGAATTTGTATTCAATGCCGAAGAGCAAGACGATGAGCTTGCCTGCACCCACCATTTGCGCGATGAGGTACAAAGCAATAATGAGTAAGGAGGCACTGGCAGCCAGTAAACGCATAGGAGTTTGGCGTAAGCGGAATGAGGTCACGTCGGCAAAGTTATAGCGACCCAAGTTACGTAGGCGCTCGGCAATTAAGAACATAACCGTGGGCCAACCAAACATAAAACCAATGGCGTAAATCATGCCGTCAAAACCACTGACGTACACCATCCCGGCAATACCCAGGAAAGAGGCTGCGGACAGATAGTCACCCGCAATAGCTAACCCGTTTTGAAAGCCGGTAATGCCACCCCCTGCCGTGTAAAAGTCAGAGGTAGTTTGGGTGCGACGTGCAGCCCACCATGTAATAACCATGGTACCCGCGATAAAAACCAAGAACATGATAATAGCAGGCATGTTCGTGGGCTGTTCTGCCGCATGAGCGATGGACGTTGAGGCAGCGAATAAGGTTAAGGCATAGGTCCAAGGTTTCATGGTTTCACCTCCGCCAATACCTCTGCTAAGAGAGGGTCGAAAATTTTATTAGAGATGTACACATACAGAGCAACCAGTATGCTGGCACTAATTAAGACTAAGGTGGCGGTTAGGACACCAATACTCATGGTGAGGTCGCCAACTGGGCGACCGAAGAGTTCGGGGTCAAAGGCAAGGGTTAAGATAAAGCCGGCGTAAATAATTAGGGTAACGACAAAAAATATCATACTGATGCGAGTACGTCGCTCCAGTAGCTCTTGATATTTGGGGTTCTTTATCACCTCTGCAACAATATCGCGGGATGAGCTCATGCTTGTCTCCTTTTATGATGTTTTTACATCGATAAAGTTTTACTTCTTGTAGTAATAATTTGGCGTATGAGTACGCTCTAGCATCCCAATATACGGTGTGACTACAAATTGCCATAGACGACTTTGGTTGTAGATGGAGGTAGGGCAACCCTAATTTTTTGAAAATAGTGTTCTAGGCAAAGGATTTGTGCTAAATAGGTAGGCAAGTGACTAAAGCATGGGTTGGTTGAGGGTACGACCAGTAAACAGAAACACTGAGGATAGGAATGAGCAATCAGTTTATGGATGCGTATGGTTTTGGTGAGTTGCTACGAGAGCGCCGCCGCGAGCTGGGATTAAGTCAAGCAGAGGTGGCAGCCAAAGTAGGGGCCAGTCGGCAGTGGATTATTGAGCTAGAAAAAGGCAAAGAGCGAGCTGAACTTGGGTTGGCTTTTAAATTGGCCGAGGTATTGGGGGTTCAGTTTAAGGCGCAGAAACGAACTCCGCCTAAAGCCATTGTATTAACGGCAGATCAACAAAATGTGATGCAGCAAACCATGCGAGATTTGGCTGCATCCATGCATTTTTTAGATGATGAGTAGTTGAAGAAAAAGGCCAAACCTAGTGCATACCCTAAGTGTCATATTCCTTAAACTAGGGCAAAATACTTTCATGTTGGTGAGGAGACTAAAAGCCCAAAAAAAGGGCAGGCCATAAAAATTGGCATTTGCAGTAACCAAAATTATAAGAAAGACACAAAGCCGACTTGGTATTCCAAGTCGGCTTTGTTATTTTTGGCTACAGAGCTTTTTAAATGCTTGTGCTTTTGGTGAGTCCCATCAAGTCAAATGAGTGGTACGTAATATGACTTTGACTGCACCACTACCGCCTTCGCTAGGAGAGCAGTCACAAAAAGCCAAAACAAAATCTAACTGACTTAGCCAACGCCGTACCGCCAAAGGCAAGACAGGACCATGACCTTTAGAGCCATAGCCTTTGCCGTGAACGATACGTACACATTTATACTGCTCAACCAAACTGTGTTTTAAAAAATAATTAAGACGTAAGCGGGCTTGCTCTAGGGTGGAACCATGCAGATCAATATGATTCGCAATGGGCCAACGTCCTTTTTTTAAATAGCGTAAGACATCCGTGCCGCAATGTGGGTGTAGGTATTCGTCTATGGGCTGTGCGCCTAAGTAGGAGTACTCATCGGATAACCCATATACCTCTAGGAGCTCCTCTTGGCCCGACGCATGACGTTGTCGTTGTAAACGTTGTTCCGCTGAGCCTAAAGATGGCTTGGAGGGTGAGGCAGTGTGACGAGATCCTTTGGTTTTTAGAGGGGTTACACCACGTATTGCTTCGTAGAAAAGGGCTTTGTCTTCGGCATCTAACCCTTTTTTTTGCGTGCTTTTAGGGGCAAGACTAAAACGTAGGGATTCGGGACGATGGACGCGCTCAGCCGGCTCGACCACAGGGGGTGGAGCCGGCTGAGTGAGCACCTTTTTGAAGGCTTTAAGCTCTGCTAAGGATTTGTGAGATTTAGAGGTTTTCACTCTCTAACCAGCGTTGTGCATCCAGAGCGGCCATGCAGCCTGTTCCTGCGCTGGTAATGGCTTGACGGTAGATGGTGTCTTGAACATCACCCGCGGCAAAAACACCAGACACAGAGGTCATCGTTGCCATGCCTTCTAGACCACTACGCGTCATAATGTAGCCATCTTTCATAGTGAGTTGGCCTTGGAAGAGCTCTGTATTGGGGTGGTGACCAATGGCGATGAACACACCCATGACGTCAAGATCTTCGGTGCTGTTGTCTTGGTTGTTACGTAGACGAACGCCAGTGACTCCGGTGTTATCGCCCAAGACTTCGTCTAGTTCAGAAAAGAGCTTGAGTTTGATATTACCGTTTTCTACACGCTCCATGAGTTTGTCCGTTAAGATGGCTTCGGAGCGGAAGGTGTCACGACGGTGAACCAATGTTACGGTTTTACAAATGTTTGATAGGTACAATGCCTCTTCGACGGCGGTATTACCACCACCGACAACGATGACGTCTTGGTTTTTGTAGAAAAACCCATCGCATGTGGCACAACCTGACACGCCGCGACCCATAAATTTCTGCTCGGATTCCAAGCCTAAATACATGGCAGACGCACCTGTGCATATAATCAGTGCATCGCAGGTGTAGGTATTACCGCCATCACCCTGTAAAGTATATGGACGCTGTTTTAAATCTACCGATACAATCTGATCAAAGACGAGTTCAGTTTCAAAGCGCTCGGCGTGTTCTTGGAAACGTGCCATTAGGTCTGGACCAGTTACACCATGAGCGTCAGCTGGCCAGTTTTCTACGTCGGTGGTGGTCATAAGCTGTCCACCAGGTTCCATGCCGGTAATGAGCATGGGTTTTAAGTTAGCACGAGCGGCGTAAATGGCAGCTGTGTACCCAGCAGGGCCGGAACCTAAAATCAAAACTTTAGCATGTTTAACACTAGACATTATCTATTTCCCAATAATCAATGATCAGCCAATTATAATGAGTCATGGCTAGAATACCTGCAACTACAAATCGCTCTGCAAAAAATGTCCGTAATGGACCTTCCAAGTGGCAACAACGGCTTAGCTCTTTAGCGCTAGAAGCCCGTTGGGTCGTGTTTCTTTTACTTGCCTCTTGGTTATCTTTGGTCCTTTTTACGTGGAATAGTTCCGACCCTGCGTGGTCCCACTCGTTGGATGCGGGCTTTATTCACAATCAAGGCGGAAGGCTTGGTGCCTATGTGGCCGATATTTTGTACTACCTGTTTGGTTACAGCGCGTGGTTATGGGTGGCGTTGTTAGTACAGCATTTGGTCATAGGATTTCGCCGCATTACTAGCATTGTAATGCCAAGAGCCCGTATTCAAGAACCTTTAGCTCGGGTTCCCTGGGAGGTAGGCATTGGTTTTGCTTTACTCCTATTCGGTAGTATGGGTTTCGAGGCCTTGCAGTTACGTTTCGGAAGTCATTTACCTGCAGGGGGCGGAGGGCAAATAGGCCAACTGCTAGCGATGTTATTAGTCACATACTTAGGTTTGGCCGGCTCTACCATTTTGTTGCTGCTCGCGGTGTGTGGCGGGAGCAGTTGGTTATTTCGCTTTTCTTGGTTAAATGTGGCTGAGACTATCGGGCGTTGGCTCGAAGGTCTTTATTTGGCGATGCTTGACCTAAAAGCACGATGGGAAGATCGACAAGTTGGGCGCGCAAATCGAGCCGAACGCACCGAAGCCTTAGCCAACAAAGACATCGAGGTCACACAGCCCCAAGCCATGCCTAGGGCTCCTATAGAGCCTTTTGTTGCCGAGCGCAAAGAGCCTACCTTGGGTGGCTTTACACAAACTCAGGCAGCCGGATTGGTTGGAGTCGTCGAAGACGCTGTTGGTGGGGGTATATCGAGTCGCTCCGAACCGACGGTTGCTGTTCGCACATATAAACACCCTATTTTTGATGAGCCCGATCTAGCTAACACAGACACCGAGGTCGAGTTACACGCCAAATCGGCTGTTCAAACTCAAACGCAGGCCGAGGTGGTGAAAGCAGCGCGTCATGTGGTTGATGTCCATCTACCCCCCCTAGATTTACTGGATATGGCCGAAGAACTCGGCGAGCCTATTTCAGCAGAAACCTTAGAGTTCACCTCGCGCTTAATCGAGAAAAAGCTCAGTGACTTTGGGGTTAGCGTGGCGGTCATGGAGGCACAGTCAGGGCCAGTCATTACCCGCTATGAAATCGAACCGGCTACGGGTGTGAAAGGTAATCAAATTGTTAATTTAGCCAAAGACTTAGCGCGTTCGCTTAGCTTGGTGGATATCCGCGTGGTGGAAACCATTCCTGGTAAAAACCTGATGGGCTTAGAGCTACCTAATCCTCAGCGTCAAATGGTACGCCTCGAGGAAATTGTAGGCTCTAAAAATTTTGTGGAAAGCAAATCCTTGCTAACGGTGGCCTTGGGTAAAGATATTGCTGGGCATGCGGTGGTAGCCGATTTAGGACGGATGCCGCATTTGTTAGTGGCGGGAACCACCGGCTCAGGTAAGTCAGTGGGGATCAACGCCATGATTCTTTCTGTACTGTACAAGGCCACACCAGAGCAAGTTCGTTTAATTTTGATTGACCCCAAAATGCTAGAAATGAGTGTGTATGAAAATATTCCTCATTTGTTGGCTCCAGTAGTGACTGATATGCGCGAAGCGGCCAATGCTTTGAATTGGTGTGTGAATGAAATGGAGCGGCGCTACAAACTCATGAGCAAGATGGGTGTGCGTAATCTCGCTGGCTTTAATAGCAAAATCAAAGAAGCCCAAGAGCGCGAGGAAAATATTCCTAATCCGTTTTCTCTGACGCCTGATGCGCCCGAGCCGCTAGAAGCCATGCCATTTATTGTGGTCGTTATTGATGAGCTCGCAGACTTAATGATGGTAGCGGGTAAAAAAATCGAAGAGCTCATTGCTCGCTTGGCTCAAAAAGCGCGTGCCGCCGGTATCCATTTGGTCTTAGCGACTCAACGTCCTAGTGTGGATGTGATTACTGGCTTAATTAAAGCCAATATCCCGACGCGCATTTCTTTCCAAGTCTCCTCAAAAGTAGATTCCCGCACGATTTTGGATCAGATGGGGGCGGAAAGCTTATTGGGTCAGGGGGATATGTTGTATTTGCCACCCGGTACGTCAGTTCCTATTCGCGTGCACGGGGCTTTTGTGGATGACGACGAGGTGCATCGGGTAGTGAATTATCTAAAAGAGCAAGGCGAGCCGAATTACATTGATGGCATTCTCGAAGGGGGCGTAGCAGGTGAGACCGGTGATGGCGTGAATGCCGTCACAGGCTTTGTCGATGCCGAATCTGATCCTTTATACGATCAGGCCGTCGCGATTGTAATGGAAAGTCAGCGTGCCTCCATTTCTGGTGTACAGCGACAATTGCGTGTAGGCTACAACCGAGCCGCCCGCCTCATCGAGGAAATGGAAAAAGCGGGTTTGGTGTCTGCGATGGGCCCCAACGGTAATCGTGAAATTTTAGTGCCGCTGAATAAAGACTAAGGAATACTATGAAATGGTTAGCTAAAGTAGGTGTGTTGGCGCTTAGTTTGACCCTAAGCTCTGTGGTGTATGCCCAGTCAGCGACTCAGCAGTTACAGCGCTTTGTCCAAGATGTCAGTAGTGCGGCGGGTCAATTTAGTCAAACCACCCTAGACACTCAGGGGCAGGCGCGTCCGGCTCAAACCGGAGAATTTGCGTTTAAACGTCCAGGTAAATTCAAATGGTCAGTGCTAAAACCTTACGAGCAATTGGTGGTTTCAGATGGCTCGCAATTGTATCAATATGATCCCGACTTAAATCAGCTGACTCAGCGCGGCGTAGATCAGGCCATTGGGACTTCTCCAGCTGCTATTTTGTTTGGGTCAGGTCAATTGGATGAGAGTTTTGATTTGGTCGATCAGCCTGATGCGGATGGCTTAACGTGGTTGCGAGCTACCCCTAAATCCAGCGATGCCGGTTTTAGTTATGTGGACATTGGCTTCAAAGATGCTTTGCCCGCAAAACTAGTGCTCTTAGATGGGTTTGGTCAGAAAACCATTATTGAACTGCAGCAGCTGTCGTTGACGGATGTGTCCGATGCGGTCTTTAGTTTTACTGCCCCTGAAGGGGTAGATGTGGTGCGCTTACCCTAAGCAACGGTTATGAGCTCAGATTTATTTAGTACGGATTCAGTCCCTTATGCGCCCTTGGCTGAACGCTTACGTCCCCGTACATTGGACGAGGTAGTAGGTCAAACAGATTTGGTCGGGGTAGGCAAGCCGCTGCGGGTGGCGTTCGAGTCAGGTCGGCCGCATTCCATGATTTTTTGGGGGCCGCCGGGGGTGGGTAAAACAACCCTAGCTCGTATGATGGCGCAAGGCTTTGATGCGCAGTTTATTGCTATTTCTGCTGTCTTAGGTGGAGTCAAAGACATTCGCGAGGCCGTTGTCAAAGCTCAACTGGCTCAAGGACAAGGGCGACGTACTATTTTGTTTGTAGACGAGGTGCATCGCTTTAACAAAGCCCAACAAGACGCCTTTTTGCCTTATGTGGAAAGCGGTTTATTTACGTTTATTGGGGCGACCACCGAAAACCCGTCTTTCGAAGTGAACTCGGCCTTGTTATCACGGGCTCGGGTGTATGTATTGCAGCCTCTCAGTACAGAAGAACTCTTGATTCTCATCGACAAAGCGCTAGTACGTTATGTTGCTGATACCGGGGGTAGTCTTAGTTTTACGCCCGAAGCCCAACAACAGTTAGCGGTGTGGGCCGATGGTGATGCGCGTCGCGTCATTAATGCCATTGAGGTAGTGGCCGAATCGGCTCAGGCTGCTCAGGTAGAGCGAGTGGATCAAGACTATCTAGAGCAATCTCTTTCGCAAAATTTACGCCGTTTTGATAAGGGTGGAGATGCGTTCTATGATCAGATTAGTGCGCTTCACAAGTCCGTGCGGGGTTCAGATCCCGATGCTGCGTTGTACTGGTTTAGCCGAATGCTAGATGGTGGTGCCGATGCTTCTTATTTATCTCGGCGTATTGTACGTATGGCTTGGGAAGACATCGGTTTAGCTGATCCTCGGGCCATGCAAATAGTGAACGATGCCGCCGCAACCTACGAGCGCTTAGGTTCACCCGAGGGCGAGTTGGCCTTGGGACAAGCCTTAATTTATTTAGCTATCGCTCCTAAAAGCAATGCGGGCTATATGGCGTACAACCAAGCACGGCGTTTTGCCGCTGAACACGGTAGCGCTCCGGTACCCGTGCATTTACGTAATGCTCCGACTAAATTGATGAAACAATTGGGGCATGGCAAAGCCTACCGGTATGCTCACGACGAACCCAATGCCTATGCGGCAGGCGAGCAGTATTTCCCCGAAGGCATGAGGGCTCGTTTTTATGTGCCTACGGATCGAGGCTTAGAGCAAAAAATTACTGAAAAATTACGGTTTCTAGCTGAATTAGATCGTCAGGCTAACCGTACAAAATCCTAAACATAGCTTAAATCTTAGGCCTAACTTGGCTACAATCGTGTTATTCCCATATTCCTTGAGCGTTTTATTATGTTAGACATAAATGTGTTGCGTAAAAATTTAGATGAGGTGGTTGCTGGTCTAGCCACTCGTGGCGTGTCGTTTGATACTGAACGTTTTAATACGCTAGAAAGTCAGCGTAAAGCCATTCAGGTAGAAACCGAAACCCTACAGGCACGACGCAATGCCCTATCCAAACTCATCGGACAAAAGCGCTCTAAAGGCGAAGACGCTGCTCAGGAAATGGAGGAATCCAAGGCGATTCCACAGCAACTACACGAGCTTGAGCATCAGCTGACTGCATTGCAAGCTGAAATCCACGACTGGCTTAGTGGATTGCCTAATATCCCTCATACGTCTGTGGCGGTGGGCGATTCCGAAGAACAGAACGTCGAGGTACGTCGTTGGGTTCCAGGCCAAACGGCAGCGGATGCGATTCCTGCTCCATTCGATTTTGAGGTCAAAGATCATGTGGCGTTAGGCGAGGGCATTGGTCTAGATTTTGAGGCAGCTCGAAAACTGTCTGGTGCGCGCTTCATGGTGTTAAAAGGTCAGTTGGCAAAACTGCACCGTGCTTTGGCTCAGTTCATGCTTGATGTACAAACCGAAGAGCATGGCTATACCGAGTGTTACACCCCTTATATTGTGAATAGCTCCACGTTATTTGGTACAGGTCAGCTGCCTAAATTTAAAGACGATATGTTTTGGGTCACTAAAGGCGGGCAAAATCATAGCGACGAGCACGAGGGGCCTGCCGAAGACCTGTATTTAATTTCCACCTCTGAAATTACACTAACCGGTATAGTGCGTGATGAAATCCTACCAGTCGATCAATTACCTTTACGCTTAACGGCTCATACACCGTGTTTCCGTTCTGAGGCAGGCAGTGGTGGTCGTGATACTCGAGGCATCATTCGTCAGCATCAGTTCGATAAAGTGGAAATGGTGCAAATTGTGCACCCCGAGCAGTCTTATGAGGCACTAGAGCAAATGGTGGGGCATGCCGAAGTCATTTTGCAACGCTTAGGTTTACCGTATCGAGTGATGGCATTGTGTACCGGTGATATGGGCTTTTCTGCCGCTAAAACCTACGACCTCGAGGTGTGGCTCCCTGCTCAAAACACGTGGCGTGAAATTTCCTCTATTTCAAATTGCGAGGCCTTCCAAGCTCGTCGTTTACAAGCTCGCTTCCGTCAGGAAAAGCGCCCCGAATACGTCCATACCTTAAACGGTTCGGGTTTGGCTGTGGGTCGTGCTTTAGTCGCCGTTTTAGAAAACTATCAGCAAGCAGATGGTAGCGTAGTGGTTCCCGAGGCACTGCGTCCTTATATGGGTGGCAAAGAGCGTTTATTACCTGACGCTTAATGTAATTGATACACACTAAAAAAGCTGGCATATGCCAGCTTTTTTGATGGGGCAAGCATTTAGGAATGCTTGCGTAGTATCGGATAGTCTTTGGGCAGCGGTAACAACAAAGGTTGAGTTTTGCTGTCTTCGTCCAAATACACCTTAGAGTCTTTGGGTTTGTTAGATAGGTTAAGCGCTTGAATAAATAAAAATAACCAAAAAGCACAGGAAATGATCTTGGCTAAGAGCCCATTTAAACTGCTGTAACCGGTTTCTGGTGAGGCAGCTATACCTAAGAAAGAGGCTAGCGCTGGGAAGACACCAATCAATTCGACAAACAGGTTGCCTGGTAGGGTAAAGGCAAAACGAAAGTAGTCTAAGAAACCTGCTGAGTTAGAGGCTTGGAGATCGAGTAACCATTGTAGCGATTGAAGATGCATCATATAGACTCCTTAAAAGAAAGCCTGTGACCATGCATTGACACAGATAAACTGTGCCTGATTTCACTATAAAAGCGTTACCTAGACTTGGCAAGAGATTGTTGTTTAAACGGGATAGAGAGTGATGGCCGCGAGGTAGTTAGCTAGCGGCCAGTCTGGAATTATTGAACACTACTTAATAGTTCTTTTTGGCGTTGTTCAATTTCTTGACGCAGTTGACGTCGCATTTGTGCTGCTATATAGCGCCTTTTTTCGTCTTCCGTACTCGGCGTTAACGAAGGAACAGGAACGGGTTTTTTTTCTTCATCATCGACAGCAACCATCGTGAAAAAACAGCTGTTTACGTGACGAACGATACGGTTTCGAAT
>CANQRK010000022.1 GCA_947626245.1 uncultured Paenalcaligenes sp. | reverse complement strand
CTTTTCCTGTGTGGTTGCCACCGGTTCAGCGGGTGCGGGTGCGGGTGCGGGTGCGGGTTCAGGCTCCGGTTCCGGTTCCGGTTCTGGTTCTGGTTCTAAGTGTACAGGTACGGTGACAGAACTGGGCACGACGGGCTCTGGCTGAGTGATTTCTGCCACTGGCTCGGTACTATCACGCTTTTTCTCGGTGAAAATATCATCGCGTAATGTTAAATCGGCTCGCTCTAACAACTGTTCGCGTGGTGTATTTTCAGGCGGTGGAGTCACGCTAGAAGCATCAACAGGTATGTCTGTGAGGACTGCTGGTGTTGGTTCTGGTGTTGGTTCTGGTGTTGGTTCTGGTGTTGGTTCTGGTGTTGCTACTGGAACTGATGGTGCTGGTACCACCACTGGCGGCACTACCTCGGGCTCCACGACTGGATTTTGTAATTCCGGCACTACCTCGGGCTGTGTTGGCAACTCTTTGTCTACTACCGGAGCCTCGGGCTCGGCAGCAGACGGTTGAGGAGACTCGGCAACGGCAATTTCTTCCATTGCTTGCTGTGCTTCTTGCTCTTTTTTCGCTTTACGTCTTTTAAAAAAACTAAACATGGCTTTACACTAAACCTAATTTGTTAGATCACGCTATTATTGAGCATGAAAAAAAATACTATTCGCATTGTAGGTGGCCAATATCGCCGCACCCCTATACCTGTGGTCGATGCCACTAGCTTGCGTCCTACCCCTGACCGAGTCCGTGAAACGCTATTTAATTGGCTGCGTTACTTTTGGGGCGAACAATTTCAAAACAAGCGTGTGCTAGATTTGTTTGCTGGCACAGGTGCCTTGGGATTTGAGGCGGCCTCGCATGGCGTAGAGTTTGTACAAATGGTGGAAAAAAACCCAGAGGCCGTTGCTGCCCTGAGGGCTTTACGCAACAAGCTTGGGGCTCACCAAGTACGCATCCACCAAGGCGATGCTATGCATGTGCTAGAGCGCGCCGACAAACCCTATGACTTGGTCTTTTTAGACCCACCTTTTCACCAAGGTTGGTTAGATACGATTTGGGCAAAACTTCCTACTATTTTACAAGCAGATGCATTAATCTATATAGAAAGTGAAAGCCCAATCTCAATTCCATCAAACTTTAGCAGTTTACGCCAACAAAAGGCAGGTCATGTTCATTTTCAACTACTAGAGTTTGCAGCAAGTAGCAAAACAGACAATAATGCGGACATGATCTCTGCTTTACCGGATTCTCTTTAAATAACAACAACACGACAATACATTTCTCTCCTATTTAACTATGATTACTGCTGTTTACCCAGGCACCTTTGACCCCTTAACCCGAGGTCACGAAGACCTAGTTCGTCGTGCTGCGAACTTATTTGACCGTCTCGTGGTCGCAGTGGCTCACAGCCCCAACAAACACCCTTTCTTCACCGTCGAAGAGCGCGTGGAAATTGCCCAAGAAGTCCTAGGTCATTATTCCAACGTCGAAGTGAAAAGCTTTGCCGGTCTACTCAAAGATTTTGTACGCGAACAAAATGCGCGCGTCATTGTACGTGGCTTGCGTGCCGTTTCAGACTTTGAGTACGAATTCCAAATGGCAGGCATGAACCGCAATCTATTGCCCGAGGTCGAAACCTTGTTCATGACCCCTTCCGAGCAATACCAGTTTATTTCAGGTACTTTTGTGCGTGAAATTGCTGTGCTAGGGGGAGATGTCAGCAAATTCGTTTTCCCGTCCGTCGAGCGTTGGTTGGTTACTAAGTCGGCCGAATACCGTAAAAACCAAGGCTAATTTCGCTTTTCAGCCTAAAAGGGTTTACACTGATAGGGTATTCCTTTTAGGCTTTAAGCGTTTACTATCATGGCCTTATTTATTACCGAAGAATGCATCAACTGTGATGTATGTGAACCCCAATGCCCTAACACGGCTATTTACATGGGGGCTGAAATCTATGAAATCGACCCCAGCCTGTGTACCGAATGTATAGGGCACCACGACGAGCCACAATGTATTGTGTTTTGTCCGGTCGAATGTATCGAGATCCATCCCGAGCACCAAGAAAGCCAAGAGCAACTCTTGGCTAAATACCAGCAACTAACAGGTAGCAAGGCTTAGTCCTGATCTGGGTTGCCTGGGTCTTTTTTCAGCAGCAAACATGGCTGCCCTATTACATGCCCAAACCACGTCGCTGCCAACGAGCCTTCGTTAATCGCAGCGACAGGCTGTCCCTGTGTGTCTAGGGCAGTACAACGAAAACTATCATCATCCTCTAGCACATCTAACGCTAACTCCAACATCAGCATACCCGGGGCACGTAACTGCAACTGCCCCAGCTTTGTTGTTAGCTGAAGCGGTGACAAAGCCTGGCAGATTTCTGCCGACAGTTGCTGCCCAGACGTGTCCGTCAAAAACCACTGATCTTGGTATGTAGTATCTATAGCCAACGCTGGGCCGAACTGGATAGGGCTAACGCTCATACGACTCCTCTAGTTTTTCAATAAGTTTTTCAGGGTATCGCCCAACGTTTTTCCCACTTCGTTACTTGACGATGCCTCAGGCAAAGGCAATGGTAACCCATTCGCTGCTCTTTCTTTTAATAGACTTAACAAGCCATGGTCTAAGGCCTCGATGACACTGGGCTGCTCTAAACGAGTCCACTGTACACGTGGTATGGGATTTAACCACGGCCCACTTAAGCGCATCCATACCGGAGCCGAGCTTAGCTCGACTAAGCTTTGATGGATTTCGGGTAACTGCGCGGAGTCTAGGTCTATTTGCAAGTCTAGTTCCATCTGCTGATTGACCGCATCTAAATACGATGGCGCCACCGTTTGCAGGGTTAGGCCTTCAGTCACTAGTTTTAAGTTCTCAAACATGCCTTGGCCCTGCTGCCATGCCAACGTCATATCTAGTGTATTAAACGGAGTACTTTGTCGCAAATCCAGTTGCTCTGAAGGAGGCTCTATCTGCCCACCAAACACATTGCGTACGGCCTCATTCATCTCGGTTAGGTTTTTCCACAGGTTCCAGCCCACGACTTGACCCGCTTCGGCTTGTAAACGCAAGTTGCCATCTAAAGAAGCCCATCGCGCACCTGTCGTACTCCCTTGAGTTTGTATATCGGCGTCGAGCTTGCCTGTACCCGTTAAACGCAACTGTCCCAACGCCACCTCGGAAAATTGCGCTAAATTAATACCCTCTAGCTGTGCCTGCAACTGCAATTGGCTCTGATCATACTGCCACTGCCCTTTGGCTTGGGCTTGTCCCTCAAAAAGCTGTGCCTCTAAGTTTTGCAAAAACAAGGTACGATCGCGCTGCTCTAGCTGAGCCGTTACAGCCTGCGCTTGTAATTGACGATAACGTACGTTTTCAGCATTAAGCTGCAGTTGTGTCGCCAGCCCCATCCAGTCTAAGTAACCAGGCAACATGGCATAAGGCTCAACATGAGACGCAACCCCACCAGCTCGTTTGGCTGCTAACTTATCGGCCTGGCGCAACCAAGGATTAAGATCTAGCTCGGGCGCGTCAACCTGTACTGCCAAAGACCAATGATCATCATGGCTTAGATCAGAACGAATCTGGGCATGAGTATTCGCACTGGCCCACGCTCCTTCGAACCATGCCTGATGCTGGTCCACCGACCATTGGCCCGCACCACTGAGTTTACCTTGAGCAGGGTTAGGACTAAGCAACTCGTCCTCGACCACTACACTGGCTTGTAAATCAGTCCAATCCAACTGCTGTTCGGCTTGCTGCCATTGCAAATGACTTTGCGCATCAACTTTCCAGGCACGAGCACCGTGTTTACCTGCTACGTTTACCAACACCTCGGGTAAAGCGAGCTGCTCTAAACTGCCCTGAATCGCTTTGGTCCGCACATTGACCCCAAACAGCTGATCGCCTTGTGTTTGCTTAAACGATAGCGCAATAGGCTCTGAGCGTATCTGATCAATCTCTAGATCTAGATTGGGTAAATCTAACGCAACTTCTACCTTGTGCTCGGCCCCCTCGTCAGACATCGGCAAGGCTCCCGAAGCACGTAACTGTAGACGCTCGGTCTGCAATACCTGCAAATTACGTTTTACATTTAGCTGCGCCGTATTAAGACTGAATTGGACTTTATTGAGTTGTAACTGATCATCGTGCCACTGTCCTTGAGAGACTAGTTCGAGCTGACGAGCTCGTAGGTCTTCGGTGTGGGTCAGCATTTCCAAACCACCACGTAGGGTCGCACTTTGCGCTCGATAGGGCCCAACGGTGCCCACCAAATTGATATTCATTTTTTGAGCATTATAGCGATACAAATGTGGCTCTAACTGAAGCAACATCTGCCCTTCGAGGGTCGCATCCGCCACCGGTTGATCGCCCAACAAATGGCCTTTGAAAATCACATCAAACGGCTGACCAAATGTCATGCGTCCGGTATTAAGCTCTAGCCCTACCAAACGCATTTGTGTTTCACTGGCTTGATCATAGAAGTGAATTTCACCGTCTTTTAAGTCTAAACCAGCAATATCAATTTGAAACTCGGCTTGATTCGCATCCGGTGCTAATAGCGAGCTTTTCGCTTGGGCTGTCCCTATTGGGTTAAGCGCTACGGTGTTAGCCGATGTCTCGTTAAGAGGACGTTGCAATAAATTATCAAAATTAAAATCACCTTCGTCATCGCGCTGCAACCAGACCTTGAACCCACTGACTGCCACGTGATCCACGACCAGCTTATTCCACAACAACGGCCAAACCGCTACGGCAAAACGCGCACTATCTAAAGACGCAAAGGTGGAATCACTACTATGATCCGACAAAGAAACATGCTCTACTGCTAAACCAATACGAGGAAACAAAGAGAGCTCTATGTCCCCTTCTATTTTTAAGTGACGTTGATAGCGCTCGTACACCAGCTGCTCTACTTTGTTTTTATAGGCATTCGGGTCGAAAGTCAGCAAAAACACCGCTGCTCCGACTAATGCCACAATCACAAAGACTACCAAAGAGAAAAGTCCTCGTTTAAACCATTTTTTCATCTGGATCTACATCCTAAACTGCTTGTTTTTATGAGCATCGGGGATGCTAGGTGAATAAATAAAATAGTGCGTATCTGTACTACATATAGATATAACTATGCCTGTTTCTTCATCGTTTATAGTGCTCTTTTAAGCACAATTACCCTTTCTGCAGACATTTAATCTCTTATTTCCGAGTTGCCATGAAATTTGAAACATTAGCTGTTCATGCGGGCTACCAGCCTGACCCAACCACCAAAGCCGTAGCGGTGCCCATTTATCAAACTACATCGTTTGCCTTTGATAATACCCAACATGGTGCTGATCTATTTGATCTAAAAGTACCGGGTAATATTTACTCGCGTATTACCAACCCTACCAATGCCGTACTCGAAGAGCGTGTTGCTGCTCTAGAGGGTGGCGTTGCCGCTTTAGCGGTAGCTTCGGGAATGGCGGCTATTACCTATGCTATCCAAACCATTGCCCAAGCTGGTGACAACATTGTGTCAGTCAGTAAACTGTATGGCGGCACGTATAACTTGTTTGCTCATACTTTGCCGCGTCAAGGCATTGAGGTCAAATTTGCCCCTCACGATGATCTAGCCGCACTTGAGGCGCTGATCGACGATAAAACCCGAGCCATTTTCTGCGAAACGATTGGTAACCCCTCTGGGAATATTATCGATCTTAAGGCCTTATGTACAGCCGCTGAACGCCATGGTGTTCCGGTTATTGTCGATAACACCGTAGCATCTCCGGCTTTATGTCGTCCCTTTGAACATGGTGCTGCTATTGTGGTGCATTCACTAACCAAATACATGGGTGGCCATGGTACAACGATTGCCGGCGCTGTGGTGGACTCGGGTCAGTTTGATTGGGTCAAACACAAAGATCGTTTTCCTATCTTAAATGAACCTGACCCTTCGTATCATGGTGTGGTCTACACCGAGGCCTTTGGTCCCGCCGCCTTTATCGGTCGTTGTCGCGTTGTTCCTCTACGCAATACGGGCGCGGCGCTAGCCCCCTTTAATGCATTTCAAATTCTACAGGGAATAGAAACCTTGTCGTTGCGTATGGAACGTCATACGGACAATGCGTTGCGTGTAGCCCAATATCTAGAATCCCACCCCTTAGTCAATTGGGTGCAGTACGCCGGCCTAACCTCTCACCCTGAGCACGGACTAGCCAAACGTTACTTTAACGGCAAACCGGCTGCCATTTTAAGCTTTGGTATCCAAGGTGGTAGCGAAGCCGGCGCCAAGTTTATTGATGCATTGCAGCTCATTTTACGTCTGGTGAATATTGGCGATACCAAGTCCTTGGCATGCCACCCTGCCAGTACCACCCACCGACAGCTTAACGAAACCGAGCTAGTACAGGCCGGCGTTAGCCTAGACATGGTGCGCTTGTCTGTAGGCATTGAACATATTGACGATATTTTGGCCGATATAACCCAAGCCCTAGAAGCCAGCCAGCTCTAATCATAAAAAAAGCGGCCCTAATAGGCCGCTTTTTTATTTAGATTTAGTTAACAACCCTAAAACCGTTGTAATTAATGAACTGGGATCCAGTTTCTCAGGAATGTGATTTTCCGAAACAATGCCTTTTTTGGCTAACGTATTAATTAATAACGGTAAAAGCTGTACCAAATACTGCAGCACAATATTTTGACTTAGACCTGTTTTAGTACTGAGGTCATTCATTAAGTTAGCACCCAGCGCCTGTTCTAATTGCTGTGGCTCTACCGCCATAGGCTCTGAACTAGCACTCAGCCACGAGCTCAATACCGTTCCCATCCCGCCTTGCTTAAATTGCTCGAATAGTCCGGGCAACCCACCTGGATACTGATTAGCCGTTTGCAATAAAGTATTTAATAACTTCGCTTGATCTTGTTTTTTTTGGTCACTGCCCAATGAGGCCGCCATACCTAATACTGAATTAATAAGACTCATTCACTTCTCTTGTTTAAATAACGTTAATACAGGTGCTTTTTAGTTTAACCCTAAGACTAAAAAGATAGGCACTCCCTCTTAATCAAGGTAGAATACCCATAAACTGCAATACTTTCTTACAATTTTGTTTCTAGTTCTGTTATGTCGCCAAAACCAGATTATGCTAACTACGACCCTTATCGTATCGACACCATCCAAGAAGTAGATAGAATCCTTCAACAGCTTTTACAACAAGGGATTTTACTGCGTATGCACAATGGTAATGCCAATCAGTCTGTCATTACCACTTTGCTAGACCTAGACTACGACAATGAAACGATTGTAATAGATAGCGCAGCCCAACAGACCTTCAATGACCAACTGATTTCCAGCGAAACGGCATACTTCGATGCTATTTTGAATGGCGTAGCCATCAAGTTTCAAGTGGACTCTCTGTATGGCACCTTATTCGAAGATAGAGCGGCATTAGCCGGGGCACTGCCTTCTTTTTTATATCGTATTCAGCGCCGTGAAACCTTCAGAATACGCCCCACCCTAGAAAACACCCCCTCTTGCACCGTGCTTCTCAATGACGAACCTCATCAATTCGAGGTCTATGACATCAGCTCCAGTGGCCTAGCTCTCATTGATCCCAACGAGCGTCTAACCGAGCGCATCAATAGCACCTTAGCGAACAGCACGCTTAGCTTGCCTCAGGTAGGCGAGACCGTTGTCGATCTACGTCTGGTTCGTACCCAAGCACAAATTTTGCAAAATGGTAAAAAGCTACCTCTGATTGGCTGTGCATTTCAACATCTAGAGCCCCAACAGCAAATGCGTATTCAAAACTTCATTACCAACGAAGAACGCTTACAAATTGCTCGCGAACGCGGTCTGGCCTAATCACCGCTTTGGCTTCATTAACCAAAAGGCCAACAACACACAACCAAAAATAGTACCCGCCAGACCTAACCACGCAAACAGTGGCATTCCAAACCAAACCGGCCCATACTCGAATAAACGAGGGGCTAAGCCCAAAGCAAACGCTGCCGTCACCAAGGCAATGCATAGTCGAATCGCCGATAGCTCAAATACGTGTGCAAATCGGTCTATCTGGCGCATTTCTAGATCTACCCCTACGCGACCATGACGCAACCGGTGCAACAATAAACGAATAGCACTGGGGATTTCATCGCTTAGCTCGTACAACTCAGCCGTTACACGGACGGCCCTATCTTTGACTGCGCTCAGCTGATAATGCTGTTGCAACTGAGCCAGTACCATCGGCTCGGCCAACCGCACAATATCCAACTGCGAACTGACCTGAGTTAACACCCCATCTGCGGTAATAAAAGTTTTAAACAACAGGCTTAGATCAGCCGGTAACGTGATTTTTTGATGACGTGCCAAACTCATAAAATCCATCAACGCCACACTAATACGCAAACGTCCCACCCCATGCTGAGCTAAAAACCGCTCTACGGCCATATCCAGCTGTATAGGATCGGCATCGTACTGATCTGCCCAGCTTAACAACATACCAGTGACCTTATCGCTACGCCCGTCGATCAACGCCTGAAACAAAGCCAATAACTGCATTTTACGACGCTCTGACACATGGCCAACCAAACCAAAATCAATAAATCCTATACGATTGTCTGATAGGGCCAATAAATTGCCTGGATGCGGATCGGCATGGAAAATACCATCTTGCAAAATCATTTGCAAAACCGCGAGGGCTCCGCGTTGTGCAACTTGTTGAGGATCTAAGCCTTGCTGCGTTAAGAGATGGGCTTTGGTTGGATTCACTCCGGCGACGTAATCCTGCACCAGTACTCGCTCTGAGGTCCATTGCCAATAAATAGTAGGAAAAACAATATAGGGGTTGTCGACAAAGCAGGCAGCGAGTTGCTCACAATTATGCCCTTCACGTACAAAGTCGAGTTCATCCCGAATGGCACTAGCCAGATAACTGACAATACTTTCCGGTTT
The DNA here is from genome assembly GCA_947626245.1 of uncultured Paenalcaligenes sp. Classification (GTDB taxonomy): domain Bacteria; phylum Pseudomonadota; class Gammaproteobacteria; order Burkholderiales; family Burkholderiaceae_B; genus Paenalcaligenes. The sequence goes on along the minus strand of CANQRK010000022.1, from coordinate 11,526 downwards.
AAAGCGTGCCCAATCGGGACTGGCCTGTGCCAACAAAGAGGCCACATGACCCAACAAGCGCAAGTCAGCTTCGATCTTCGGACGTAAATTGGGACGTCTGACCTTTAACACCACGTCTTCGCCGGTTTTTAATTTGGCTTTATAGATTTGCGCCATTGAAGCAGCTGCAATAGGAGTAGAGCTAAATTCTAAAAATACATCGTGCGGGTCTGCGCCTAAATCCTCAATCAATTGAGGGGCTATCTCGTCCCAGCCTAACGCAGCCACATGATTGTGGAGTTTTTCTAATTCGGTAGTCCACTCGGGACTTAACAGATCGTGACGAGTCGCTAAAATTTGCCCCAGTTTGACATAGGTCGGGCCCAAGGCCTCGATAGCATGCCGCAAGCGCTCGGGAATAGACATCGTTTGATGCGCAGAGTCACGATTTTTTTTGCTGACAAATATTTTAGGTAAACCTAACTGAGCGACTAATCCTTCTAAGCCAAAATCGACCAATATTCCTACGACTTCGGCCAAACGTGCACGATCACGGGCCGCGACTAATGCGGTTTCAAGCATTGCATCCTCCTCTTAACGCTAAGAGCATAACGCAAATTGATCTCGCATGGATGAGGCAATGCCTACAAAAAAAAGCAGCCCTAAGGCTGCTTTTTTATTCGTAATGCTGGTCGAGTACACTACCGAAGGCTTGCTCTGCCGTCATGCCGTTACGCATCATGGCACTGATGTCATCAGAGTAATACTGGATATCATCAGGTAACCAATCACGATTTTCACGGAAGTAATTGTATTTATCGACTTCTATTTGCTCAGGCTCAGCCTGTTTGCGTACCCGAGTACCAGCACTTTTACGGGCACGTGGTGCCGCTATAGGTGCTAGCATGGCCTGTTCGACTTGCTCTATGGAGAACTCGCCCGACAGCTGGTCGCTAACATTACCGTTTTCGTTTAAGCTATGTAGTAAGTGCTTGCCATCAAAGCCCATTTTATAACCACGATGGTTGATGACTTGATAAATTGGCGTTTTAGCATGGCCGGGAAACTCGAACTGAACGGCTTTACCGTACGCCTTTACTTTCTCTATGACTTCTTTTAAATAGTCTACTGACAACGATGAAAGCTCACCGTCCCAACGTTTAGCGCGTCTTGTAGTCAAAATATATACACCCAAAAATCTATTGTCTAACTTTGCTATTTATAGCGATAAGGCATTGTAAACGCTAGTGTCTGCTTTGTTGATTTTTTTCTATCAAAGTCGACCCTCTCATACAACACCTTTCTTACTTAACAACTGTTGTTTTACAATGAAAAACAACGTTAAACCTTTATTTTCATTAGCTTTATTTAAATTTTAACCCTATAATATTTGCTATCTTTTTCAATCATATAGGTTCTATCGTGGATACAGACGAAAGTAGTCGAACTCGTATCGTGCGTATCACCTGTACCAGAGGCCACTAAACCCTCTGTCTGGCTAGCACCGTTGACTCAGCGCGGTGATGTGATACGCATTTTCAATATTCCCCAGGAGATTGCTATGCGTTTCGCACAATTGTTACGCCGTTTTGGCCCTGACACTCAGCTCAGCGCCGCCCCTACCTACCGTCTTACTATTATTGGTTCTAGCTCTGCTATGCAGCGCGTCAAATCACCGTTGTACCAACATTTACGTCTATTAGGCGTTTCTGTCTCCGGAGCTCAAAGCTCGATGCTGCACGAAGACCAGCACCCTTATACGGCACTTACTATTCATGGCACAGCCCAACGAGGCTTGTCGTTAAATCGTTTGGCTAAAGAAATTGGCCAAAAAGAAGGCATTCGCCGCGTACACCTAGACAGCTAGTCAATGCGGCTTTCCAAATGCTGCACCACATCGGTCGTACTTAAATCGTATAGCTCTGCCAAGGTCTCCACACGTAAACACGATGCGGTAGGACCTTGGGCTACGACCTGTCCCTTTTTAAATAAAATCACTGTATCCGCCACACGACGTGCATGCTCAGGCTGATGGGTACATAAAAAAATCGCTAAGCCTTGCTGTTTTAAGGCTTTAATATGCTGCAACACTCGCAACTGATTACCAAAGTCCAAACTGGCAGTGGGCTCGTCTAAGATCAAAACCTTAGGCTCTTGTACCAAGGCGCGGGCTAATAAAACCAGCTGCTGCTCGCCCCCGCTTAGTTGGGTATAAGGACGATGCGCCAAGGACTCAATACCCAAGCGCTCTAGCGCCTGATGCGCCAAAATCCTATCTTGCTTGGATGGTGCACCAAAATGCCCGATAAAAGCACTGCGTCCCATTAATACCATTTCTAAAGCTTGAAACGCAAAGACGCCGTCACTGGCCTGCGGTACATAGGCCATGGTTTTAGCTAGCTGTGGCCTAGACCACAGTTTTAGATCACGCCCCTGCAACACCACCTGCCCGCCTAACAAAGGAATAAGCCCCAATAGGCTTTTAAACAAGGTACTTTTGCCACTGCCATTGGGCCCCAACAAACAGACGATTTGCCCTAGCTGTAAATCTAAATCAATGTGACTACCAATCAGTTTATGGCCATAACCAATACATAGTTGTCGAGCGCTAAGAATGCGATTAGGCTGCACGACGCGCTCCTCGCAGTAACAAATAAAGGAAAAAAGGTGCCCCGATCAACGCCGTGACGACGCCTAGAGGCAGCTCCATCAGCGCGATATTACGCGCAAAGGTATCTGTCAAAACCAAGAAACACGCCCCCATCAATAAAGAAGTAGGCAGTAATCGGGAAAATTCGGGCCCAACCACCAAGCGTGCCATGTGTGGAATCACTAACCCCACCCACCCCACAATGCCGGCGAAAGACACGGCAGCCGCCGTCATTAAGGTGGCACACACCACTAAGCCTATACGTAAACGATGAGTTTGCACCCCCAATGCCTGAGCCTCGAGCTCGCTAAGACTAAGCAAATTAATGCGCCATCGTAATAAAAACAAAGGGATTAAGCCCAGCACAATAACGGGGATGGCCGTCCATAATTCGGCATAACCGACTAAATTCAAACCACCTAATAGCCAAAACGTAATGGAGGGCAATTCAGTATAGGGATCGGACATGATTTTCAATAAAGAAATACCCGCCCCCAACAGGGTACTAATGGCCACCCCTGCCAACACCAATACCAGCACCGGATCGTAGCGTCGACTGCTTAAGGCGATGATATACACCAATGCCACAGCCAACAGCCCACCCACAAAGGCGAATAACTGAATGCCTAGCAAGGGCAATGCTAAATACAAAGCCAACACCGCCCCTAAGCCTGCGCCCGCCGAGACGCCTAAAATATCAGGGGATACCAACGGGTTTCTAAACATGGCTTGATAGGTCGCCCCCGAAGCGGCCAAAGCCGCCCCCACAGCCAAAGCAGCCAACAGTCGCGGCAAGCGTAAATTCCATACCACGACATCAGCAGGGTTGTGCTCTGCCCCGCCGCTAAATAGACTGAGTACTACCTGCTGCAACGTCAACGGGTATTGGCCTAAACATAAACTGACCAAAGCCGCTAGCACCAATAGCCCCGTCAACACAACATACCAAATCACGGGCGTACCGTCTTGTTTCATAATCACCTAATCATTAGTCTGCTGCCTGTCATCCATTGACAGCCCTTGAGTTCAATCTAAACTAGTATTCTACCCTTTGATAAATATGGCATAGAATCAAATAAAAACAATTGGGTCTACCTATGATTAATGTGCTTTTTCCCTTTATTGGTGGCATGGGCTTATTTCTGATTGGCATGATGCTGCTTTCACGTGGCCTCATTGCGTTTTCAGGTCAAACACTGCGTAAAGTTTTGATTCGCTTTACCGGAACACCCTTAAAAGCCTACGGCTCAGGTGCTGTTATGACAGCCATGATGCAGTCATCCACCGCCACCGCTGTTACCTTAATCGGTTTTGTCAGTGCCGGCTTGGTTAGCTTTAATCATGCCATTGGCGTAGTCATGGGGGCCAGCTTAGGTAATACGGTGGCCAGCTGGGTTGTCTCAGGCATTGCACTAAAAATAAACCTTAGTTTTTACACCCTGCCTTTAATTGGATTAGGAGCCCTGTGTAAACTGTTATCCAAAGGCCGTACTGCCGATTTAGGCATGAGTCTAGCCGGTTTTGGCATTATGTTTTTAGGGCTGCGTACCCTACAAGATTCTCTGGGAAGTCTAACCGGACACTTTGATCTGGCGACGTTGCCTATGGGAGGATTAGGTGCCCACCTAATCATTATGCTGATTGGCTTTGCCATGACTGCGATCTTGCAGTCTTCTACTGCTGCCATCGCCACCACCCTAACAGCCGTATACGCTGGCGCCATTAGTTTAGATCAAGCGGCTTCGGTTATTGTAGGAGCCTCTATTGGTACCACGATGACCAGTGCCTTGGTTACCATCGGCTCAACCACCTCAGCCAAACGCACGGCTTTGGCACATATTTTATTTAATATCGTAACGGGCCTGATCGCTATCGTTTTACTACCGGCGTATTTGTTTTTGCTCTATAAAGTCGCTCGCTACCTAGACTTTAGCCCAGGAGCCGTCAGCTTAGCCTTGTTTCATAGCCTCTTTATTTTATTAGGCTCGGTGTTGTTCTTTCCTTTTATTAAGCAATTCGCGGCTTTGATTGAGCGCTTATTACCAGATAAAAAAGACGAGCTCACCCCCAACTTGGATAACAGTCTACTCAATATGCCAGCCTTAGCTTTGGATGCTTCTCAGCGTACGTTGATCAGCTTGACGCAACAAACCCTAGACATTCACCAAGCTCTTATCAGCAATGACGGCCCGGTTCCATTGCCTTTACTGCAACAAACGCATCTGGCCTTGGAAAAAACCTTTGATTTTGTGACGCGTATTCAAGTCGAAACAAGTGAAAAGCAACTCAATCAAATACAAGTGGCACAGCTGCATGCCATCGATCATCTATTGCGCCTAACCTCTCGCCATCATCACTTTCTTGAAGACGAACACCACATTCATCCACTGGGTTTTGCCGAAGGCCTGCAGGTTGCCCTAGAGCAGCTGGATCTAATCCAATCTGGCCTACAACATCAAACGCCCACAGACTGGGTCAAAAAGCTCAAAGCACAATCCAAAAAACTAAAAGAGCTGTCTAATGATGCCCGCGTCAGCTTGTTGCAAAGCCCCAGTCAATCTACGTCCAACCGCGCTATTCTTTTAGAAACAGACAACTATCGCTGGCTAGAACGCAATGCCCACCACATCTGGCGTATTGGGTATTATTTAGAGCAAGCACAGCAGGCCCAAGATAATTAATCTCTACGCATAAATAGCTATAGCCATTCCAGTCAAAGCTTTAGATAATTCACCTATACATTACGTATTTATTTTTTATCTAAGGCTTGACATGATTACCGAAAACCACTGTATTCAACTCGATCAAAACGATGCTTTAGCCACGTTGCGTCAACAGTTTGCTTTGCCCCCCGACACCATTTATCTGGATGGTAACTCGTTGGGGGCACAGCCTCGGGCTGCTCTAGACCACGCCCAACATATTATTCACCAAGAATGGGGCACCGATCTAATCAAAAGCTGGAATACGGCGGGTTGGTTTAATCGCCCTCTTAGTATTGGTAACGAACTCGCCCCCCTAATTGGCGCACAGGCCGACGAGGTGGCTGTTACCGACTCGACCTCTGTCAACTTGTTCAAAGCGGCAGCCGCCGCCCTTCATCTACAACGCAATACGCCCGCTCATGCTCAACGTCGCATTATCGTGACCGAGCGCAGTAACTTCCCCACCGATATTTACATCCTCGAGGGACTAAGCCACTTTTTGAACGACGGCTACGAATTGCGTTTGGTTGATCAACCTGCCGATCTTCATTCCGCCATTGATCAAGACGTGGCCTTGGTCGTGCTCACCCATGTGAATTACCGTACTGGCTATATGTTTGATATGGTCGAACTAACCGCACACTGTCAGGCTCAAGGAGCCTTGGTGGTTTGGGATCTCTGCCACTCTGCTGGAGCCGTACCCGTCGACCTACATGCGGCCAACGCCGACTTTGCTATTGGTTGTACCTATAAATACTTAAATGCCGGACCCGGTGCCCCCGCTTTTATTTGGGTACCCAAAAAACACCAGCCGCATTTTACTCAGCCCCTCACCGGCTGGTGGGCGCATCAATCTCCGTTTGAAATGCAAACTAACTTCAAAGGAGCCCCCGATATTCGTGCTGCCTTATGTGGTACCCAACCCATCATTTCTCTGTCACTGGTGTCGTCTGGTCTCGCTGTTTTCAAACAAACCACCATGGCGCAAATTCGCACTAAATCTCTCGCCTTAACCGACTTATTTATCCAGTTAGTCGAGGAACGCTGCGCCGATCATCCACTACAACTCGAAACACCGCGCGAACACGCACACCGTGGCAGTCACGTCAGCTTTGCTCACCCGCACGGCTATGCCATTGTGCAAGCCCTGATCGAACATGGCGTTATTGGTGACTACCGTGAGCCGCATATTATGCGCTTTGGCTTTACCCCTCTATACACCTCCTTCCACGAGGTTTGGCAAGCCGTAGACATTCTCAAAGATATTCTCGATCACCAAAAATACGACCTAAACCTAGAAAAAAATGCGGTGACCTAATAGCCGGAGACCGATGATGACTAAAACCCTTTGGGATATCTCCCCTCCTGTACACGCGACTAGCCCAGTATTCCCCGGCGACACGCCCTACAGCCAAACATGGACGTGGACACTCGATGACCAGTGCCCCGTTAACGTCAGTACGATCTCTCTGTCGCCCCATGTAGGAGCCCATGCGGATGCCCCTTTGCATTACGCACCCAATGCCGCTAGCGCTGGCGAGATGAGTCTAGAACCCTTTTTAGGACCTTGCCGTGTCATTCATGTACTGGGTTGCATCGGCTTAATTCAGCCTCACGACATCCAACACGCTCTAGGACACATTCCGCCACGAGTCTTAATTCGTACCTATGCTCAGCAGCCTCCTAGCCAATGGCAAGATCAATTCGCCGCCTTTGCACCTGAAACCATTGATCTATTGCATGCCCATGGAGTTCGTCTCATCGGCTTAGACACGCCCAGCATTGACCCCGCTAGCAGCAAAAGCTTAGACAGTCACAAACGCATTTTGCATTACGACATGCGCGTACTGGAAAATCTTGTGCTCTCTGAGGTTGCCGAAGACGACTACGAGCTAATTGCTTTACCACTAAAGCTAATGGACGCCGATGCTAGCCCCGTACGCGCTATTTTGCGCAGCCTTTCTTATACATAGAGTTGTATTATGAGTACCAACCCAAACAAGCCAGAAGACATTGTTCACGCCGAAGGAGCCCAGCTCGACTTTTCCAAGGACATGACCTATGGCAGTTATTTGCATTTAGATGAAATTCTATCTGCCCAGCATCCTTTGTCGCCTAACCACAATGAGATGTTATTTATTATTCAGCATCAAACCAGCGAACTTTGGATGAAGCTGATGCTGCATGAAATGCAGGCCGCGGTAGAGCACCTACGTCAAGGCGACCTACCGACCGTATTTAAAATGCTCGCTCGTGTCAGCCGTATTATGGAGCAATTGGTGCATGCTTGGACGGTACTATCCACCATGACACCGCCAGAGTACAGTGCTTTGCGCCCTTATTTAGCGCGCTCCAGCGGTTTTCAAAGCTATCAATATCGACAAATTGAATTCATGTTGGGCAACAAAAATGCCGCTATGTTAAAACCGCATGCCCATCGCGCTGACTTATACGAGACCGTCAAAGCCGTCTATGAGTCTCCGTCTTTGTATGATGAAACCCTACGCTATATGGCGCGTCAAGGCTTAACGATTCCCGCTGACTACCTAGAGCGTGACTGGACCCAACCTTATACGACTAACAAAGTCGTCGAAGCCGCCTGGTTAGAGGCCTATCGTCATCCTGAAAAGTACTGGGATGTCTATCAGTTGGGTGAGAAACTGACTGATATCGAGGATGCCTTCCGCCAATGGCGCTTTAGGCACCTTACGACGGTAGAGCGTATTATTGGTTTCAAACGCGGTACCGGCGGTACCTCTGGGGTGGACTATTTAAGCAAAATGCTTAATGTCATTCTCTTTCCTGAGCTCTGGAGCTTAAGGACGGAGCTGTAGGCTGTTGCTGTCTGCTAGGTAGTGGGATCCATGCCCTCAATTATATGAGCAGGCCACGCCTACGATGAGGGGGTGATCGGGGGCATGGCCCCCTCGTACCAATCCATGCCTACGATGAGGCGATATCGGGGGCATCGCCCCCTCAGCTCCTGCCTAAATAGGCTATAAGCTTTGCCAGAGAGTGGGAGCTTTGTTGCTTTTAGATAAGGCCTCTAAATAGCGTTCATGATCAGCAACTTCATCAGCGGTGGCATAAACCACGGGCAATTGGCTAGCGTCAAAACTGAGCGCTGGGTTGTTGTCGGTCTGGGATTCAGCTTGGCCACCAAAGCTCATCAACAAGCTTTCTTGGCCTCGCGTCATGGCCAACCACACGTCAGCTAATAGTTCCGAGTCAAGTAAAGCACCGTGCAACACACGGTGCTCATTTGAAATACCATAGCGATCACACAGAGCATCTAGGTTATTGCGTTTGCCCGGGTGTAATTCCCGAGCATATACCAACGAATCAGTGATTTTGCCGCAGTATTCGGTAAATGGCTTATAGCCAAACCGTGTGAATTCAGCGTTTAAAAATTTGGTATCAAAGGGCGCATTATGAATAATGACTTCTGCCCCTTCCACATACGCAATAATCTGGTCAATCACGTCCTCTACTGGCGGATACTTCGCCAAAAAATCAGTGGTTAAACCGTGCACATCTAGTGCCTCGGGGTCGGAGTCTCGCCCGGGGTTCACGTATAAATGCAGATGGCTGCCCGTTAACTGACGGTTGGCTAGCTCTACCCCTGCTATTTCCACTAAGCGGTGCCCCGCATCGGGGTCTAAACCGGTGGTTTCCGTATCAAGTACAATTTGTCGCATATTACTGTTTTACCTCTGTAGGCGTGTTGTGATGAGGTTTGACCTTGGCGGCAATCAAGGTATATGCCGCCGGCACCACAAACAAGGTCAAAAGCGTCCCAAAGCTTAGGCCACCGACCAAGACCCAACCAATTTGCTGTCGGCTTTCTGCGCCGGCGCCGGTAGAGAATGCCAAGGGAACTACCCCCAACACCATGGCTCCTGTTGTCATCAAAATAGGACGCAAACGCATCTCGCACGCACGAACAACAGCCTGATACATACCCATCCCTTGATTTCTCAACTGGGTAGAAAACTCCACAATCAAAATACCATGCTTGGTAATTAAGCCCACCAACGTCACCAAACCAATTTGACTGTAAATAGACAAAGTGCCGCCACTGAGCCACAGGGCAAATAATGCCCCTGTCATCGACAACGGTACGGATAGCATAATAATCAACGGATTACGCCAACTCTCGAACTGTGCCGCTAATACCAAATAGATAAAGAGCAGCGCCATGGCAAAAATAAAGTACATACTGCCAGAGGAGTCACGGAATTCGCGTGACTGACCATCTAAGTCTGTCTGTACGGTTGGAGGCAAGGTTTGATCTGCCACCTGCTGCATATGTGTCAGCACCTCGCCTAAGGCATAACCCGGAGCAACGGCGCCTTGGACGACCACGGCTCGTAAGCGGTTAAAGTGATTAAGCGATTGTGGTGACACACTTTCATGTACCGTCAAAAAGGCCCCTAATGGCACCATATCTCCGGTCTTGCTACGCACATAAATATCTAAAATATCATTAGGATTCGAGCGCAAGGACTTATCCACTTGAACAATCACATCGTACTGCTCACCATCATCCTCGTAACGAGTCACCTGTCGCCCCCCTAATAAGGACTCTAGGGTACGACCGACTTCACTCACATCCAAACCTAAATCCGCCAACTTGTCACGATCCATTTCCACTCGGAGTTCCGGTGTGTTCAAGCGCAAATCAGTATCAATGTTTTGTAAGCCAGGATAGTCTCGTAATTGATCGATAAACTCGTCTACCACGACAGCCAACTCGGTATAAGGCATTTGGCTCATGATGACAAACTCAACCGGTTTAGAGGTCGCACGTTGCCCAAAAGAAGGCGGGTTGGTTGGGAAAGCCCGCACACCCGGTAAGGCAGAGAACAGGGGCTGCAACTCGCGCGCAATCTCTTGCTGGCTGCGGTCACGATCGTCCCACTGCTTTAAACGCAAAATCGCATGGGAATCGCTAACGGTAGGAAACCCAACAATTACTTGATAGCCTTCAGTTTCTGGCAAGCTAGCGTACATCTCTTCAATTTGCTTTACGCTTTGAAACGTGTATTCCAAGGTCGAACCTTCGGGGGCGCTCACCACACCAAAAATAACACCTCGGTCTTCGATAGGCGCTAATTCGCTTTTAATAATACTAAAGAAAAAGCCACTGCCTACCGCTACGACTAGCCCTAATAACAGCACCAACGTACGATGTCGCAAGGCTCGGATCAACCCGCGTCTATAGGCTTGAGTCAGTGCATTGAGCCACCCTTCGATTAATAAGTAGACTCGGCCATGACTATGCACTGGGCGCAGCAACACGGCACACATCATGGGAGTCAAAGTTAAGGCCACAAAACCTGACACCAGCACCGACCCCGCTAAGGTCAACGCAAACTCGATAAATAAACGTCCTGTTCGCCCTGTTGCAAAAGCCAAGGGAGCAAACACTGCCACCAAGGTCAAGGTCATGGCAATCACGGCACCGCCAATTTCCTTAATCCCTAAAAAGGAAGCCTGCACCCGATCCATGCCGTTTTCCATATGCCTATAGACGTTTTCTAGTACCACAATGGCATCGTCAACTACCAGACCAATGGCTAACACCATCGCTAATAAGGTCAGGGTGTTAATAGAAAACCCAAAGGCATACATCAGCCCCAAGCCCCCAATTAAGGAGACAGGGATGGTCACAATGGGGATCAAGCTAGCTCGTCCATTGCGCAAGAAAAACAAAATCACCAACGTCACCAATAAAGTGGCTTCAATAATTGTTTTATAAACAGAATCAATGGATTTTTGAATGAAAATAGAGCTGTCATAAGAAATGTTCAGCTTCATACCCGCTGGCAAATTTTGGTTAATTTGCTCTACCTCGGCACGTACCGCTTTGGATAGCTCTAACGGATTAGCCGTGGACTGCTTAGTCACCCCAATCGTTAAACTATCGCCACCATTAAAACGAGCCAAAACCCGTTCATCGTCAGGACCAATATGAATATCGGCCATATCGCCTAGGCGCACGGGAAAGCCATTGCGATGCGTAACGATAATATTCTGAAACTGCTCTACCGTTTCGAGGTCAGTAGAGGACACCACCGAAAACTCGCGTAACTGTGACTCGATACGGCCAGCAGGAATCAAGACGTTTTGGCTACGTAATGCATTCTCGATGTCTTGTACCGTTAAGCCCAGTCCAGCCAAACGTTCACG
>CANQRK010000021.1 GCA_947626245.1 uncultured Paenalcaligenes sp. | reverse complement strand
AGGGGGCATGGTCCTCCTCGTACAGGAGTATGCCATCTTGTACGGGTGGCGAAGGCGTGAATGACTGAGCGGTTCAGCGCGGAACGAGCAAAGCGAGTGAGCACTGCTTAGCGAAGTCATCACGCCTTCGTCACCATAAAAACAGAGTAACTCCTGATAATTAGATAGACTGCTGCCAAGCCTGCTGTAAGTCAGCAATGAGGTCGTTAACATCCTCTAAGCCAATGTGCAAACGAATCAGGGGAGTGTCTTGATTTTGCCAGTAAGAATGGTGTTTTAAGGTCGATGTATCCACCAACTGCACTAGGCTTTCAAAACCACCCCATGAAAAACCAATGCCAAACAGCTTAAGCTGATCGACAAAACGTGCGGCGCGGGCAGGATCGGTATTCAGACTAAAAGACAAAATGCCATTAGAACCGTTGGCATCACGTTGCCACACGGCATGCCCTGGGTCTTGATGCCATGCTGGAAAATAAATACGCTCGACTTCGGGCCACGTAGCTAAGGTTTCACACACTTTTAGGGCGCTGTCTGCCGATTCGCGCATACGTATGGGCATCGTACGTGCACCTCGTAATGCTAGCCATACATCGTCAGCACTGACGGAGTAACCCAGCGCATAATGGCACTGACTTAAGGCAGGTACGAGGTCCTCACGATTTGTCACCACCACCCCCATGAGAAAATCAGAGTGCCCACTGATGTATTTAGTAGCAGCAATAACGGATACATCGGCGCCTAATTGCAAAGGCTGATACTGCAACCCCGACCCCCATGTATTGTCGGCAACCGAAATCAGACCGTGTTCGCGCGCAAAGGCCGTTAACGCGGGTAGATCTAGCATTTGCATTAATAACGACCCAGGGGACTCCAAATACAACACCTTGGTATTTGGGCGCAATGCCTCGGTAAACGCAGCGACGGTGGGTTCACAATAGCTGATCTCGATACCCATGCGTTGTAACAGCCAGCTATCTAGCATGCGCACGGGGGCATAGGCGCTATCAGCGACCAATACATGATCACCTTGTTGCACAAAGCTAAGAATACCTAAACTAATTGCCGCCATCCCCGAAGGCACCAATAGGCTTTTGACGCCGCCTTCGAGTTCACAACATAAATCCTCTAGGGCTCGGTGTGTGTCCATGCCACCTCGACCATAGACCACGGAGCGCCCACCCTGCTGTAGATCCTGCATGGCACGCTCTAAGTGGGCCAATGACTTAAAGCGTACTGTGCTAGAGCGCATCGCAGGCATGGCAACTGGCGCCGCACCGGTGCTCTCATCAAAATTGGCTTGGCCTATATGCTGTAAAACAGTTTGTATTTGATGTTTGCTCATGATTTACCTATGTTGCATAAAATTTATAAACCCCCTGCTCATCCACCCGTCGTTGCAATTGGCCTTGAAAATATAAGCAATGCAGGTGCGCTAGGGCCTCGCCCATCGCAAAGGTCAGCTGGTGCATATCGAGTTGTCGTTTGAATAAAACCGGTACCAATTCCGCCGCACTGCAGCCCTCTGAGCGCTGACAGGCCTCTAGGGTCTCAGTCAAACGCTCAGCATGGTGCTGCTGCAAATACTCAACCCGTGCATGTAAGCCATAAAAGGGCAAACCATGTGAGGGCAAAACCAAGGTTTCTTTGGGCAACTCAAGATAACACAGCAAAGAATCTAAGTATAAAGTCAATGAATCGGCTTCGGGTTCATAAGCAAAGACACTGACGTTGGTTGAAATGGTAGGAAGCACCATATCACCAGAAATCAACACCCCAAGCTCCTCGCAATACAATGCGATATGCTCGGGAGCATGCCCATAGCCGACCATACACCGCCACGCCCTCCCGGCTATAGTCAGCACACGGTTATGCAGCAAACGATCTACTTGTTTAGGGGGCGCCTGCACCAGCTGTGCATAATAACTGCTGCGCTGTTCAATTTGCGTTAAGGCGTCGGGATCCACCAAACCATGTTGAGCGAAATGCACCGCCGCTGAGACACCACCGGTGCCACCTAAGACTGCATCACCTTGATCTGGAATAGCCCATAAACACGCCAGTGCATAATCCGTCAGACTCATGTACAACGGGGCTTGCCAGCGCTGGCAAAACCAACCTGCTAAACCCACGTGATCGGGGTGCATATGCGTCACAACCACCCGCAAAATAGGTAAGCCCTCAAGGTATTCCGCCTCGATTTGTTGCCAGAGATCTTGTACCTCGGGGCGAGACACGCCCGTATCCACTAGGGTCCACCCCTGCTGCCCCTCAATCTCGTCTCTGAGCAACCACACATTAATGTGATCCAAAGCAAAGGGCAGAGGCATACGTACCCAATATACCCCCTCGGCCACCTGTAACCACTGTGCTGCCGCAGGTTTTTGTTCTCCAAAAGGATAACTCAACCCCGTTTTTTTACTTTTCATCTCCGTATTCTCCCTGCTTGTCGGATGGTGTTCCACATGATAGTTTACGTTAACGTCAACTTATTTTAGACACTATGACTAGAAGAACTTGGTCCATATCAGAACTTGCTAAAGAATTCGAAATTACGCCACGTACACTGCGCTATTACGAAGACCATGGCATTCTTAGTCCCGAACGCCTTGGTACACAGCGTCTGTACCATCCGCGTGATCGCACTCGCCTAAAGCTGGCCTTGCGTGGTAAACGAATGGGTTTCAGCCTAGCTGACATTTGTGCATTAATTGATATGTACGATGGCCCTGGCAGCACCTATCCTCAGCTACTGCATTACCAAAAAGTACTCAGCTATTACCAAACTAAACTTCAAGACCAGCTTCTAGACCTACAACAAACCTTAGCAGAAATCGAAGTACAAAAGCAGAACTGTGAACATCTGCTGAATCAAAAACAACCCGATTAATTGTTTGATCAGCGCGCCTAGGCTTTGTTAGGCGTCTAAACGGCTTATTTACGCAGCCCTTTTGGTTGGAGACTACTATGAACCTGCCCGGACTACACTTTGAATTCAGCGAAGAGCTGATTATGTTACGCGATACCGTACGTCACTTTGCCGACAAGGAAATCGCTCCTTTGGCTCACGAAGTCGATGAGTCCGATCAGTTTCCTATGCATCTGTGGCCAAAACTGGGCGAACTGGGTGTATTAGGTCTGACCGTTTCCGAAGAATACGGCGGTGCCGATATGGGCTATTTAGCACATATGATTGCCATGGAAGAAATTTCCCGTGCCAGCGCCTCTATTGGCCTGTCGTATGGGGCTCATTCCAATCTGTGTGTGAACCAAATTTTTCGTAATGGCACGGCCGAACAAAAAGCCAAATACCTGCCTGGTTTAATCGATGGCACCCAAGTGGGTGCGCTAGCCATGAGTGAAACCGGTGCCGGTTCTGATGTAGTCAGTATGCGTCTACGCGCCGAAGACCACGGCGATCACTTTGTGCTCAATGGTCACAAAATGTGGATCACCAATGGACCCGATGCCGATACGCTAGTGGTCTATGCCAAAACCGACCCAGAAGCACAACAACGTGGCATTACCGCTTTTATTATTGAAAAAGGGTTTGATGGTTTTTCAGTTGCTCAAAAACTAGACAAGCTAGGTATGCGAGGTAGCCATACCGGTGAATTGGTATTTGAAAACTGTAAGGTCCCTAAGGAAAACATCTTGGGCGAACTCAACGGTGGAGTGCGAGTGCTCATGAGCGGTCTAGACTACGAGCGTGCGGTCTTGGCCGGAGGCCCTTTGGGTATTATGCAAGCCGCAATGGAACTGGTCATGCCCTATGTGCATGAACGCAAGCAATTTGGCCAAGCCATTGGCGAGTTTCAACTAATACAAGCCAAAATTGCCGACCTCTACACCATCCACCAAGCTAGCCGAGCACTGTGCTACACCGTAGGAAAACGTTTAGACGACTTGGGTTCTGACCACTTACGCTCCGTACGCAAAGACTGCGCCGC
This sequence comes from uncultured Paenalcaligenes sp., assembly GCA_947626245.1. Lineage (GTDB taxonomy): Bacteria > Pseudomonadota > Gammaproteobacteria > Burkholderiales > Burkholderiaceae_B > Paenalcaligenes. The sequence goes on along the minus strand of CANQRK010000021.1, from coordinate 16,605 downwards.
CGCCATTTTATTTAGTGCTGAAAAAGCCACCTGGATGGCTGGTGAAGCTATTCAAATACTCGGGGGCAACGGTTACATCAACGAGTTTTCTGCCGGTCGCCTCTGGCGTGATGCCAAGCTCTATGAAATTGGCGCAGGGACCAGTGAAATTCGTCGTATGTTAATTGGGCGCGAGCTCTTTAACGAAACCGCTTAACGGTCGCCTATGCCTGCTCCCTCGTTCGCCTCTGACCATTCTTTTATCAAACCGGCGCTACGCCCTAGCCCCAGTGCCGAGCACGTAGCACAGTTGATACTCCAAGGCTTTAACCGCCATTACGCGCTGTTTAGATACAGTGCGCAGCGGGCCAAGGTCTTGTTTGAGTCTGGCAACTGGGATGGCATACAACGCCTCTCGCGCGAGCGCATTGAATACTACGACATGCGCGTGCGCGAGTGTGCTGCACTGTTGCGTCCTGCCTTAAGCAACACCACGCTGACACCCACGAACGACGACATCACACTTAACCCCGATCAGCAACAGTTTTGGCAGCAGGTCAAAACCAAGTTTTCCCATGCCTTAGCCGGCCACAAACAACCCGAATGTGCAGAAACCTTTTTTAACTCGGTGTCCTGCCGAGTCCTCGCTCGTACCTATTTCAACAATGATTTTTTGTTTGTGCGACCCGCTATTGCAACAGGCTACATTGACAGCGACCTGCCTTCCTATCGCTCGTACTACCCGCTTCAGGACGGTTTGCTACCGACTCTGACAAAACTGTTTAGTGATTTTGGCTTGGCCGCTCCCTTTGCCGACTTGCCACGTGATGTCCGTTTATTAGCAAGGCGTGCAATTCGTGCGCTGCGCCAGCGTCTGACCAAAGACCCTGGCTTTCGTATCGGCCCTGACTGCCAAATTCAAGTATTAAATACCCTGTTTTTCCGCAACAAAGGGGCCTATATCGTAGGGCGATTTATTAATCACTCTACGCTGCATCCTTTTGCCATTGCCTTAACCCATACCCCTAGCAATCATATCGAGGTCGATGCCCTATTAGATAGCGTAGATGATCTCAGTACGCTATTTAGTTTTACACGTGCGTACTTCTTAGTCGACATGGATGTTCCATCGGCTTATGTAGAGTTTTTACAGTCCTTGTTATCGCACAAATCAGCTGCCGAATTCTACAATGCTATCGGTCTACAAAAACAAGGGAAAAACCTTTTCTACCGTGACTTTTTACATCACTTAGGACACTCTTCGGACTCCTTCACCGTTGCTCCTGGCATCGAAGGTTTGGTCATGATGGTGTTTACTTTGTCATCCTATCCCTATGTATTTAAGATGATTCGTGATCGTATTCGCAAAAAAAACATGGATCACGCCACGGTAAAAAATCGCTATCTGCTCGTCAAAAAACATGATCGTGCGGGCCGGATGGCAGACACATGGGAATACTCCCAAGTCGCCCTTCCCAAGCGTCGTTTCTCACAACAGCTGCTTGATGCGCTACACAAAGAAGTCCCCAGTCAGATCGAAGAAAGTGGGGATCTCATCATACTGCGCCATGTTTACATAGAACGACGCATGCTGCCGCTAAATATTTATTTAAGCCGTGCCTCAGGACACAATTTAGAAATGGCCATCAGGCAATATGGAGATGCCATTAAAGAATTAGCGGCAAACAATATCTTTCCTGGGGATATGCTATACAAAAACTTTGGGTTAACTCGACTCGGACGGTTGGTTTTTTATGATTACGATGAAATTCAAACCATGAGTGAAATGAATTTTCGCACCATTCCTCCTGCCCCCCACCCTGAAGCCGAGCTCGCTAGCGAACCTTGGTATCCGGTAGCGGCTAACGATGTATTTCCCGAGGAATTTCGCTGGTTTTTGCTCAACGATACCCGTATCCGCGACGCTTTTATGAAATACCACGCCGATCTACTCCGTGCCGACTGGTGGAATCGGTGCAAACAGCAAGTTATCCAAGGTCGTTTGGAAAACATTTACCCTTACAACCTATCTAAACGTCTACCGCAACGTCGTGTAGATGCTTCCTCTACGGACTTACCGCCATTAGGAGTCAAATAATGTCAGATTCAGTAGTCATCCTATCCGCCGCTCGTACCCCCATGGGTTCCATGACAGGCAACTTGTCCAGTCTAGCAGCTCACGAACTAGGATCCGTGGCCATCAAAGGCGCCCTAGAGCGTGCCGCCGTTAACCCTGAGCTGATTGATGAGGTACTAATGGGCAACGTGCTACAGGCAGGCCAAGGCCAAGCGCCAGCACGTCAAGCCGCTATTGGCGCAGGTCTACCTGCCAATGCTCCGTGCACGACTATCCATAAAGTATGTGGCTCTGGACTCAAAGCCGCCATGCTGGCGCATGACATGCTCAAAGCAGGTAGTGCGCAAATCGTCGTGGCGGGAGGCCAAGAAAGTATGAGCAACGCGCCGTACCTGTTGCTTAAAGGGCGTGAAGGCTACCGTTATGGCCACTCTACCGTGTATGACCACATGGCGCTAGACGGCCTCGAAGATGCCTACAAAGGTACAGCCATGGGTGTGCTGGCCGAAAGCTGCGCCGAGAAATACGCCTTCACGCGCGAGGAGCAAGACGAATTCGCTCTAGAATCCCTACGTCGTGCTCGCGAAGCCACGGAAAAGGGCTACTTCAAAGCCGAAATCGTGCCCGTCACGATCAGCGGTCGCAAAGGGGACACCGTCATTGATATTGATGAAGCCCCCACTCGCGCTATGCCAGACAAAATCCCTAGCTTGCGTCCCGCCTTTAAAAAAGATGGCACCATCACCGCCGCTAACGCATCCTCTATTTCAGATGGTGCAGCGGCCTTGGTTATTAGCTTGCAGTCCACTGCCGAACAGCACAATCTAAAACCCATCGCCAAAATCATGGGCCACACCCAGCACGCACATGACCCCGAATGGTTCACCACCGCTCCAGTCGGTGCTATTCAAAAATTACTCGATAAACTGAATTGGACCGTGGCCGATGTCGATCTTTTTGAAATCAACGAGGCCTTTGCTGTCGTGACCATGGCCGCGATGAAAGAACTCGATATTCCTCATGACAAAGTCAATATCTATGGTGGGGCTACTGCCTTAGGCCACCCCATTGGTGCCTCCGGTGCTCGTATCGTAGCGACCTTAATCAATGCGCTGCAACAAACTGGCGGCAAGCGAGGCATCGCTTCTTTATGTATTGGTGGCGGTGAAGCCGTCGCTTTAGCGGTAGAACTCGTCAACTAACGCTTTTACCTTGACGCTCTGTGTAGTAAACCCGACGGGCTTCATGCCTGTCGGGACAAAATATAAAACTAAAGAGGGTGGCAACACAGACATGAGCATACTTAAAACTAAAGTCCAACCGCGTTCCACGGACTTTAAAGACAACGCACAATCGATGACAGCTCTAATCCAAGAGCTACGCGAGATTCGACAACAAATCGCCTTAGGTGGCAGCCCACAAGCCCGCGAACGCCATCAAGCTCGCGGCAAGCTCTTACCGCGAGAACGCGTTGAGCAGCTTCTAGACCCAGGCAGCCCTTTTTTAGAGCTTTCCCCTTTAGCGGCCTACAACATCTATAACAATGAGGCTCCCAATGCCGGCATTATTACGGGTATTGGTCGTATTCAGGGCAAAGAATGCATGATTGTGTGCAACGACGCGACCGTTAAAGGCGGCACGTACTACCCCTTAACCGTCAAAAAGCACCTACGCGCCCAGGAAATAGCCCAACAAAACCAGTTACCTTGCGTGTATTTGGTGGACTCAGGCGGTGCCAATTTACCCCGCCAAGACGAAGTCTTTCCCGATCGAGATCATTTTGGTCGCATTTTCTACAACCAAGCCAATATGTCCGCTCAGGGCATTGCCCAAATTGCCGCCGTCATGGGCTCATGTACCGCTGGTGGAGCATACGTACCCGCCATGAGCGACGAATCCATTATTGTGCGCGACCAAGGCACTATTTTCTTGGCCGGCCCCCCATTAGTCAAAGCCGCTACGGGCGAAGAAGTCTCTGCCGAGGACTTAGGCGGTGGCGATGTACACACCCGCCTGTCTGGCGTAGCCGACCACCTAGCCGAAAACGATGCTCATGCGCTGCAATTAGTCCGTGAGGCCATTGATAGGCTCACCCATCAAAAACAGCTGCCATGGCCACTTAAAGCCGTGCAAGAGCCACTGTATAACCCCGAAGAGCTCAACGGTATTATTCCTAACGATACTCGCAGGCCTTACGACGTCCGTGAAGTCATTGCTCGTTTAGTGGATGGCTCTGAGTTCGACGAATTCAAAGCCCGCTTTGGGACTACCTTAGTCACCGGCTTTGCGCACTTACACGGCATGCCTGTTGGCATCATTGCCAACAACGGTATTTTATTCTCCGAAGCCGCCCAAAAAGGCACCCACTTTATCGAGCTATGTTGCCAACGCAAAATCCCACTGATCTTTCTACAAAACATCAGTGGCTTTATGGTGGGTCGTCGTTATGAAAACGAAGGTATTGCACGCCATGGGGCCAAAATGGTCACAGCCGTGTCTACCGCCGCTGTACCCAAACTAACAGTCATTATTGGTGGCTCTTTTGGTGCAGGCAACTACGGCATGTGTGGTCGTGCTTACAACCCACGTTTACTCTTTATGTGGCCCAATGCCCGTATCTCGGTCATGGGGGGTGAACAAGCCGCCAGCGTCCTCGCCACCATTCGTCGAGACAATCTAGAAAAGAACGGTGAAACCTGGTCTACCGAAGACGAAGAGCTATTTAAACAACCTGTGCGTGACCAATACGAACACGAAGGGCATCCGTATTACGCCTCTGCTCGTTTGTGGGACGACGGCATTATCGAGCCAGCCCAAACACGCCGCGTTCTTGCACTGGCTCTTTCCGCCACCCTTAATGCACCCATCGAAGACACCCGCTTTGGTGTATTCCGTATGTAAACCAGAGGCTTACTGTCATGTTCAACACCGTTTTAATAGCAAACCGTGGCGAAATTGCATGCCGTATCGCAGCTACCTGCAAACGCTTAGGTATTCGTACCATCATGATTTACTCTAGCGCTGATGCTGATGCGCTACACACACAGGCAGGTGATGAGGCCATCTGGGTAGGTTCCGCCGAACCTCAACACAGTTACCTAAATAGCGAAGCCATTATTGCCGCCGCCAAACGCACTGGCGCTCAGGCCATTCACCCAGGTTATGGCTTTTTAGCCGAAAACGCAGCCTTTGCTCAGGCATGTGCCGACAACAACATTACCTTTATCGGCCCTTCCGCTCAGGCTATTACAGCCATGGGCAATAAATCTGCGGCTAAACAGCTGATGGAGGCCGCCCACGTCCCCTTAGTACCCGGCTATCATGGGGCCAATCAAGACCCTGACTTCCTACTAGAGCAAGCCAATGCCATGGGCTACCCCGTGCTGATCAAAGCCAGTGCGGGTGGAGGTGGCAAAGGCATGCGCATCGTGGAAAACCCCGCGCAATTTCTAGAGGCGCTGTCGTCGTGCCAACGCGAAGCCAAAAGCAGCTTTAGTGACGATCATGTACTGATCGAACGTTACCTACAAAAACCACGTCATATTGAGATCCAAGTCTTTGCCGATCAACACGACAACACCGTCCACTTATTTGAACGTGATTGCTCAGTGCAAAGACGCCATCAAAAGGTCATCGAAGAGGCCCCCGCCCCCGGCATGACCCCAGAACGCCGCCAAGCCATGGGCGCAGCGGCGGTGGCTGCCGCCCGCGCCGTCAACTACGTAGGAGCAGGTACCGTAGAGTTCATCTGCGAAGGCGATGCGTTCTATTTCATGGAAATGAACACGCGGCTCCAAGTCGAACACCCCATTACCGAGCTCATTACTGGCCATGATCTGGTGGAATGGCAACTACACGTTGCCGCGGGCCTGCCTTTGCCGGCTACCCAAGACCAACTCGTCATCAACGGCCATGCCTTCGAGGCCCGCGTTTATGCCGAAAACCCAGACAACCAGTTTTTACCTTCTATAGGCACAATCCGTCATTTACACTGGCCTGAACACAGCAGCTTTGACCTAAGCCCTTTGCGCATTGATAGCGGCATTCGCCAAGGCGATAGCATCAGCCCTTTTTATGACCCCATGATTGCCAAAGTCATTGTGCATGGCCCTACCCGCGCAGCGGCCTTGCAACAACTGCGCACGGCTCTAGCCTCCTCTGATATAACGGGTTTACATACCAACCTGAAATTTCTACACAGGCTAGCCAGTGATAGCGCCTTTCAAGCCGGAGACGTCGATACCGGTTTTATCGAGCGCCGTCACAAACAGCTCTTTCCAGCAGCTACCGCCGTTACCCCACTGCACTTAGCCTTGGGCTTAGCCGCCTTGTTATATGAGTTCGGCCTGTCTCATAGCGAGGTTACCCCCATTGCCGCCGACCCATGGGATATCACCGATTACTGGCGTAATAATGATTTACTCCAACGTCATTTTGAGTTTGATGTGAATGAACAACACTACTCGCTATGTTTATTCCGCGATAAAAACCAATGGTTTATGCGCACTGACAACCAAACCCAACCATTACATTGGCAAGGCGAACGTCAAACCAACGGCTCTCTTCAAATGAGTATCACGTGGGGAGATCACAAGAAACAAGGCATTATCTATGGCAATGCCCCCGAGTTTGAGCTGCGTTCTGCCCACGAGCACCTACGTCTGCACTACCAAAACCCACTCAACCTCGCCGAGCTAGAAGACGAGCAAGCAGGCGGAAGCCTCAACGCACCCATGCCCGGGAAAATACTTTCTATTACGGTACAACCGGGCGATACCGTCGAAGTCGGTCAGCTGTTAGTCGTCCAAGAAGCCATGAAAATGGAGCATTCCATTACCGCTCCCTATGCCGGTACCGTCACAGAATTATTTTTCACAATAGGGGATCAAGTCACCGAAGGAGCTGCCTTGCTCGCCATCGAAAAAGCCTAACGCTAAATTTGCACCACGGCCTAAATCAGCGTAAAGTTGATCTTAACCATATAGGGTCATCGCTTGGCCGTGTGTTTTTTTGATGGTAATACATACATGTTTGATATTTTGGTTTACTTGTTTGAAACCTATTACACTCCTCAAGCCTGCCCCAAAGCAGAAGTCTTAGCCCACAAGCTAGCAGCAGTAGGCTTTGACGACGAGGAAATTAACGAGGCCCTCAGCTGGCTTCACGGACTCAGTGAGTCCGCAGCCCTGCACGAACCTCTTCATCAACCCCACCATGCTCAAAGTACTCGTATCTTTACCGATTACGAATACCATTCTTTAGGTCAAACCGCGATCGGTTTCATCTGTTTTTTAGAAAACTCTGGCGTCCTGCCACCGGCTTTACGCGAGGTCATTATCGAGCGTGCCCAAGCCCTTAACGAATCCCCTGTCTCTTTAAATAAAATCAAAATCGTTGCTCTGATGGTGCTATGGAACCACGAAGCCGAAATAGATCATCTTATCTTTGAAGAGCTCCTCACCGACGACGAAGACCGCCTCTGCCAATAAAGCGCAGCGACGATCCTCGTCCGTTTACCGAAGTTCATACAGCAGCGCGTCAGCTTGGCGGTTTACTTTAAACACGCCATAACGCGCTTGCTCGTATTGATGGGCTGATCCCTCGGGGAAAAACCACGCATCCACCCCATTAGGCAACCAATCACCCGCTTTTTGATTAAAACGCAGCGCTAACAACTGAGCGTCCGGTTGAAAAGACGGCGGAGCCTTGGACCAAGTGTGCGTGTCAGCTTGCCACAGCCAGACCTGATCCGTAGTGGGGTTTTTAAGCGCAACCAACAACGCTGGGGCATTATCCTGAGGCTGCATATAAGCAATTAGCTCTCGTCCTACTCCTGCCCCTGTTTCCCTATTTTCAACGTGTGATATGGCTTGGCCCACCGCAAAACGCAATGCCATGTAATCACCTTGCATTAACGAGCGAGGATCAACGGGGGCCAATTCGAGTACAAGCGTTTGACCTTGAGCTAACAGCTGTTCTTTACGGGCTACATCCCATACGGTGACCGCTACAATCAACGCCCACCCCCCTAACAATACCCACTGCAAACGACGTGAATCCGCTACTGGCACACCTTTCTTTGTCACAGACGGTTGAGCTGCCGTGGCTTGGCGATGCAACAACCACGCCGCCAGACCTAATAGCAAGGCGCCTTGGGTTAAATCCCATGACTTCTGCAATAACGTCGTGTCTAACGCATAGTAATAGTGAGCTAACGCCCCCACAAAAAGCAACAAAGCACTGACAAATAACCGACTCTGTTTCCACTGATAGCTAAGCAACCACAAACCCAACGCCAGATTCACTAATGGGGCGTGTACCATCCAGAAAAAACTAAGCACAGCGGCAAACAACACCGCCACGGCGCTAAACCAACGACTTTGGGTTCCCCCTAGGCACACAGCCATTAATAACGGTACCGTGAAGGCCATAAAATGAACCCAATGCAGGTAGAGTCCCTCGCCCCAGAGCACCAAAACCACTATCCAAACACTGCTGGCCCACCACAACGGCTGCCAATTAGCCCGTAATGACGGTTTACGGCTTAAAAGCACGCTAAGCCCTAACCACAACAAGCCCACAAACCACAAAATCTGACTGGTGGCGTGTAGCTCGAATGACACCTGCCAATACCACCCATAGCTAAGCAGGCCTAGCCCAAGTAACGCACTGCTCAAACGCACTAAGTAATGGGCAGCGCTGAGCCCATAAATAATCGCCAAAGCCACCCCAAACGCAGCCACCCAAAGCAGCGTCCAATCCTCGTGCTCAAAAAGCAGCACCCCCATAAAAAACGCACTGGTACTGAGCAAAAATAAGGGCAGGTCTTGGGTCCAAGAATGAGTGCATCCGGTACGCAACAAATACACTAACCACAAAAACACACACGGCAAATACACATACGCCACAAGCACAGGGTCTAAATCCAATACCCCTACGATCAGCCAAATAAACAACACTAAGATGACCAGCTGAGCCAATACAATAAACCCACGTAGAAACCAAGGCTCAGACTGATCTAAAGACGGTGACGGTGGTTGTGTTTGACTCGGCTCCAGATCCAAATCCTGATCTTGAGCCTGAGACAAGGCGACATGTTGGCGCCATACACGACGCAAATCACGTATCAAATACACAGCAAGCAGCGACATCGGTATAAACAAAAGTTCAATCACACCGTATAGCTGTCTAAAGCCATATATCAGCCAAGCTAAGCTGAGCACAAATAAGGCGCTATACCACACAGCTAGCTGCCATACGGCACCTCGTCGACGGCTTAGGTAGCTGCAACCCCCTAATACCACCAGCGCCATAGTCAAAATAGCCCACTCATACTGTGTTTGCATCAAGCACCAAGTGACGCTGCTACCCACCACCAACACAAAACTCAGCTTGAACCACAGCTGATGGGGATCCTGATAACGAGCGGCTCCTAACCGGCTTAACCCCAACCACACTGCATTTAACAACACAAACCACAGTGCGTAATCATCCTGATTCAAGGCAAACCAAACAAAAAAACGGGCTTGGCCCTCCATAAACAAGAACAAAGCCAGGTTTGTCAAAAGCAAGACAAGCAGTATGATAAATAAAGAGCCCAAGCCAAAAGCCCACGGCATCAGTAGCACTGCCCACAAGGCAAATAACTGCCACGGATCAGCCCCTGTTTGATAGCTTTGACCAATTAAAGCCAACAAAGCACCTACGCTAATCGCGGCTAACATATGGACTAAACTTGACAGGCTGTAAGCAGTGGCCCACTCTTTAGGCTCTCGTCGAGCTAACCACACAGCGACCCACACCAATGCCGCAACGCACAGCTCGACCAATGCGATGCGAGCAACGTGAGGCCAGCTGAGCCAGTTAGCTGCCACAATCATTACCAAAGCACTACCAAGCAACAAAGCGGCACTTAACAATGTGCTACGCTTTAAAAACTGTGTCCAACTTGGCCAAGCCGTGATGGATAGATTTAACCCTTTTACTTGCATAAAGCATCTTACCCCTCGTATGATCTGCGCTAAGAACGCAGACTTGCTATGACGGTACACTACATGAATAAAACTCTAATCATTGCCGAAAAACCCTCTGTAGCCCTGGATATTTCCAGAGCCTTGGGCGGCTTTACCCGTGAAGGGGATTTCTTTGAAAGCGAAAACTTTGTGCTCGCCGCCAGTATCGGCCATTTACTCAGTTTAATCGCTCCTAATGATCCAGTACGTGGCAAATGGAGTTTTACTCATTTACCTGTCATCCCTGATCAGTTCGAGTTAAACCCATCAGATAAAAAATCAGCCGAACGACTCAAACTACTGGTCAAATTACTAAAACGCAAAGACGTCTCTGCCGTCATTAACGCGTGTGATGCTGGGCGCGAAGGTGAACTCATCTTCCGCTATATTATGCAGTATGCCAAGGTAGATAAACCAATCAAACGCTTGTGGCTACGCTCCATGACCCGCGAGGCCATTCGTGATGCCTTTGAAAACTTACGCGATGACGAAGAGCTAAAACCCCTAGAGGCGGCAGCTCGCTCTCGTGCCGAGGCCGATTGGCTAGTGGGTATCAATGGCACACGCGCCATGACCGCTTTCAACAGCAAAGACGGAGGTTTTTTCAAAACGCCTGTAGGGCGTGTACAAACCCCAACGCTGACTATTGTGTACGAACGCGAAGAATCCATTCGCCGTTTTGTCTCGCGTGATTACTGGGAAGTGCATGCCGACTTTGGTGCCAATGCCGGTCAATACGCAGGGCGCTGGTTTAACCCCAAGTTCAAGAAAAACGAAGAGGACGCCGAACAGCGTGACTCACGCGTTTGGAGTGCTGCCGAAGCCGAGGCAATTGTTCAAGCCTGCGCTGGCCAGCCAGGCCAAGTCACCGAGGAATCCAAACCCTCCAAACAACAGTCTCCGGCTTTATTTGATCTCACCACCCTACAACGCGAAGCCAACTCCCGTTTTGGCTTTTCTGCTAAAACCACCTTGTCTTTGGCCCAAGCCTTGTACGAGCGTCATAAAGTTCTGACCTATCCTCGTACCGACTCCCGCTATTTGCCCGAAGACTACTTACAAACAGTCAAAGACACCATGCAGGCTTTGGCCGAGGCCTCTACCCCTGCCAGTGCAACGGTACAACCCTTTGCCAAACAGGTGTGCGAACAAAGCTGGGTCAAAGCCAATCGCCGTATTTTTGATGACAAAAAAGTCTCTGATCACTTTGCCATCATTCCCACGCTACAAATTCCTCGCGAACTCAGCGACGCCGAATTCAAAATTTACGAGTTGGTCACACGCCGCTTTTTAGCCGTGTTCTTTCCAGCTGCCGAGTTCCGCGTCACCACGCGCCTGACTCAAGTCGGTCAGCACCACTTTAAAACCGAAGGCAAGGTCTTAGTCAACCCGGGCTGGCTTAGCATTTACGGACGCGAAGCCCAACAAGGCGACGATAGCCTCGTGCCAGTCGATCAAAATGAAACGGTCAGCACCGATCAGGTCGAAGCACGCGCGTTGGCAACCAAACCCCCCGCACGTTTCTCTGAAGCCACCTTGCTATCTGCCATGGAAGGCGCAGGCAAATTCGTCGATGACGATGCGCTACGCGAAGCCATGTCCGAACGCGGTTTGGGCACACCGGCGACTCGCGCCTCTATTATCGAGGGTCTGCTTAACGAGGGCTATTTGCGTCGTGAAGGCCGAGAGCTAGTTCCTAGCGCCAAAACCAAACAGTTGATGACGCTATTATCCGGTCTGGACGTACACGAGCTGACCTCTCCTGAGCTTACCGGTGACTGGGAGCATCGCCTAAAGCAAATAGAACAAGGTCAGCTTGAGCGCTCTGCCTTCATGGCCAAAATTCAAGACATGACTGACACCATTGTCCGTCGTGCCAAAGAATACGAACGCGATACCGTGCCAGGTGATTACGTCACACTAAGCACCCCCTGCCCAGTATGTAGCGGTGTAGTCAAAGAAAACTACCGTCGTTATGCATGTACTGCCTGCGACTTCTCTATTGGCAAACACCCTGGCGGCAAAACCCTAGAAATCCCCGAGGTCGAAGAGCTCTTAGCCAACCGTACCATTGGGCCTTTGACCGGCTTTATTAGCAAAATGGGGCGTCCTTTTGCGGCCATTTTGCGCATTAATGCAGAAAACAAATTGGAATTTGATTTTGGCCAAAACGAAGAAGAAGACAACGAACCCGTTGATTTTTCTGATCAAACTCCGGTTGGCCCCTGCCCTAAATGCCAGTCTTCCGTTTATGAGCATGGTATTCGCTATGTCTGCGAAAAAGCTGTCGGCCCAGAAAAATCGTGTGATTTCCGTAGTAACAAGGTGATCTTGCAACAGGAAATTGACCGCACTCAAATGCAAAAATTACTGGTAGATGGCAAAACCGATCTACTAGAAAACTTTGTCTCTAATCGCACCAATCGCAAATTCAAAGCCTTTTTAACTCGCGATGCCAAGGGCAAAGTCGCCTTTGAATTCGAGCCTAAAGCCGCCAAAAAAGCTGCGAAAAAGGCAGCAAAAAAGGCCACGACTAAAACTGCTGCGAAAAAAACAGCAGCCAAGAAAATAGCCACTAAAACCACCAAAACGGCGGCCAAAAAAGCAGCTAAAAAAGCAGTCAAAAAGGCTGCTAAAACGACCAGTACGGACAACTCCTAATTAAAGGGTACCCATGAGCTCATCCAATCGCTCAGGTCCTTGGCATGAAGTACGCCGTTCCTCGCTACACGGGAACGGCGTCTTTGCTAGACGCTTCATTCCCAAAGGCACCTATATTCTTGAATACGAAGGCCGTCACCTCACGGCTGAAGAGGCCGACGCTCAAGAGCCCACCGATCCTAACGACCCCTTTCACACCTTTTTCTTTGCTATTAGCAATGGCATGATTATTGATGGTGGCCAAAACGGCAACGAATCACGCTTTATTAATCATTGCTGCGAACCCAACTGTGAAGGCCATGAAAACGAATACGGTGACCGCGTATTTATCGTGGCCTTACGCGATATTGCAGAGGGCGAAGAGCTGCTGTATGACTACGCCTTGACCATCGATGACACGCTAACCAAAACCTTGCGTCAGCAATATGCCTGTTTATGTGGTGTGCCCTCTTGTCGAGGCACCATGTTAGCCTTGCCTAAACCTAGCAAAAAACAAAAGAAAAAGGCTAAATTGAAAAAATGGATCAAAAAAACGATTCGTAAAGAACTACGTAAGGCCTTGCAATCCTCGCAAGATAATTAGATTTTTTACACATTACGTAAAAAATCAATATTCCTTTAATCATGCTAAACACCCAAGCCCATTTTTTTATCGAATGGGCTTTTTTTATGGGTCCTAATTAGCTACTCAAACTCACACTCAGCATGCGTTCGAACCCCTCATGTCTTAGCGTTTTTAGCCCAACAAAAAGCCCACCTCAAAGAGATGGGCTTAATGCTATTACCTTAGGAAGGTCAGCGGCAGGAAACTGACTAGCCTTTTAGCAAGGAATACAACAATTCATGCAATTGTTGTAGTTCCTCAGGCGTTAACGTGACCGTTAGGGCCTGTTCAACCTGATCTGCTAGCGGGCGCAAACGCGCTAATTCGCTTGTACCCAGTGCCGTTAAGTGCAATACATAACGACGTCTATCCGTTTTATCTTGTTCTCGCTGCACGAGGCCATGGCGCTCTAGACGCGCCGCCAAATCGGCAATAGTAGAACGATCCATTTCCAAAGCGTCACCCAGCTCGCGCTGACTGGCACCAGGTTTGCATTCTAATACAGCCAACGCCGCAAACTGCACGCTGGTCATAGTATTAGAAACCAAACGATTCCATTCTGCTACATGACGTTGTTGCGCACGCCGAATTAACGAACCCGTGTGCGGCAAAACCTCGCGTAAATCCGCCATTACTTTGCATCCAACAAATAGCGGGCAAAAAAGTCAGTCACCGTTTGATAGTCATCTAGAGGCAATACGTGTGCGACGTACTGATCAGGACGAACCACCACTACTGCGCCCTGGGAGCGATCAATGCCACGCAAATCAAAAATATCGGCTCCAGCAGCCAAATCTGGGCTAAAGACTTTTTCGTAGTCAATTAATCCAAGTTTTCCTTTACGAGGTAATAGTACCGCAGGAAGCTGATCCACCTGAACATCACGGTGATTTTGCTGATACACAGCACGTACATCAATCACACTATCCGGCTCTGCACCCGTAGGAGTAAAGCGCTGTAACGGAGAGGCAGCTGACTCGCCTAACCATGTTAAAAAGGCCTGCAAACGCTGCGTAGAGGCATCAGCAAAGGCATAGATTCTCCAGGCACCATCGGCACGATGGACATGACCTAAATGTAACGGTTTAGCATCGGCTACACGCACGACGGGAGCAGAGTGAAAACGGGTACCAATCGCAAAGCCGGTAGCCAAACCTTGATGCTCAGCCGTACCAATCAAAGCACCTGCTGGGTAATGCGTACCAAAGCCAGAGGTGTATTTACCGGATTGAGTGAAATAGGCCTGCAACTCCTCGGGATCCACACCACCACGCTCGGGGTGTTCTGGGTCTTTGGGAGGAGAACCCATAATCGCCGACCACTCTTTATCAAAATTAATCAGCTCTTGGGCTACAGGCTGACGCTCGGCCGAATAGGTGTGCAACAAAGACACATCGGCACGACCCTCAAGCACAGCAGCTAGCTTCCAACCCAAGTTAAAGGTGTCTTGCATGGACACGTTCATACCCTGACCGGCTTTAGCACTGTGAGTGTGACACGCATCACCAGCAATAAACACGCGTGGCAATTGGCTATCGACTTGGTCGGCGGGAACGTCATCAAACTTGTCAGTCACACGCTGCCCGACTTCGTATACCGATGCCCACGCAATGTCTTTCACATCTAAGGTGTAAGGATGTAGTACTTTTTGTGCCACTTCAATCAAATGCTCGGGAGGCGTATTGCGAATTTCCTCGCGACGCGCTGGATCGACTTCGCCCAAGTCCACGTACAAACGTACCAAGTAGCCACCCTCGCGCGGGATCAATAGAATATTGCCCTCGTTAGCTGACTGAATAGCGGCTTTGATACGAATATCGGGGAAATCGGTTTCCGCCAAAATATCCATCACACCCCAAGCATGATTTGCGGCATCACCATGTAACTCGCGGCCAATAGAGCGACGAATAGCACTACGCGCACCATCGGTACCAATCACGTATTTAGCACGGACTTGGCGCTCGCTGCCATCGACAGTAGAACGGAACGTTACCGTAACAGGGTATTCGCCCGACTCTGCCACCGCCACATCAACGGCCTCAAAGCCATAATGCGGGCTGAGGCGAGTGGGGGATTTTTCCATGTACTCCAACAAGTACTGCTGCAAACGCGCCTGATTCACAATTAAGTGCGGCATTTCAGATAAATCGTTGGCGGCATCATCAATACGACCCGTGCGCGTAATATGGGTGCGATTTTTTGGATCAGGACGCCAAAAAACGGTTTCACGAATCCAACACGCCTCGTGGATAAGCTTGGTAGACAAACCAAAAGCCGTCATCATTTCTACAGAGCGGGACGACACCCCATCAGCTTGGCCTAATTCTAGGGGACCATCACGACGTTCGACTACGCAGGTAGTAAATCCGGTAAAGGTAGATAACTGCGCTGCAAGCACTAAACCGGCAGGCCCTGTACCCACAATGCACACATCTACCGTTTCGGGTAAATCGGCAGGTGGATTTTCAAAGCCAGGCGCAACAGCGTGGACTTCGGGGTCACCAAATTTATAGCCATTCAGGTAATACTGCATAGTCGAAACTCCAAAAAGAGCATGTAGTGGAAAGGTATTTGCATTATTTAATCAGTACCCCAACTAATTTTCGATCCGTATTTACCCTAAAATTAACGCTTCCATCTGGAAGCGCTTGTTTTTACTGGAATGCCGTTTCTATAAAACTACGTAATTTGCGTGAATGGAGGCGCTCGGGTGGCATATCTCTGACCAATTCCAAGGCACGAATCCCTATGTGTAAATGCTGCCCTACCTGTGTGTTATAGAACTCGTTGGCCATACCCGGTAGCTTTAACTCACCATGTAATGGCTTATCCGAAACACACAACAACGTGCCATAAGGCACCCTAAACCGAAAACCATTGGCGGCAATCGTCGCTGACTCCATATCCAAAGCAATGGCTCGCGATTGCGACAAATGCTGTACAGGCTCGTTGTGATCGCGTAGTTCCCAATTGCGATTATCAATAGAAGCCACTGTACCCGTGCGCATAATACGTTTCAGATCCCATCCCTCTAAACCCGAGATTTGCGCCACCGCTTGCTCTAAGGCCACTTGTATTTCTGCCAATGGGGGAATAGGAACCCACGAGGGTAAATCGGCCTCTAGCACCTTGTCATCACGCACATAACCATGCGCCAACACATAATCACCCAAACGCTGCGTAGTACGTAACCCCGCACAATGCCCCACCATAATCCACGCCGATGGCCGCAACACAGCAATATGATCCGTAATGGTTTTGGCATTAGATGG
>CANQRK010000020.1 GCA_947626245.1 uncultured Paenalcaligenes sp. | reverse complement strand
CAAGGCTGAAGAGTCTACCACCATCACATTCAGCCCACCAGTCTCTGCCACCAAGGGAATAGGTTGGCCTGCTTTGTTCAAACGTCCTGCCAACTGTTTAGCAATAAGCTGAGCCACGTCGGTAGAACCTGTAAACATCACCCCTTGAGTGCGTACATCTTGTACCAAAGCCGCCCCTACCTCACCGGCACCGGGCAACAACTGTAGAGCCTCTTTAGGCACACCCGCCTCGTGTAATAGGCGTACCCCTTGTTGCGCAATCAAACTGGTTTGCTCTGCTGGTTTAGCTAACACCACATTCCCCGCCGCCAAAGCAGCAGAAATTTGCCCTAAGAAAATAGCTAATGGAAAATTCCATGGGCTAATGCAAGTCACAGGTCCCAATGGACGATAGGTATCGACATCAAACTGTTGGACATGACGTGCGTAATAGCGTAAAAAATCAACGGCTTCCCGTATTTCCGCAATCGCATTACTGTAGCTTTTACCCGCCTCACGCACTGTTAAAGCGATTAATTCAGGCGTATTGGCTTCGAGTAAGTCGGCACCACGTAATAAACACGACGCACGCTCTGTCGCTGAAGTGGCTGCCCAGATAGGAGCCGCCAACTTGGCTCGACTCAACGCTAGCTCTACCTCAGCCTTTTGACTAAAAACAACCTGCCCGACCACATCGCGATGATCTGCCGGATTAAGAACAAATTGTGATCGCTCTGAGGAGGACTTAGCCGCCTCGTACGTAGCAGGTATTGCTTGCCATGTGTGAGCAGTACTGGCGAGCAAACCCTCGGACAACGATCCCAAGCGGTGCTCATTCGATAAATCTAAGCCATGAGAATTGCGGCGGTTTTCATTTTGATGAAGATATAAATTCACAGGCAGTGGAATCAAAGGATGTGGAGCACCTAACGGCTGCACCGCTCGACTTTGCTCGACGGGGTCGGCAATCAGCTCCTCAATGGTCACGCTGTCATCGGCAATGCGATTAACAAAAGAAGAGTTAGCACCATTTTCTAGCAAACGACGTACCAAGTAAGCCAAGAGAGTTTCATGCGAGCCCACGGGCGCATAAATACGGCACGGACGACCCAACTTGGCTGCACTGACAGCGCCGACCACCTCTTCGTATAACGGCTCACCCATCCCATGCAAACATTGAAACTCATATTGCTCAGCATAAAAGTTGGGGCCTGCCATATGATAAATGGCCGCTACCGTATGGGCATTGTGCGTTGCAAACTGAGGAAAAACAGCGTCAGGGGCCGCAAGCAATTGACGAGCACATGCTAAATACGACACATCCGTATGAATTTTGCGGGTAAAAACGGGATAGCCCTCTAGACCATCGACTTGCGCTCGTTTAATTTCTGTATCCCAATACGCCCCTTTGACCAAACGCACCATTAAACGATGATGGGTCCGACGGGCCAAATCAATCAGATACTCCAACACATAAGGAGCCCGTTTTTGATAGGCTTGCACCACAAACCCAATGCCGCTCCAACCCGCCAATGCAGGCTCTAAACACAGTCGCTCTAAAAGCGCTAGAGAAAGCTCAAGGCGATCGGCCTCCTCGGCATCAATATTCAAACCGATACCGTACTCACAAGCTAACACGGCTAATTGTAGTAAACGTGGATATAGCTCAGTCATTACCCGTTCCTGTTGCGCCCGTGAATACCGCGCATGCAGCGCAGATAATTTGATAGAAATACCGGGACCTTGGTACATGCCCAACCCCTCAGCGCTTTTACCTATGGCATGAATGGCTTGTTCGTAAGCCGCATAATAAGACAACGCATCGGCATCCGTCATAGCGGCTTCGCCAAGCATATCGTAGGAATAAGTAAACCCCTTGTTCACCCAACGACGACCATTAGCTAACGCCGAGTCAATGGTTTCACCGCAAACAAAATGCTCTCCCATCAAACGCATCGCGCGATCCACCCCTTTACGAATCAAGGGCTCACCCCCTTTACTAATCATGCGCGTCAAAGCCGATGACATACCACGTTCGCTATTGGTGGAGACTAGCTTGCCGGTAATCATTAGCCCCCACGTTGCTGCATTCACAAACACCGACCCAGAGTTCATATGCGACTGCCAGTCTCCTTTGCTCACTTTGTCACGAATAAGTGCATCACGGGTGGCGTTGTCTGGGATACGTAGTAAAGCCTCGGCCAAACACATCAGCGCAATGCCTTCTTGACTAGATAATGAGTACTCGTGAATTAGCCCATCTACCCCGCTACCCAAACGTTTTTGTCGCAGAGCCGTGACTAGTTGACGCGCCGAGTCAGTAACGGCCGGTTTCAGTTCGCCCAAATCAGCTTGAGTGATAAGTAAGGGCAAACACTCCATTTCGGCACGTCGGTATGCACTGGTAATGGCAGACTGCAATACAGATTGAGGCGCAATGGATTGTGCAAACGCTAAAAAAGGCGGTACGTATTCGGGGATTCGTGCCCGCAATGCAGCATCCACATTGATACCTAGGGTCGTAGAACTCATAGCAGTTTTCCTTTTGAACTGAGGTTGCTCCCCATCGGGGCATCCCCGAACAGCCATAAAAAAAGCCCCCCGTCGTCGCATACAGGAGGCTTAAGGTATCGATCGTGTTGCTGGTCGTCTTACCACGCCCCACTGTACAACTGAACGGCCAAACTGGTGATGGCAACAGCCACCCATACACCCAAGCCCAAAGCCACTGGACGCCAACCCGTACTAGCCATCAGGCGCATATTGCTAGATAAACCAATCGCTGCCAATGCCAACACCATCAAAAACTGAGCTAGGACCTGCAAGACCTGCAACACATCTAAAGGCAAAACCCCACTGGAGCGCACCATAGAAGCCACTACAAACCATACAATGAACCAAGGAATCACTCGACGCAACTGAAATGTATTTCCTTGTTTTTTCTGCCGTTGAATTTCTAAAAACACATAAAAAATACAGATAGGAATAATGAAGGTTGCCCGGGTTAATTTGACCACTGTCGCATAATCACCAGCCATGGTGCTATAGCTATAGGCTGCCGCCACCACCGAGGATGTGTCATTAATGGCCGTGCCCGCCCACAACCCAAAACCCAAATCCGACATATGCAGGGCGTGTCCAAAAAACGGAAATACCAGCACTGCCACTACGTTAAATAGAAAAATCGTTGAAATAGCAAAAGCGGTTTCGTGTTCTTTGGGTTGAATGATGGGGGCAACCGCTGCAATAGCCGACCCACCACAAATAGCCGTTCCCGCACCAATCAATGTGCGTAATTTATCCGGTATGCCCAACAATCGGCCTAGCACTGCCGCCACCGCAAACGCCGCCGCCATGGTAATAAGCGTAACCCATAGCGACTCAAATCCAGTTTGAACCACCTGCGTAAAGCTAAGCCCAAAACCCAAAGCAATAATGGACCACTGCAAAACCTGCTTAGAGGCAAAAGATAAACCCGGCTGAAATACAGCTGGCATACCTAAAGCATTACGAATAATCAATCCCAACAAAATGGCAAAAACTGGACCGCCAATGGTTGGAATCCAACGCCCTAATCCCATGGCAACTACAGCCAAACCCGCCGCTAACACTAAGCCTTGCCATAGCGAGGGCTTGCGCGGCAACTCGTTAGGCTGTGTTTGGCTATGGGCTGGAGCGACGTCTTGCCCTAAAGCCGACACGTGTACCGTTGTTACTGCCATACCCTATCCTGATTAACGAATTTGCAAAGCGGCAAATTCGCGCTGCACCACACTGGCTAAGCTTTGCGCCACAATCCAAGAACTTTTGGGCTGAGTTAACGAAGGAAAATTACGAATTTCTAAGCTGATGTTACCAAACTGGCTTTGAGCGTGAATACGGTGCGTATTGCGGTCTATCGTCGGATCCACAATGACTCGCACCACTGTTTTATCTAAACCCGGCCCAGCCAAAGCCAACGTAGCCGCCACATTCAAGTTTTTAGGATAGCGACGAGCCGCCTCGGCCGCATTGCCCTCGAAGACGGTATAAGGTTGAGTTAACGTATCAGGATCTAAACCAGCCGCCTCGAGCTCGTGACGCCATGCTTTCACTGGACGCAAGGATTCGTATATCAACTGCATATCGGGTGCGCTGCTTAAGGACTGAATGTAATCCAAGCCACCCACTGCACCAGACGGCATAATGATGCGATTACCCTGACGACGACACACTGCCTGAGCCTGCTCTAGTAAGTCGATGTCGGTAAATGCCCCCACCGAAGACACCAACACCGTTGCGCCGGTTTCTAAACAGGGGAGTAAATACTGCGCTACAGCGGGCTGACCGGCTGCCTCGATAATAAAATTAGGTTGATGCGCCAAAAACTGGTCTAACTGCGTACATACCGTTACGCCTTCGTACGCTTCATTTTTTTGGCGCAATACCACTACCTTGGCTTGCAGCTGCTGAATGAGTGGCTGCAGGGCCAACAGCACGTCTTTGTTTACCCCACCAAATCCAATTAAACCAATGCAGTACGTCATACCTTATCCTAAAAATCAAAACACAACACATTCCCTCTAGTGTAACGTTTTTTATACTCATTGTAGGAGCGGAGCTAACCGCATACAGGAAGGCGATTGACCAAAACGTTGTTTAAATTGACGAGAAAAATGGGCTTGGCTATTGAAACCAGCCTCGAAAGCCATTTGAGAAAGGGTCTTGGTGGTGTTGCGCGGCTGCTGTAACAACCACGCAGCACGCTGCAAACGCTGCTCTTTAATGTATTCCTGCACACTGCATTGTTTATGCTGCTGAAATACACGTTGTAAATGGCGCTCGGTTAACCCCACCGCTGCCGCAACCTGTGCATTCGTTAACGTTAAGTGACCCAATTGCTCGGCAATGAACTGACTGGCGGTTAATACATATAACGTACTTAAGGCACTCGATGCTGACTGTTGATGATGCGTGTGAATCAGGTCGATTAGCATCTCGTTAATAAGCATGCGAGTACTAGCAAACTGGCTAGGTTCAGGCTGCGCCACAAAACGCCGACTAAGTGTAGCCAACGCACGCATCAATACACGCTGCCCGCCCTGCTGAGCATGTATTTTTAATGGCTCATTGAGCTGCGGCAAGCGCAACTGTGTTAAATCACTTTCCGGCAACTCAAGAATAATTTGGCGCATCGTGTGCTTAAAACCAAATAAGTAAGGCCGGTCGGTCCGATAGATCAGCAGATCATTCGGACTCACGCTATGACAGGTTTTGCCCTGATAAAAAAAGGCCTCACTCATAAAATCAAAAGACACAAACACACGCTCTTTAGGCGTGCGCTGAATGTGGGCTTGGGTACGCTCAATCACATGTGAATTGCCTTGAATTAGGCTCAGCCCTAAATCGGGAGTCCAGACATTGGCTTGGTGTGCAACCAAGCCCTGTTTTCCATAAGGAATACAGCGTAAGTCCACCAAGCGCTCGGAACTATAGCTTTCCCAATACGCACAGCGCTGAGAAGTGGGTAATAATTTTGTAGAGGCAGAGCTAACTCGCAACATCATCTAAGCCCTTATTCATAGAATTTTTTTAAGCTTAAAGGGCAGCACAACAATGAGCAGCAAGGGTTTATACCTAAAACCACCGTTAGTTTTAATCGCCTGTGCGTAATTTCACGTCCGTTACAGTCAAAAGCCCATCTCTACTCACTCCTACAATAAAGCTATGACCCACTTCATTAATAGGAGGATGCCATGAGCACAAATGGCAACGAATTTTGGCGTGATATTCCCGCTATACCCAATCCATTCAAACCCGATGCCTTGCCCGAGGTGTATTTGGCTAACGCCCCCACCGACGACACGCGTTTGTACGTTCCTTTTACCGAGACCGTTTCATCCAGACCGCTGTGGATTTCTCCGAATGAGAATCGTTGGTGCGATATTTTGATGGCAACAGGTCCTGGTCTGGTCAATCGTCATTACCACCCACACGAAGTTTTTGCTTACACCATTTCAGGCAAATGGGGCTATTTAGAGCACGAGTGGATTGCCACCGCCGGCGACTTCGTTTACGAAACTCCAGGCGAAGGGCATACATTGGTCGCCTACGAACACGAGGACCCCATGAAAGTCTTTTTTAACGTCAAAGGTCCATTAATTTGGCTAGATGAAAAAGGCGAGACCTGTGGTTACTTTGATGTACACGACTACATCGCTCTCTGCCGCGCCCATTACGAAAAAATCGGCCTCGGCGCCGACTACGTCGACACCCTATTCCGTTAGGTTGTTGATGTTCAGTGGTGAGGTTCGGAGTTGGAGTGGGAAGGTGATGTGATGACTTCGCTAAGCAGTGAGTGAGCACTGCTTAGTGAGGGCGTCAACGGGAAGCAGCAAAGAAAGCGAACCACTGCATCGGAGGCATGGCCTCCTCGTACAGGGGTTAGACTCCGTATCCATTGAGAAAGACGGCGATAGCTTCGTCTATGAAACGCTGTAGTTCGTCATGGCTAAACGGGACTCCCACCATCGCACGGTGCAAAGGGTTGTAGCTAATGAGGTCGTAAAACAACGTAGCCGCCAATAGCGGATCGGCATCACGCAGATACTTTTTTTGTTGTAATTGTTGAATAAAGGCCGCCAAAATACGGTGCGATTGCTGCGCCTGACTTTCTAGCCACACTTTGCCCAATTCCTCAAAGCGCGGTACTTCGGCAATCAGCATACGCTGAAAAGCTAAATGGCGCTCTTCTAGTATCTGACTGAGTAGATTTTGTGCAATCTGACCTAGGCTTTCTTCGGGCGTTTTCCCAGTAATTTCAGTAGAACGCACCACGTCTAACGACTCTGAAGCCAATCGACGTACCACTTCTAGAAACAAGCCCTTTTTTCCACCAAAATGTCGGTAAACATTGGTTTTTGACCCACCTACGTTCTGTGTAATTTCCTCTATGCTCACAGACACATAGCCCTTTGCTAAAAACAAGTCAGTTGCTTCGGTCAGAATAAGCTCACGCCGTGCAATACCTCGGTACGTTCGTACAGGTGCCGCCGCGGAGCTCATTTCATAGTTTAAATTCATCGTCTTTATCACTGGTCTTTATTCAATTCACGCCCAATAAGATACATTAACGTATCCTATCTAGAAAGCAAAATCCTTTCCCCTTAGTCTGACAGGTTGTGAAAAAGTTGCAGGCTAGGTGTGGCTAAAGCGCGTACTCATACACGAAAAAAAGCGTGTTTTGTCGGTTTTCCGTTATACTGATGCCTAAAAGGGGAGTAGCTTTTTTCCGTCGCATCGTCAGTTCGGTCAGACTATTTATGTAGTCTCCCGGTGCTCGGGTAACAAACGCTAGCGTTACATGTGGCCTCAACCCACATCGTTACAAGCAAGACCTTGCCAATAACAGGGCAAGCTGCGTGTACTCCATACAAAAAGCCTGCTCTTTATTGTGATCAGGCTTTTTTTTATTTTTGGAGTTTTTATGCTGGAATTTTTGCAAACCCTTAGTTGGGCTGCTGTTTTTCAAATTATTTTGATCGACATTTTACTGGGTGGTGACAATGCCGTTGTTATTGCCTTAGCCTGCCGCAACTTGCCCAAAGAACAACGCCTGAAAGGGATCTTATGGGGCACCGCCGGCGCTATTATCTTGCGTGTAGTGCTCATTGCTTTTGCGCTCACTTTATTAGCCGTTCCCTATTTAAAAATTATCGGTGCGCTGCTATTGGCCTGGGTTGCCCTTAAGCTTCTCGTGCCTGACCACTCCGACGACCATGCCAATATCGAAGGCAGTTCTAGTGTTTGGTCTGCTATCAAGACCATTATTATTGCTGACTTTGTCATGAGCCTAGACAACGTGATTGCGATCGCTGGTGCCGCTCAAATGGCAGACCCAGCTCATCAGCTTGGTCTTGTTGTTTTTGGTTTAGTGATCAGTATCCCCATTATTATCTGGGGTAGTACCATTGTCCTAAAGCTCATGGATCGCTTCCCCTCTATTGTGACTTTCGGCGCTGCACTACTGGGTTGGATTGCCGGTGGTCTAATCGTCTCTGACGTCGTCTTTGTACGCCACTTTGGCGAGGCTAGCAATCTCGTTCACTATGGCGCAGCTGCCGGTGGTGCTGTCCTTATTGTGGTCCTAGGCAAATACTTGGCCAGCCGAAAAGCCAAACAACTCGCCTAATTCACCTCCCTTTTTTTGATCTGCCCCCCAAAACAGCATGCCCTCCCAATCGTTGGGGGCAGATCGTTTTAGGGGGTTTTTACTAGCCAGGAGACTTCAATGAAAAAAATAACACAACTGATTTGTACCGCCTTAATTGGGGGCTTAGCCTTTAGTGCCCAAGCCGGCCCACGTTTGGACAAAATCCAAGAATCCCAAACACTACGCGTCGGCACCCCCGGCGACTATCGTCCTTTTGCCATGAAAACCGATCAAGGCTATGAAGGTCATGATATTGATGTGATCGAGGCCATGGCTAACGAACTGGGACTAACTGTTGAATACATTCCCACTAGCTGGCCTAATCTAATGAACGACCTACAGGCCGATAAGTTTGATATTGCCGTCGGCGGTATTACACGTAATCCTGCTCGTATGGCCAAAGTAGAAATGCTGCCTGGCTATGCACCTTTTGGGAAAGTCGCTCTAGCGCGCGCTAGCGAGAAAAACAAATACCAAAGTGTAGAGGACTTAAATCAGTCTTCAGTGCACGTGATTAAAAACCCCGGTGGTACCAACGAAATTTTTGTACTCGAAAATCTGAAAAACGCTCAGGTCAGCACCCATCCTCATAATGCCGAAATTCCCGCTCTCATTGCAGAGGGCAAGGGTGACATTATGATCACAGAAACCTACGAGGCTTTACACTACAGTAAAACCAATCCTCAATTAGCGGCTCTATTTATCGAAGAGCCTCTAACTCCAAAAAACTTTCTAGGTTTTATGCTACCCACCGATGATGCGGATTACCTGCGCATGATGCAGTTTATTTGGAATCTCATGGATGAACGCGAGATCTTAGAAACCGCCGAAGACAAGTGGCTGCAATAATTACGAACGTACCCACCACTGTTTAAATGCCGCTGGGTTGAGTCCCGGCGGTACAAACCACACTCGCTGTACAGGATCCCAACGTGCGCCCAAGCCCTTAGCTTGATCTTTTTCTGCAAAAGGCACATGCAAATTCACACGTTCAGTCGCACCTGCTTGTGTCTGAGGGGCTCTGGTAGGCTGCATCTGTTGCAATTGCTGTAGACGCTGCTGTGTGATGTCAGCCAAAGTATCTAGGCGCAGTTCACGCACATACTCGCTCACTTGGTGCTCGTTCTGGGGCACGAACAAGCTTAAACGCTTTTGAGCACGCGTAATTCCCACATAAAACAGATTGCGTTCCATCTCGGTATCGTGTTGCATCGAAGGGAACTCTCCCATCGCTAAATACGGCATCAGCACATGCTCAAATTCCTTGCCCTTGGCTTGGGCCACACAACTTAGCACCACCGACTCTGAGCTATTATTCAGCTTTTGATCTTGCTGAGCACACCATTGATAAAACGATGCAACAGGCAAATCCAACACCGTGGCCATATCTAAAAAAGCCTGAATGGATTTTTGCATTACCTGCGCGGCATGATCAAACACATAAATCCGTTTAGCGACATTTTCCACATCTAACAAGCGCAATACCGTTTGCAATACTTCAGTTGCCGAACTGTGGGGATCAACCTGCTTTAAATACTGCAAGGTCTCTTTAAAGCGCCATTGATCTTGGGCTGAAGCCCGTCTCACTAGCTGCCCTTCGTAGAAAAACCGCAACAAAGCGGGTGTCTCCGCTATTTCTGTCGCAGCAGCCTCTAGCTCCTGCTCATTAAATGGCAGCTCACTAAATAAAGCCATGGCTCGTATCACGCGCACGCGCATGTCTTCACCTTGGATAGCCGCCAAGTCCTCTAGGGCTAAAGCAAGCCAACCTCGTAGGAATAAAATTTCATCCCGCTGCAAATAACTGGTCATGCCGTGTAACTGATACGGCACACCCTGCTGCAAAAACGTATTTTCTATGTGAATAGATTGGTGCACATCGCGCAACAACACGGCACATTGTTTTAGACTGCCTCCTTGACGCTGCCATTGCAATATCGCCTGCTGTACAGGAACAACGGCTTGCTGCGGAGTAGCGTCTGAGTATGGGCGCACATGAATCTGCGTGGCCAAAGGCAATAGACTCTCGACTTTTTTTTGCTTGAATTGCGCGGTAGCATAGGCCAAATAAGGTCCATGACGATACGTGGCGCTAAGAGGCATTGATACAATACCTTCAAAATAGGCAGCAAATCGGGCTGACAAATAGGTCGCATCTGCCGCCAAGTGTTTATAAATCACCTGGTCCTTATCACCCGCTGCGACTACATAGGCTTGGGGACGCTGCGCCAATAAACGCATGATCTGAAACGAAGCCTCGTTCGCATCATGCAACT
Source organism: uncultured Paenalcaligenes sp. (assembly GCA_947626245.1). Taxonomy (GTDB): domain Bacteria; phylum Pseudomonadota; class Gammaproteobacteria; order Burkholderiales; family Burkholderiaceae_B; genus Paenalcaligenes. The sequence continues at coordinate 11,295 of CANQRK010000020.1, read as the reverse complement.
CATCCACAACGATTAAACGGTACTCGGGCAATAGATCCAATAACTCGCGTTGTTCCAATAAGGTACAAGCCAAATCATAGGTGCCGTCTTGGGGGCCTCTGAACAACACCCCCTCGTAGGGGCTTTGACGCAAGATCTCGTAATGTTGAGTCCAAAGTAAATCGCTTAGGGTCACCCCCGCCTGTAATGCTTTTTCGGAGGCGGTCTCATCCTCGGACACAAAGACATTTAAACTCGCTTTTAAACGCAACTGGCTTTCAAAAAACTGGCTTAGTGCCACATGATGCGTTCTAAACTCTAGCTCCTCACCATAAGGCAGCTGATCTTGCTTTTGACTCAGATGCTCCAGCGCCTCTAGTGCCATGGGTTTAAGCTCGTGCAAACTGTCTAAGCTAGGAGGAAGGCTTTCCTCCCAGAAGCTGAGGACTTGACGCGCAAACTCCTCTACTGTGTGCAAAGGCAGCTTGCGTACCACTATCGGCGCAACCCCCAGCTGTATTAATCGCTGATGCAGTACTTCACGCGCTTCGGGTGTAAACACCAAGGCTAGGATTTGCTCGGGGACTAGACCACGTGCTAATCCCTCGGCAATACGTAATGCCAAGGTGGTGGTTTTAGCAGCCCCTGCATTTGCCTCAATCAGCGTAATACGATGTTGCGAGCATTGAATAGCGATCTGCTCGGCTGTCGCCACAATGCCCTTAGGGATAAAACGCGGTTTAGGCGCCATTTTAGGAGCCAACGCGCTGCGCCAATACATCCAAGTTACTAAGCGAAACCCGATGCTGCTCGATTAAAGACAGCGAGCCATTGTGATACAACTGAGCTAATTCAGTGTCATCCAGTTGGTCTAACTGACTAAAGTCCACTACCCAGACTCCAGCGATACTTTGCGTTTGACCGTCTATGGTTAAATTCACATTTTGCTCAGCGAGTAGCCCCTTTTCTTTTAGACGCATGGCCCACTGCTGAGTTTGCTCTAGCTCACGCTCTAGCGTGTACAAAGCATGGGTAATTTGCTGCAAATAATCGCTGGGCTCGCCATTTTCGTAAAAAGCCATGCCTTCGTCTTGGTTTAACCCAGGATAGGTGGACTCGACATACACCACAGGCTGCTGCTGGGTGCTATCCCAACCTAATTGGTAGGGATGACGCTGCGCATAGGCAGGAATATAATGCGATGGTTCCCAACTACCATCCGATTTCACAAATAAATTTTGCTCGGCCTCAAAGCCCATTAAAACGACCGATTGCAACTGTGTTGCTTGGGTATCGGTGGCAATAAACACGATCGGATAGTATTTACACGCTTGCTCGTACTCGCTTTGCGCCAAAGGCATCGCATTTGCGGTTTGCGCAAAGCCATAATGATGACTCTGTAGTTTAATTTTTAGTGCTGGATTCGTCCCGTCTAAGGCAACTAAGGAATCCGTGGTCTTTTGATCTAGCATACAACCCCCAGTAAAAAGACCATTATATAAGCATAGGCACTCTTAAACTAAAAGCATGCCTCGCCTTAGGCCTCATTAACGACAGGTACATTTTTATTATTAGAACGACTGGCCCAAAACAACAATAAACCATCTCGGGATAGATCCATCGCAATCACACTACCGGCCATATAACGAATACCCAGATGCTCACTAAAATAACGCTGTGATAGGGTTCCAATACTGAAACTAAGCGTAGGCCAATTATGCTGCTGTATATGATCCAAGATCTGTTCGAGATCTTGGCTTTGCTGTGCTTCTACCGTATCGGCCAAGTGATCAAAACATACCCCCTCAAACCCTACATGAGTCTGCAGGTAAGTCAAAATAACGGGATTATTCGCACAGGCCCACACCACCATGCCACACTGTTGTAGCTTACGAACCACTAGTCGTAAGGCAGACACATCCATCTCTGGCGTCAAGTCACTCAAAACCACGGTAAGCCGACCAGACTGTCCCAAAGCAGCTAAACGCTCCCACTTAAAGCGATTATTCAGTAATAGCGAAGCCGGCAAGCTGATATACAAAGGAATCTGCACCTCATAATCGGCCTCCCACGCTTGTATTTCTAGCTGTAGCCTACGCAAGGCCCAATGACTTAGCTTTTCCAATACACCAATGGCTTCTAAATATGGAGCAATACGATCGACGGAAACATGCTGCCCTTGCGCATCTTGCCACTCCAAAATAGCTACGGCACTAACAATTTGATCTGTTTTTGTATCCAATACAGGGTGATAGCTGAAACCAAAACGCTCAGACTGAAGCTGCTCGTCAAACTGGGCTCGACTACTGAATTCTTGTCGTAACGTAGACATCGCCGTCACTAACGCTTCGGGCTCTACAAATCGCCCTGCCTTTGTTTCGTCTTCGCTAAGCAATAGACCGCTAAAGCTATAACCCCAGCCGTGTACGGCTTTCACCGGCAAATGCGTATTTTTTTGTTTGAGTTTGCGACGCAAGCGGCTTAATAACGAGTCAATCGCGCGACTGCTCTCATTTAAGCTCGCATTTTTGGTCAGCAAAGCCATTCGGCTGACACGTTTATTGCGCTCTCCGATAAAGCTTTCTAAAAAAAATCGTTCACTGGAGGTAAGGCTGAATGTATCACCTGCTGGACTTTTTAAATGCCACCCCCCCTCAACCAACACCCAGGCATCGGGCTCGGCGACAACATTGGATGAAGGCAGCTGCCCCTGTGGAGGTGGTAATGGAGATGGCGACTCATCGTAACGCTCGGCCTGTAAACGCATAAAGCCATCTGCCCTACGCACTAATACCGTTTGCCACGCCAACAGCGCCATTGCACTAGCAGATTGAGCTGACACAACGGCATCCGCCCCAGCCAACAAATAGTCAGCGGCGGCATCGCCCTCATCAGAAGCAGTGATAACAATCAACCCACCTAAACCGATGAGCGTTCTGATATAAGCCACCGTAATAGCTAAGGGTAACTGAGACGCTTGAAAGCCAATTAAGGCAGCTCGCTGCTCATCGAGCAGCAGCTGTAATTGCTCTACGGTATCGGCTTGGCAATAGGTTAAAGTCCCTTGTCGACTCAGGTCTGTTCCTATTTCTTGAGTGGTTTTTGTGCCTTGGAATAAGACAACGGTTTGTTTGGCATTTCTCATAAACAATAAATACAACGTCATTGCAGCAAGTTAGCAACAAATAGCTTATTTATTGTCTGTGATGTTAGGCAATATTAATAGTTAAGTATTGTCAGGTTCGCTAGCTGCGCTTTTACCAGTAGTGGCTTCCTCGAGGCGTAACTCTAATTGATCTGCTGGCAACCAACCATTGGCTCTGGAGCCATCTTCAAAAAAGATCGAAGGTGTGCCTTGTACGCCTAATGACATGCCCAATGCTAATAATTCATCAATAGGGTTCTCGCAGGTTTGAGCCGGAGGCGTTTTGTTGTTTAACATCCACGCCATCCATGTTGCGGCCGGATCATCGGCACACAATACGGATTCTGACTTCACTTTGGAGTCAGGCGTAAGAATGGGATACAACAAAGTGTGCACTGTCACGTTGTCGATCTCAGCCAAGCTTTGATGCAAGCGCTTGCAATAAACGCAATTAGGATCCTCGAACACCACAATCTGACGCGAACCATCACCCTTGACCGTTTTCACGGCTTTATCAAGAGGGAAACTAGCAAAATCCACTCGATTTAATTGCTCTAAACGCTGCGCGGTTAAATCGGTACGGCTTTTGACATCAACCAAAGACCCTTGCAACACGAAATCCACATTGGAATTGGTGTATAGCACATCGTTACCCAAGCGTAGTTCGAGCAAATCGTTGAATGGAGTGGCCGAAACCTCATCCACCGTGATTCCTTCGAATTGCGTTTCAAAGCGCTGTTTAGCCTGATTTAATACCTCGTCAGACACCGACAGCGTCTGAGCCGCAGCCGTCCAGCTAGTACACAATAACGTCAAGGCAGCCACACGCGCTGCTAAGCTCAATTTCATTCCTTTCCCCAAATAGGCGGCATACAGCGCCCATAACGTTGACTTAATGCCCAAGTTGGTGCATTTAAAAACCGATTTTGCCGGCAGCGCCAGCTATTAAATGGCGTTTGATAAAGGGAAGCTTGTCGACTAGCTTCATCCCTACATTACGCGCTAACGCAATAGGTGCTACCTGTGTGGCAAACAACTGGTGCAGCCCATGTGTGACTAAACGCATGGCTAACACAGGTTCAAGACGGGCTCGACGATAGCGCTCTAGTACGCGTTGTTCACCCACAGATTGATAGCTGGGTTTGTCTTGTAAAACGCGGATGAGTTCCTCGATATCGCCCAAGCCTAAGTTCAGCCCTTGACCCGCTAAAGGATGCACTCGATGCGCCGCGTCTCCTACTAACGCCACACGAGGTGCAATCATGGCACTACGCTCTAGAGTTAGAGGAAAAGCAAAGGGCTTGCTACGCAAACGTAACTTTCCTAAACGATGTTGTGTCAATGCACCAAGTAGACGCTGAATATGCTGTTGTTGTGCTGACTCATCTAGCGCCATAAAATCCTGTGCCTGCTGCGCTTGCGTTGACCACACCATAGACACTTGCGGCCCCTCATTGGTATCAGGCAAAGGCAATAAAGCCAAGACGGAGTCACCCGTAAACCATTGATAAGCCATATTTTGATGAGGCAGCTCGATGTTAAGATGCGCCACCACCCCATCATGATGATAAGGGGTTGAGTGGTGTTCGATATGCGCTTTACTGCGCACTAAGGAACGGGCTCCATCTGCCCCGATAACCAAATCAGCCGGCAACGTTTGCCCACTTTGAGTCAGCACGCCATTAGCGGTTAGGTCGGCGAACAAATCCTGATGCCACGGCACACTAAATACCTGCAAGGCTTGATACAACGCTCGTTCAAGCTCGCCGGACTCTACTATCCACGTCAGTGTGGTTTGGGCATTTTGCCATGCATCGAGTTGTACAAAACCATCGCCATCACCGTAAAGCTCCATGCCATTAACAGGCGTAATGCGTTCGCTACGCATCAAACCCCAGGCACCTAGACGCTCTAGAAATTGCTGGCTAGCAGCGGACAACGCATACACACGAGGATGATATTGTTGCTCGGCCAATGCCATGGGCTGATAGGCTGGTGCCAACACACTGACCTCGAAGCCGGCTTTTTTTAGACCCAGAGCGGTGGCCATACCGGCCAACCCGCCCCCACATACAAGTATTGATTCTGTTTTCATCGTGCAGTTGGAGCTCCAGCCCCTTTAGGCCACAGTACCCACATTTCTCCATTTTGTTTCATGCGCCCCGCTTGAGCGCCGGCTTGATCGCCCGTACCCCAGTAAAAGTCGGTACGCGCTGCCCCTTTAATGGCAGCCCCGGTGTCTTGAGCAAAAACCAATTTACGCAACGGCGTATTGGTCGCAGGATACGTGGTTGCTAAATACACCGGTGTGCCCAAAGGTACAAAAGTCGGGTCTACCGCCACTGCACGCTCGGCAATCAGGGGAATACCATAGGCCCCTTTAGGTCCTAGCTGCGGATCGGTAATAATTTCCTCGTTAAAGAACACCATAGCCTTGTTCACATTGAGCATTTCATGCACTCGATGTGGATTGTCTTTAGCCCACTGCTTGATGTTCTGCATAGAGGTTTGTGCCAAAGGCAGCTCGCCCTGATCAGCAAGCCATTTCCCAATGGAGCTATAAGGGTGGCCATTGTGATCGCCGTAGGCCAAGCGGACCGCTTTGCCATTGTCTAAGACGGCTCGACCAGAACCTTGAATTTGCAAGAAAAAAGCTTCGACCGGATCGGCTGCCCACACTAAGACCTTGGGCTGACGTTGTGGGTTGCTATTGATTTCAGCACGCGTGTCATAAGGAACGACCCGGTTGCCATTCGTCACCTTGCCACGAATACGTTTACCAGCCAGCTCGGGGTAAAGACCACCTAAATCAACGGTTAGCAAATCGTTGGGCACCGCATACAACGGCCACTGGTACACACCATGTTGACGCTTGGATGCCTGCAACAACGGCTCGTAGTAACCCGTAACCGTATTTTTAGCCAACTTTCCTTGTCCATCTAAAAGACGCCACGGCTGCAAATGAGTTTCTAAAAACTGACGAATAGCGGCGGTTTGCGTGCTGTCTGCACCTAAGCCACTATTTTGTGCCGCCTGACACACAGGTTGCCAAACACGCGGTGCAGCACGGGCCGGCATCGCTAACGAACCACTCACTGGCCGCATTAAGCCTTTGCAGTTATTGATAAAGCCTTTCCAGACCTGATCAAGTTCGTCATTGTTCCAGCCGGGTAAGGCCCCCCACTGCACGGATTGAAACTGGGATGCCAAAGGACGCACCGGTGTTTCAGGCAACTGATCTAAGCTGGGCACCTGTAACGGTTTTTGGCTAATGTCTGTTTGGGGAGACTCTGCGGGCGTTTCACCCACAGCCACAGGAGAAGAAGGGCCTTGGGGCGTAGAGCATGCTGCTAACAGCAACGTCATCGCTCCTAGACCGAAATAGCGTAATACTGCAGTCATGACTACCTCGTTTAGTGTAGAGTGCGCGGCATAGCCAACACAAACTCATCAATATTGACATCAAAAGGTATGCCGTTTTCACCTACAAAATGAAACGAGCCTTTCATCGTGCCAAAGGGAGTAGACAATGGACAACCACTGCTGTATTCAAAAACCTCGCCCGGAGCAATAAGAGGCTGTTTGCCTACTACACCTAAACCACGAACCTCGTGTGTACTTTGCTCGGCGTCAGTAATAACCCAATGGCGACTAATAAGTTGCGCTGCCTGAGCACTATTATTACGCACTTGAACACGGTAAGAAAATAAATATCGGTGTTGATTTGGTTCAGATTGTTCGGGAAGGTATTGCGGTGTTACCACCACTACGATGTCGTTGGACTGCATAGAAATAAGTTCGCTCCAGATCTAATAGCTGTTTACAATGCCATTATGTATTACACCACAGCCCAGAGAATTACTCATCGGTTGTGCGCACTGTACCCCTCATTATTTGCCCTAACGTTATGTCTCACAAACAACCTGCTCTTATTGCCCCTAGTATCCTAGCCGCCGATTTTGCTCGTCTAGGCGAAGAAGTCCGCAATGTGATTGCCGCTGGTGCTGACTGGATCCACTTTGATGTGATGGATAATCACTATGTGCCCAACCTCAGTTTTGGTCCCATGGTCTGTGCTGCACTACGCCCTCACACGACAGCGCCTATTGATGTACACCTTATGGTAGAGCCCGTCGATAGCCTAGTCGAACCCTTTGCTAAAGCAGGCGCTAATTTAATCAGCTTTCACCCTGAGGCTTCAAGCCACATAGATCGTACTTTGGCGCTAATTAAAGACCACGGTTGCAAAGCCGGTCTGGTATTTAACCCCGGCACGTCTCTTAGCCATCTTGACTATGTCATGGATAAAGTCGATCTCATCCTTTTGATGTCAGTCAATCCAGGCTTTGGTGGACAGAAATTTATTCCCGGTACCCTAGACAAGATTCGACACGCGCGCGCACGTATCGATAACTGGGTCGATGCGGGTGGTCACCCCATTCACTTACAGGTCGATGGTGGCGTCACCGCTCAAAACATCCAAGCCATTCGTGCTGCGGGTGCTGATGCCTTTGTCGCTGGCTCGGCTATTTTTAGCAAAGACGACTACGCCCAAGAAATCCAAACTATGCGTGCAGCGATTGCAGCCGCTGATGGCCTTTCTGCTTAATTTGGTGCATCGGCTATGCGCTACAAAGCAATCCTTTTCGATCTTGATGGCACGTTGGTGGACTCTATTCCTGATATTGCCCACAGCACGAACAGTACCTTAATGGCTCTTGGCCTTGAGCCATTAAGCCAAGATCTCATTAGCACCTTTGTAGGCAAAGGCACGGATCACCTTGTCGCCTTAAGCCTTCAACACGCCACGGCTTCTCAAGCCTCTGCTCAGTTAATCGAACGGGCTCAAGGTATTTTTGCGCAGCACTACCAAACGCGCACCCAGTCCAGCTTAGCACGCGTTTTTCCTGGTGTGATCGAGGGGTTAAGGCTCTTTCAAAAGGCGGGATGTCAGTTAGCACTTGTGACAAACAAACCCATTCAATATGTCCCCGATTTGTTACAACAAATGCGACTTGATGCCTTTTTTGATCTGCTCGTCGGAGGAGACAGCTGCGCCCAGAAAAAACCTCACCCTATGCCATTTCTCTATGCCTGCGAACAACTAAAAGTTGATCCTAGCGAGGCCTTAGTCATCGGTGATTCCAGCAATGACAGTCTGGCGGCACAGCAAGCCGGTATCGATGTGCTTTTAGTTCCTTATGGCTACAACGAAGGGAAAAAGGTGCAAGATTTAAATTGTGATGGTATAGTTTGCAGTATTGAAGCCGCTGCTCAATGGGCAGCCTCATCAAATACTACTCGTAACTAAGTACCCAAATTTATGCAAACGAACCGCAACTCTTACTCTACCTACGGCGCCTATTGGCGCTGGTGGCGTTCGTGTTCCGGGTCGCTTGCACTTAAGGCCGTTGTGTAGTTTTATCTAGCTATTTATTAGGTTACACAACGCGCACCAAAAAGCCCGGAACTCTACCCAGAGCCGGGCTTTTTTGTATCTTGAATAGTCCGGCTCTTGACACTCTCTTCTGACTCAAAGGCCTGACTATGACTGAAATCGAATTTAAAGCACTGGCTGCTCAAGGATTTAACCGCATACCGCTAATAGTCGAAACCTATGCGGATCTAGACACCCCTCTGTCCATCTACCTAAAACTGGCACACACTAGCGCCGAGCACGGTGCTAATAGTTGTTTGATGGAATCCGTGATTGGTGGCGAGCAATTTGGACGCTATTCGTTTATTGGTCTACCTGCCAAAACCATCATTCGTGCTACAGGCACCACCACCGAGTTAGTACACGAAGGTCAGGTTCTTGAAAGCTACGAAGGTAACCCTCTCGATTTTATTGAAAACTACCAAGCACGTTTTAAAGTGGCTTTACGCCCAGGTATGCCCCGTTTTTGTGGCGGTTTGGCGGGCTACTTTGGTTACGATACCGTACGTCACATTGAGCCGAGTCTAGGCCCTACCGTTAAACCATTTCCAGAAGGCCAAACGGGGACTCCTGATCTTCTGCTACTACACATTGATGAACTAGTCATTGTGGATAATCTAGCGGGTCGCACCTACCTTATTGTGTACGCCGACCCCAATGTAGCCGAAAGTTTCACCAATGCCCGTCGTCGTTTACGCGAGCTACGCGAAAAACTACGCCACCCTGTCACCATTCCCTACTCATACGCTAGCCTAGAAACCGTCGAGAAGCGCCCTTTTGCTAAAGACGACTACTTGGCAGCGGTAGCCCAAGCCAAGCAATACATTACCGACGGCGAAATCATGCAGGTTCAAGTCGGCCAGGTCATTACCAAACCCTTCCGTGACTCTCCGCTGTCCTTATACCGCGCTCTGCGTTCACTCAACCCCTCTCCGTACATGTACTTCTGGAATTTTGATGATTTCCAAGTAGTGGGTTCATCACCAGAAATTTTAGTGCGTCAAGAAAAGCAATGCGTTCAAGGCGAAGACAAGCAATTTGTGACGATCCGCCCTTTAGCAGGCACCCGTCGTCGCGGTGGTACCCCCGAAGAGGACGCCCAACTGGCAGCTGAACTACAAGCAGACCCCAAAGAACGTGCTGAACACGTCATGCTGATTGATCTAGCCCGTAATGACTTAGGCCGTATCACCAAAGCCGGTACGGTCGAGGTCACCGACACCATGTCCATTGAGCGCTACTCACACGTACAACATTTGGTTTCCAATGTGCGCGGCGAACTTCAAGACAACATGAGCAGCATGGATGTGCTTAAAGCTAGCTTCCCCGCTGGTACCCTTACCGGAGCCCCTAAAGTCCGAGCCATGGAAATTATTGATGAACTAGAGCCTGTACGTCGTGGCATCTACGGCGGGGCCGCCGGCTACTTGAGCTACAGCGGCGAGATGGATGTGGCCATTGCTATTCGCACTGGCGTAGTCCAAGACGGCCAACTCTTTGTACAAGCCGCGGCGGGTATTGTGGCAGACTCTGTCCCAGAACTGGAGTGGCAAGAAACCGAAGCCAAAGCTCGCGCCATGCTACGCGCTGCGGAGCAAGTGCAATTCGGTCTAGACGATCCCATTTAATTTACTTTTTCTTGCCTCTGGTTTTTAAGGATCCATCATGTTATTTATGCTCGACAACTACGACTCATTTACCTATAACTTGGTGCAATATTTTGAGGAACTGGGTGTTCCCGTCGAAGTACGACGCAACGACCAATGCACCCTTGCCGACATTGAAGCCCTTAACCCCGACTACATCTGCATTTCCCCTGGGCCAAGCAATCCTGACAATGCCGGTATCAGCTTAGAGGTCATTCAACATTTTGCCGGTAAAGTGCCCTTGTTAGGGGTCTGCTTGGGTCACCAAGCCATTGCGCAAGCCTTTGGCGGTAAAGTGGTGCATGCCAAACAAATTATGCACGGTAAAGTCTCGCCTATTACACATGATGGTTCCGATGTCTTTCATCACCTCCCTAGCCCCATGAACGTCACACGCTACCACTCCCTTGCCGTGGACGCAGCCAGTTTGCCCGATTGCTTCACTATTACCGCTCAAACTGAGGATGGGGAAATCATGGGCTTACGTCATAAAACCTTACCCATTAGTGCGGTACAGTTCCACCCTGAATCCATCCTTAGCGAACACGGACATCAACTTTTACAGAACTTTTTAAACGCCTAAGTCATCACCATGAAAAAAGACCCTTTAACCATTACCCCTACTGAAGCCCTTACCCGCTGCATTGAGCACCGTGAAATTTTTCATGATGAAATGCTGCACCTGATGCGCATGTTAATGCGTGGTGAGATGTCTCCCGTCATGGCCAGTGCCTTACTCATGGGACTACGCGTCAAAAAAGAAACTATTGGCGAAATTGCAGCCGCTGCCGAAGTCATGCGCGAGTTCGCCACCCCTGTGATTACACATAATCCCGATAACCTATTAGATATGTGTGGCACAGGTGGTGACGGCAGCAACACCTTTAATATTTCTACCGCTGCCATGTTTGTGGTGGCAGCCGCTGGAGTCAAAGTGGCCAAGCATGGTGGCCGCAGTGCGTCCTCCTCTTCGGGCAGCGCTGATGTATTAGAGGCGCTAGGTGCTAAACTAGACCTACACCCCGAGCAAGTGGCGCAAAGTATCGAAGACATCAACATTGGCTTTATGTTTGCCCCCGCTCACCACA